>JAFMJD010000101.1 GCA_017853685.1 Actinomycetota bacterium | reverse complement strand
GCCAACCACAGGACGCCGACGCCTGCAGCAAGGGCCACTGCTCCGACGATCGCTCCGGCGACCACGCCGCGCCCGAGCATGAGACCACCGAGCCCGAGGCCAGCAGTGAGCACAGCGATGACGTAGGTGCCGCGTTGGGTGTCGCGTTGGGTGTCGCGTTGGGAACTGCGTCCCCCGAACACTGATGCGAGTCCACCACCGGGCCGCGCATAGGTACCGAGTCGCAACGTGAGCGCCATCAACCCGCGGGACCATGCCCACAGCCCGGCGGTGGCGGCCACTACCTGCGCGCCGCCGATGTTCGATCCGACAAATCCCGCCCAGCGAAGCAGGATCGTCATCGCTACGACCGCGAGGGCGAACGCTCCGGTGTCGGGGGCCGACATCACTTCGAGTCGCCGCGCGCGATCGAGATGGGGCGACAGACCATCGGCGCTGTCGGCGAGGCCGTCGATGTGCAGCAGGCCCGTGATGCACAGATCGGCGACCACTGCGAGTGCGGCAGCGACCGGGAGGGGCCACCACTGTGCCGCACCCCAATACACCAGACCCACTGTGGCTCCGATGGCCGCACCCACCACCGGGAACCAGATCTGCTGCGATGCGGCAGGGGTCCGTGCCCGACCCACGATCGTGAGGAACGACAGGGCCCCGGATATCCCCACGGTCATCGCGGCCCGGCCTCATCGGATGGCAACCACATCGTGCGACCGGCCACCACCAACGCAACGTCGTCGGCCACTGCAGCAACCGCCTGATTGAGCGAGCCGAGTGCGTCCACAAAACGTCGGCCGAGCGAGGTGGGGGGATGCACCGACAACCCGACCTCGTCGGACACGAGCACCGTGGTGCCGGTGCGAGAACGCAGGGCCGCGATGAGATCGGCGGTGTCGGCGGCGAAGTCATGGTGCGCGCTCAGCCACGTGCCGAGCGAGTCCACGAGCACTGTGCCCGACGGGTGGGCTCGCAACGCCTCGGCGAGACCAGCGCCGCACTCGATGGTGACCCAGTCGGCCGGGCGCCGGCTCCGATGCTCGGCGATCCGATCGGCGAAGCCGTCGTCGTCCGACGGGCCGGTGGCGAGGTACGTGACCGGAGCCCCGGCGTCGGTTGCGATGCGCTCGGCCACGACGGACTTGCCGCTCCGGGTGCCACCGAGCACGAGGGTCAACCGAGCGCCGGTGGTCATGGGCCCAAGGTTAGGCGGGGTCTGTGTTCGCAAGTCTGCGACGCAGTTGCTAGACACTTCCCCGGAACGGCTCGACCGAGTCGAGGGGAGTGGACATGTCATTCGATCTCGTCATTCGCGGTGGAACAGTGGTGGACGGCACCGGCGCACCGGCCCGCGAGGCCGATGTGGCCATGGTGGGCGACCGGGTGGTGGCGGTGGAACCGTCGATCCCGGGCCGCGGTTCGCGCGAGATCGATGCCTCGGGCCGTCTCGTGACGCCCGGGTTCGTCGACATCCACACCCACCTCGATGCCCAGATTGCGTGGGATCCGATGGCCACGCCGTCGTGCTACCACGGCGTGACCTCGGTGGTGATGGGCAACTGCGGAGTCACCTTTGCGCCGTGCGCGCCGAACGATCGCGAGTACCTCGCCGAACTCATGGAGAGCGTGGAGGACATTCCGCGCGACGCCATCTTGAACGGTCTTCCCTGGGACTGGACCACCTACGGGGAGTATCTCGCCTCGATCGACCGCATGCCCAAGGGCGTGAATGTGGGCGGCATGGTGGGCCACAGCGCCGTGCGCTACCACGTGATGGGTGAGCGCAGCCTCGACGAGACCCCTGCGGACGCTTCGGCCATTGCCGCCATCGCGGAATGCGTAGACGAAGCGATGCGCTCGGGTGCGCTGGGCTTTTCCACCTCGCGTACGTACATGCACCGCGTTCCCGATGGTCGTCCGGTGCCGGGTACCTATGCGTCGGGCGATGAGTTGCTGGCGATTGCTGATGTGATGGGCCGTCATGGTGCTGGTGTTTTCGAAGCAGCGTTGCGCCTCGGCGAGCGTGACACCGACGATCTCGTGAACACACGCGCCGAAGTTGCATGGATGGGCGAGGTGTCGAGGCGTTCGGGTCGACCGGTGAGTTTCGGCGTGACGCACTCGTTCCGCCGACCCGATCTGTTCCGTCGCGTCGTGGGCTTTGCGCACGACGAGAACTCCAGTGGTGCACAGATCCGCCCGCAGACCACAGCGCGCGGTGTGGGCGTGCTCTACAACATCGGCACGCGTACCCCATGGGACCGCAACGCGGCGTGGCGTGAACTGCGTTCGATGTCCACCGAGGCTCGCATCGCTGCACTGCGCGATCCGGCACGCCGTGAGCGCATGGTGCGTGAGGCGATCGAGAACCCGCCGCCGGTCGACCTCACCGGCATCTACGTACTGCCGCTCGACGGTCGCCCGAGGTACGACTGCAAGCCCACTGATTCGATTGCGTCGCACGCCGAGCGCCGTGGCAAGTCGGCTGCTGAGACCTTCATCGACATGGTGCTCGAGACCAACGGTGATGTGGTGCTCAACTACCCGTTCCTCAACCAGGACCTCGGCGCAGTGGAGGAGATGCTCGACGACCGACTCGTCACACTCGGCCTCGCCGATGCGGGGGCACACGTCGGCCAGATCATGGATGCGAGCCAGCCCACGTTCTTCCTCACCTACTGGATCCGCGAGCGGCAGCGTTGGACCCTCGAGGAGGCGATCCGTCGACTCACGAGCGATACCGCAGAGGTCTTCGGTGTGCGTGACCGCGGCGTGTTGCGCGCCGGTGCGTTCGCGGATGTGAACGTGATCGACTTCGATGCGCTCACTCTCGATCAGCCGCGTGTAGCCAACGACCTGCCGAACGGAGCGAGTCGTTACGTGCAGGGTGCGTCCGGTTACGACTACACCATCGTGAACGGTCGGGTGGCGATGGATCACGGCACGCACACCGGCACGTTCGCCGGACGCACACTTCGTTCCACCGACTGAGCACACAGCGATCGCATCCCTGCGAGTTATCCCGGAGTCACCATCATGAGCGCAGCAGCCGTACCCGCCCTCCACAACGAATCAGCGCATGTACTTGCGTTGCTCGACACACTCACCGACGCCGAGTGGAATGCCCCGTCGGGTTGCACCGGCTGGCGGGTGCAGGACGTGGTGGCACACATGGGTGCCGTATTCCGCTCGATCTGCGGCGACACGTCGATTCCGTCGGACCCGACGGGTGACGCCGAGAAAAGTGCTGAGCTTGCCGTAGCACCACGTAAGACGTGGACCCCCGCACAGGTCGCCGCTGAGTACCGCGAGTGGGCACCCCAAGGAATCGGCGCACTCACGGCATTGCAGGATCCGCCGATGAGCGACACGGTGGTGCCGCTCGGGAACCTCGGCAAGCACCCGATGCACATCCTCGCCAACGCCATCGTGTTCGATCACTACTGCCACCTGCGCCACGACATCGGCGCGGCAATTGCGCGAGCCGCATCGTTGCCGCGCGATCCGGGCTCGCTCGGACCCACGGTGGAGTGGATGCTCATGGGTTTGCCGCAGATGTGCGCAGACGCACTGGCACGGGTTCCGAAGCAGGCCGTGAACCTGCACTTCGAGGGCATCGCCGAGCCCGACTTCGTGCTGGAGCCGGGCGATGCGCTGTGGACGGTTCGCCCGGGAGTGCTCAGTGGCGCGCCAACGCTGCACACCACGGCGCACGACTTCGTGTCGTGGGGCACCAAGCGCGCTGACTGGCGGGCGACGAGTTCGCTCACTGGGTCGAATGCCGATGCCGCCGCCGCAGCACTCGATGCACTCAACATCATCTGAATCGAGCCCCGACCAGGGCGTGTCGGAGCCGCGCGGGCTGATCCACCGCTTGCGGACGCAGGCCGAACTGCAGCCTGACGCAGAAGCACTGGGTGACAGCAACGACATCGTGACCTATGGAGCGTTGGTGAACCGCGTGGCGCGCGTCGCTGCCCCGCACGGCGATCTACGCGAGGCGCCCCCGGTGGTGGTGCTGTGCGACTGGACTGTTGACAGCGTGGTCAATGTGCTGGCCGTGCTGTGGGCGGGCGGTGCCGTGGTGCCGTTGTCGGCGGAGGATCCACCGGCCCGCGTGGCGGAGATCGTCGAGCGTGTTGGTGCGCACGCCGTGGTGGGACCTGGAGTGGTGGGGCCGGGAGTGCTGGCCGAGACGGCCGGGGTCGAACCGCTCCGCCGGGCGTCTGACCGGGCCGGTGCAGTGTTCTTCACGTCTGGCTCGTCAGGTCGTCCCAAAGGTGTGGTGCGATCGGTTCTCGACATCGATCGCCACATCGAGGGGGAACTCGTGAACGGCGATCTGTTTGCGCCGCAGCGCACGGCCATGTTCATGCCGCTGCATTTCGCCGGCGGGTTCACTGCCACGATGGGCGGACTGGCAGCGGGTCGATTCACCTCGATCGTCGATGCTCGTCGTGTGAGTCGCGCTGCGCTCGATGATCTTCTTCGGCAACGGAGGATCGAGCGGCTACATCTCGCCCCGTCGTTGCTGCACACGCTGGCCACCACGGCGACGCCGGACGCTTCTTCCCTCGTGCGTGAGATCTGGGTGGCTGGTGAGGTACTCGATGCCGCTGATGTCGAACTGGTTCGCCAGCGGCTCCCACGGGTCACGGCGCTGTGCTCCTACTACGCAGCATCGGAATTGACTGCTGTGCTGGCAGTTCACCGGATCGATCTGGCCCGATGGAGCGAGGAGCACGCCGAACCGGGGGTGGCCATCGGGAAGCCGCGGAACCCGTCGGGGTTTCGTATCGATCCGGTTCCCGACGCCGAGGGGTGGGGCGAACTCGTGGTGCGTGGTGAGGTGGCGCAGTGCTATGTCGACGACGACGCGCTCACCGCCGAACGGTTCGGGATCGACGAGGACGGTGTGCGCTTCTGGCGAACAGGTGATCTCATGCATCTCGATGATGCGGGTGTGCTCTGGCCACGCGGTCGACGTGATGACGTAGTGAAGATCAACGGTCGTCTGGTTGCGCCGTTGGAGGCCGAACGGATCCTGCGAAAGATCACCGGAGTACGTGATGTGGCCGTGATCACGCGCAAGCGACCTTCGGGAACCTTCCAACTCGTTGCACATGTGGCGGTGGACGAAGGCACCACCAGCGATGCGCTGCGCGCTGCCATGCGCAAGGCGCTGCCGGGTCATCTGATTCCCGGGGTGCTCATGCGGCACGACTCGCTCCCGATCACCGATCGCGGCAAGGTGGATCGCGCAGCGCTGCGAGCCATGGACGTCGTGCCGTGGCGATCCTCGCTGCCGAGCGGCCCCATCGATGATCGGTTATCGAGCATCTGTGCCGAGGTTGCACTGGTGCTGGATCTCGATGAGGTCATGCCCGACGATCACCTCTGGGATCTCGGGCTCGATTCGCTCGGAGCACTCGAGATCGTGACGTCACTGTCAGAGATGACGGGTGTGGACATCGACCCCTCGTCCGTGGTGGGGCTCTCCACATGCCGCGAACTGGCGGCCCTGGCATCGTCGGTGTCAGCGCAGCGACCCTCGCACGTCGTGGCGATCAACGACTTCGGTGATCGCCGACCGGTCTTTGCGGTGGCTGGTGCGGGCGGCACGGCACTGGCGTTTCGTTTTCTCGCCTCCGAGCTCGGGGCGAGTCAGCCGATGGTGGTGTTCGAGCAATACGGCCTGCATCGCCGTGTTCGCGCCGACCGAACGATCGAGGCAGTGGCGAGGCGCAATCTTGCAGCGCTCCGTGATCGGCAACCGACTGGGCCGTACCTCCTGATCGGTCACTCGTGGGGCGGATTGGTGGCCCAGCACATGGCATCGATCCTGCTGGCGGAAGGTCACCACGTGTCGCTCGTGCTGCTCGACGCGCAACGACGAACGGTTCCGGCGCTCGATCCGCCACCCACCCCGCCACCTGCCGTCGCACGTCGCACGGACATCTGGCCGGTCTGGCTGCTCAAGTGGGCGGTCTGGCGTTCGGTGTACACGAAACGGTTGATGGCTCGGCGATGGAAGCGATTGCTCCGACCGATCGGGACCGAGGCGCGTTACGGAGCGTTCTTCCGTTTCGCGGTACGGGCGGCGATGGCACACCGAATCACGCCGCTTGCGGTGCGGGGCGCTCTCATCTGTCCCGCTGGATCATCGGTGATCGATCAGTGGGATGACCACCCGAATCTGCGCCGGGTGGTGGTGGGCGGCGACCACCTGTCGATGATGCGGTACCCGAATGTGAGCGAGGTGGCTGCAGTGGTGCGTGAGTTCACCGACATGACCGGCCATGCCACTACGGATCGGTAATGGCACGGATCGGTAATGGCGTGGTGAACTAGCGAGATGGAGTCCCTCGAATTCGCCAGCACCTTCACCTGCCCACGTTGTGGTCAGGAGGTGTCGGAGCGGTTCTATGGACCCTGCGGAACGTGTCGGGACATCCTGCGAGCGGCATTGCACCGCGATGCAAAGCAGGTTGAGTCCGCTGACTACGTGCCGAAGATGAATGTCACGCCGAACGCGGTTGCACTCAAGGACGATTGAGCAAACGGATGGGCTGGCGCGCGAGTTGATGGACACGACCTCGTCATCCATGGGACTCACTGACCACGAGCGTTATCTCTTCGACGTCCGGGGTTACATCGTGCGGCGCGCGGTGCTGAGCGCTAACGAGGTGCAGGCGCTCAACGTGGCGGTGGATCTGTTGGACGTCCCGTCGCCCAACGAGACCGATATCTGGAGTCAACGCTTCCGCGATCACCTCGGATCGGCGAGGTGCTTCCGTGATCTCATCGATCATCCCGCAGTGCTCGACGTTGTCACGGACCTCTGCGGTGAGTTCGCCCGGCTCGATCATGCCTACGGCATCGTCATGACTCCGGGTCAGCGCGGACTGGGACTGCACGGTGGCGGAACCCCGCACGATCCGGCGCAGTACTACGACGTGCGAGGCGGAACCATGTTCAACGGACTGGTTGCCGCCCAGTGGGCGTTGGTGGACCACCGTCCCGGTGAGGGCGGATTCGGGTGCATCCCGGGTAGCCATCGGGCGAACTTTGCGCTGCCCCAGCCGGTGCCCAGCGACTGGGTAGTGGAGGTGCCGATGGCTGCGGGCGACCTCGTGATCTTCACCGAGGCACTCACGCACTGCACGATTCGTTGGACCGGGTCGGGCACCCGCCGCACGTTGTTGTACAAGTACGCGCCCGGCCATCTTGCGTGGGGTCGGAACTATGGGTCCGACCTCGCCGACCTCGTCCGCTCGGGAATGCTCACGGATCGCCAGCGGATCCTCCTCGATGGCCCTGCGGTCGCGCCGCGTCGGTCGCTGCGACCAAGTCGCTAGCCTGAGGGTTCCCTGTTCACCTCGGGGACGTAGCTCAGTTGGCTAGAGCACCTGCTTTGCAAGCAGGGGGTCGTGGGTTCGAGTCCCATCGTCTCCACGAAACGCTGGTACGCCCGCCCGCAGGCGCGCTGAACAGCGCTCCCGGCCTCGCTGCGGGCGTCAGGCCGCCGCCGAACTTCGTCGGCTTCGGGGTCGGCTGTGGGGCAACGGGCACGCGATGGTGGTGCCATCGGCCAGAGTGAGTTGCGGTTCGTGCACCGTCCCGGTGAGGGTGACGCCAGGTCGGTGTCGCTCGGTGTGATGGTGTCGGCACAGCAACCACAGGTTGTCGAGGTCGCTCGTTCCTCCGTGCTCCCACGCAACGAAGTGGTCCACATCGCACCACGTGGCGGGAATGGAGCAGTGCTCCCAGCGGCAGCCTCCGTCACGCGCCACGAGCGCCTCCCACTGCGATGTGGTGGCCCAGCGCACCGAACGACCGAGGTCGAGCACCTCGCTGCCCGCGGTGAGCACACGTCGAACGCGGGCGTCGCCGGCCAGACGGCGCACCACGTGCGCAGGGACGGCATCGCCCTGCACCGTGGAACCCGCAGCTGAGCCGCCCCTGAGGGTGTCGGCCGGAACGGTGACCAGCACCGTGGCGCGCTCACGTCCACCCACAACGGCACCCTTGGCATACGCATCGGCGAGCAGCACCAAGCCATCGGCGCAGCGCTGTGCCGTGGTGCGCAGATCAGTCTCCGATGGTTTGCCACCCAGTGACGCAACCGTGGCCTGCACCTGTCGAGCAGCCAACGTGGGCAGCGTGAACGAGCCCGAGATCATGCCGTCGACGGGTCCGTGGAACACGAGTGCTCGCTGCTGGTGGCGCCGCTCCTCGGCATCTTCGGGAGACTCGGTGGGGTGCTCGGCGCGCCACGCCTCGACCTCGGCGCGCGCGGCTCTCGGGTCGGCACCCTTGACTCGTTCCACCAGTTCGCCCACATCGGCGCCCTCGGGTGGAGCTGCCACGGCAGAAAAGAGTGCTTGCGCAGTTGCGGGCGACACATCGCCCGAGCGAACCGCCTCGGACAGTACGGGTGAGTAGCTCAGCGCATCGGCGAGGCGCACCTTGCCGACCGTCTCGCCGTATCCGGCTCCGGTGTGTTGCGACACCCAGTCGGCCATCGAACGTGCGCCCGTACCGATGTAGCGCCCGGTGTCCTGCCCATGACGCAGCACCCTGGCGTGCGCAACGTGTACCTGATCCAAGTGGCGCTGCAGTGCCTCGACGAACACGAAGAACTCGTGATGGTGCAGCAGCGATGCATCGAGCGATGCGACGGCTTCGGCCGCCATCTCGCAACGAGCAAGTACTGCATCGAGGTCCATGCGACCATCATCGCAAGTGGGTGTAACAAGGTATGTGGGCGTGGATGCGGTACGTGCAGCGTCAACACGACGCGCCGCTGCGCGAGATCAGCGCAATGCCAGTGCGACCTCAGTGCGATCTCAGCGAGATCCGTGTCGGTACCGACGATGGCGAATCCGCCAGCCATCGGGTGTGCGCACCACATCGTCTTCGTAGTGGCCGTAGAACACGGCACTGGGGTTGTTGCGGTCCGACGGACCCACGGGGTACACACCGCGTGATCGCAAGTGCACCAGTGGCCCACCATCGCGTGGGTCCTGCGTGACCGACTCGATGTAGATGTTGGTCATCAGGTGTGCACCGGGGTGCACGTCGTCACGACCCATGAACGCCATGATCTCGTCGAGACCGTTCAGGCGCAGTCCGCCCACCATCTCCCAGATTGCGTCGACCGTGAACACCTCACGCAGATGGTGTGGTTCCAATCGGTCCAACGCGTCGGCGTAGCGAGCCGGCAGTTCGGCAATGTCGAGTCGATCGTCAGTGGTGATGCGCACGCCAGCAACGTAGCGGGCGTGCCCGGTGTCGAACTAGTGCTACCCGGCTGCTTTGCTGAAGCGCAGGTTCAGCTTCAACGTGCCCAGCATGATGCCCGGCTGGTGCATCCAGTCGTTGTTGTCGCCGTACTCGAGCGATCCGAGCCGGTCGAGCAACACACCCCACGCCACCTGTTGCTCCACTCGTGACAGGTTGGCTCCGGGGCACACCCGGGGTCCGGTGGAGAACGTCACGTGACGGGTGAGGCCGTCACGCTCGAGGTCGAGATCGAACGGGCACTCGAACTCCTCGGGGTCAACATTCGCAGCCGCGAAGCGAAGGTGGATGAGCGAGCCGGCCGGAACGTGAACACCCTGGAACACTTCGTCCTGCGACGTGACGCGGGTGGAGAGGCCGTGCGTTGGCGAGCGCATCCGCATGCCTTCCTCGGTGAAGGCGCGGATCTTGGAGCGGTCGGACTGCAACTGCTCGAACACGCCGGGTGTCTCGCAGAGGATCTGGGCCTGCTCCTCGAGTGCGTACTGCGTGGTCTCGAGGCCGCCGATGATCATGGCGTGCACGATGCCGGCGATCTCGAGATCGGTGAGCTTGCGGTCGAGCGCTTCGTAGTGAACGTTGCATAGGAAGCTCACCATGTCGTCCTGCGGGTCGGACCGCTTGGCCTTCACGTGCTCGTAGATGTACTCCTGGAACCCTTCGAGTTGCTTCAGCATCTGCTTGGTCTGCTCGGGTGTGAGTTCGTGCTTGAGGCCGGTGCCGTGCACGAACGGCATCACCACGGCGGTGCCCCAGTCGGCCATCTGTGGGATGTCGGCGAGCGGGAAGCCGAGCAGCGTGGCCATCACGCGCTGGGGCAGGGGCCGCGCGAAGCGGCTGACGAAGTCCACCTGACCGTCTTCGATCCACTCGTCGATGAGATCGTT
>JAFMJD010000008.1 GCA_017853685.1 Actinomycetota bacterium | reverse complement strand
CATAGATGCACTTCACGCCCTGACCCTTCTGGTTCAGGATCGTGTCGATGGCGACGGTGGTCTTGCCGGTCTTGCGGTCGCCGATGATGAGTTCGCGCTGACCACGACCGATCGGGGTCATGGCGTCGATGGCCTTGATGCCGGTCTGGAGCGGCTCGTGCACGGGCTTGCGGCCCATGATGCCGGGAGCCTGGATCTCCATACGACGGGCCTGGGTGCCCACGAGGGGTCCACGACCGTCGATGGGCTCACCGAGGGCGTTCACGACACGACCGAGGACGCCGTCGCCGACCGGCACGGACAAGATGCGTCCGGTGGCCTTCACGGTCTGACCCTCGTCGATGTGCGCCGAGTCACCGAGCACCACGGCGCCGATGGAGTCCTCGTCGAGGTTGAGCGCGAGGCCCAACGTGCCGTTCTCGAACTCGAGCAACTCGTTCACGGCGCAGTCGGGCAGACCCGACACGCGGGCGATGCCGTCACCGATCTCGGTGACTCGACCCACCGTGCGGGCCTCGAGCGAGGGGGTGAAACCCTCGAGGTTCTTCTTGAGTGCGGCGGCGATGTCGCCGGCGCTCAGCGTGAGCTCTGCCATGTTCCTGGTTCCTTCTACAGCCGAGACTTGAGTTGTTCGATGCGGCTACGGACACTTCCGTCGATGACGGTGTCGCCGATGGTGGCGACCACTCCGCCGATCACGGAGGGATCCACGACCACCTTGAGATTGATGCTCTTGCCGGTGGCCTTGGTGAGGGCCGCAGCAAGCCTGGACTCCTGGTCACCGGTGAGCGCCACAGCCGTGCGCACCTCGGCGACCTCGAGGTTCTTCGCGCTCGACGCCCGGGCGACGAGACGCTCCACAATGGCCACCAAGTCCGATGCGCGGCCGGAGCCGGCGATCATCGACACGAGTTGCACCGTGGTGTTGGAAGCCTTGCCCCCGAGCAGTTCCTCGATGATTCCCTGACGGCGGGCCGCAGGAATCGACTCATCGGAGAGAGCGGCGCGCAGTTGATCGCTGCCCTCGTAGGCGCGGGCGAAGCGGAAGAGTTCGTCCTCGACCTGATCGATCGTTCCCTCTGCGCGGGCGATCTCGAACAGTGCGCGGGCGTAACCGTCGATGCGCTGATCGTTCATCGTCCTGCCCCCACTCGTGAGATGAAGTTCTCGATGAGTTCCTGCTGCGTTGCAGCATCGAGCGACCCGGTGACCACGTGATCCACCGCAGCGACCGAGAGTCGAGCGACTTCGGCGCGCAGTTCGTCGCCCACCCGAGTGGCCGATGCGGCCATCTCGGCCTGTGCACGCGACTCGATCTCGCTCAGTTCGGTGGCCAGCCGAGCACGACCCTCGGCGAGCACGGAGGCGGCCTGGGCATCTGCCTCGGCCAGGATGCGGTTGCGCTCTGCAGCGATGTCACCCTTTGCCTGACGGATGTCGGCCGCTTCTTTCGAAGCAGAGGCCTTGTCCTCGGCCGCTGAGTCCAGATCCTTCTGGATACGAGCGGTGCGAGCGGCCATGGCCTTCTTGATCTGCGGACCGGCGAACTTCGCGAGCAGGGCGAAGATGATGAGCGACGCCAGACCGCCGTAGATGATCTCGGCGGTTTCCGGGAGCAGCCAACTGTGGGTGACCACGCCCTTGTCGTCGAAGTGGAGTTCTTCGCTGGCAGCGACGAACAGTTGCACGAGGCTCATTTGGACATGACCTCCTGCACCACACGGCTGACGACTTCGGGTGACGGACGCTTGCCCGTGGCCAACTCGCCGGCACGGCCAGCGACATCGGACACGGCCTCACGGATCTGCGAAGCCGCTGCGGAACGTGCTGCTTCCACCTGCGCCGCTGCTGCCGAGCGCTGCTCGGTGAGCCGGGCGTTCAGCTTGGCGATGGCGTCGGTGCGCTCGGCCTCGATGCTCGCACGCGCCGCTTCCACCTTGCGTGACGCCTCGGCCTTGATCGAGGCGAGTTGCGCCTCGTACTCGGCGACCTCAGCCCGAGCCTTGGCGCGCTCGGCGTCGGCGGTCTCGTGCGCTGTGCGGATGCCGTCGTACCGGGCCTGCATACCCCGCTTCAGGCGCGGGTACAGCACCAGACGCATGAGGATGGCAAACACCACGAACGACCCTGCGCCCCAGTAGATCTCCTTGAGCTCTGGGACGATGGGACCGGGCTTTGACGGATCCTTGGTGGATTCCGCGGAGGACTCGGATGCTGTGGTCGCCTCACCGGATTCTTCCGACGCAGCGACGAACCGCACCGAGTTCCCGCTGAGTTGAACGACGGCGTAGTGCACGTCTGCTCCTTCAGGAAGGGAACGGAACGGAAAGCGTCGGCTCAGAGGCCGATGAGGATGAAGACCACGAAGCCGATGAGGGCAAGGGCTTCGGTGAAGGCGATGCCGAGGAACATGGTGGTACGCACCATGCCGGCACTCTCGGGCTGACGGGCCATCGCCTCGACGGACTTACCGACGAGGTAACCGATGCCGATGCCCGGGCCGATGGCTGCGATGCCATAGGCGAAACCGGCGCCGATAGCGGCGTTGGCCTTCTTGAGGTCGGCGGGATCCGTGCCGGTGGCCTCGGTGGCCTGCTGGATCAGGCGGCTCACTGCTTCCATGGGATTGGTGTCTCCTGTTGTCGTGTAGTGGGTGGAGAAGGGTTACTTGCTTAGTGATCGTGGTGCGCAACAGCGGCGTGCGCGTCGTCGTGGTGGTCATCGTGATCGCCATGGCCTTCCATGGCTCCCCCGATGTACACGGCGGTGAGAATCGTGAAGATGTAGGCCTGCAGGAAGGCGACGAGCACCTCGAATGCGGTGAGGAACACCAGCATGAAGAACGGCAGGATCGCCATCGGCTTCAGCATGAAGACCTTGGTCTGGGCCTCGACGAGTGCCTCGGTGAGCAGGGCGAAGGTCACGAGCAGGATGTGACCGGCGAGCATGTTGGCGAAGAGTCGCACCGTGAGCGAGAAGGGGCGCACGATGATGTTCGAGATGAACTCGATGATGCCCACGAGCGGCTTGAGGGCCACGGGAACCCCGGGGGGCCAGATGGTGTGGCCGATGTATCCCAGGCCTTGGTGCTTGAAGCCCACGCCGTTGTAGACGAGCCACACGACGAGCGAGAGGCACATCGGGATGGCCATGCGGGCCGTTGCGGGCATCTGCAGGATCGGGATGATGCCGGGCACGTTGCACAGGTAGATGAACACGAAGAGGCTGAGCAGGAACGGCGTCCACTTCAGTCCCTTTTCGCCCATGGTCTGCATCACGATGCCGTTCTCGACGAACTCCACCGTGGTCTCGGCAAGGTTGCGCACACCCTTGGGGGCTTCATGCGCGTTCTTGCGTCCTGCGAGCAGGAACACGACGGTTCCGATGATCGTCGCAGCCACTGCGATGAGCGCGATCTTGTTGAACGACGTGAACAAGTCGTCCCAGCGCAGGATGGCGTTGATCTTTGGGAACTCGAATGCAGCGAGCACTTCTGACTGGCTCCTCGGGTTACGGCCGCTTGGGCTTCAGACCAGGGTGGGCAAGGGACATCGCAACGTACCGCATCTCCCAGACCAAGAGCCCCAAGTGCGTCACGACCAGCCCGGTTCCGAGGGCCGGCAGGGACACCCACGAGGCCTCGTGCACCAAGTACACGGCCAGGAAGATGATGCCGAGGCGAATGAGGTACCCGAACAGCACCGAGCCCATGAGCAGGCCCAGCGAGATCCGGGAGGTCCACGAGACGATGCCCGCGGACACGGCGAAATTCACGATCACGAGTGCCACGGCGTAGGCCGAGGACACCGCTCCCCGACCGCCCCAGATGGCGGCGCAGATACCCACGAGCACCGGCGCAATGAACACTCCCCGACGGAGCATGTCCCGGGTCACCTGCACCTCGGGTGCGGGTCCCTCGAGACGGGTTGCCATCGGAGAGGTGGCGGTCACGCTGCGTGGCCCTCCGTCTGGCGGGTGGCTACCGGGGCACCCACCGTGCGGTGCGCGGTGCGCTGCTGCTGGTGGCGGTCCATCTCGGCCACGTAGGCGTACCAGGTGCGGACGAACACGCCCACCACACCGAAGATCGTCAGGCCTACGGCGCACCAGGGCGCCGTTCCGAGCCACTTGTCGAGCCCGAAGCCACCGAAGAAGAAAACCAACACGACTCCGGCGAACTCGGCACCGTTGGACAAACCACGGTTGAGTTCGGCCGCAGACGAGCGCTTTCGGGAGGGGCGGGCGAGAGGGGTCACGGAGTCAGCAAGAAAAGTTTGTGAACGGATGCACAATCTAGGTCCCGTCGGGCCGAACCGGCAACTTCTCGGCACTCTCCCGGCGGGCACGCAGACGGGGATGCAGAACCGTGTACAGCACGAGGGCCAACGCGGCCAATCCGGCCGGCGCGTACACACTCCCGGTGCGGGTGAACGCCGGGTACAGCACGAAACCCGAGAGCAGTGCGGTCCACGCCCACAGGATCAGCACGGCGCGACGTTGGCCGTGCCCGAGGTTCATCAGACGATGGTGCAGGTGTCCTTTGTCGGCAACGGCGAGACCCTGTCGACGCGTGGCTCTGCGGATGATCGCAAAGAGCATGTCGAGGATCGGTACGCCGAGAATCACGATGGGAATCACGAGTGGTGCGAAGAAGAAATACGTCTGTCCGCGGAACCGTTGGGTGTTCGGATCGGCACGACCGCCCACCACACTGGTGGACACCGCCATCAATGCGCCGAGGAACAGTGCGCCACCGTCGCCCATGAAGATCTTCGCCGGATTGAAGTTGTGCGGCAGGAACCCGATGCACACGCCTGCTGCGATCACTGCGAGCAGCGGACCGAGATTCTGGGGTCCCAGCAGGTTCAACTGATCGAGGCGACGGCTATAGACGAAGAACGCCATTGCTGCAATGGCAACGATCCCGGCAGCGAGACCGTCGAGACCGTCGATGAGATTGATGGCGTTCGTGAGACCGAGCAACCACAGCACCGTCATGAGCGGCACCCAGTTCTGCCCGAGCACGAAGACATCCATGAACGGCACGCGGAAGTAGTACATGGTGACGCCGAACACCGTGAGCACCACACCGCCGATCACGATGCCGGTGACCTTGGCGGGCGCCGAGAGTTCGTGCACATCGTCGATCAGGCCGACGGCGAAGACGAGTCCGCATCCGATGAGCACGCCGAGCGCCTCGGAGTTGCCCGCAAAGATCGGGCGGAAGCTGTCCATGCCCCATGCGGCGGCCATGGCTGCGAGGAACCCGAAGAACATCGCGATGCCGCCCACATCGGGAGTGGTGCGCGTGTGCACGCGACGCGCATCGGGCGCCACCACCCAGCCCACACGATGGGCGAACTTGGCAACGAGGGGGGTGAGCACGAAGGTCACGACAGCGGCTACCACGCCGACTGCGACGTACCTCGAGGCGCTGACCATCGGGCGAAGCGTAGTGACCGGTCAGACGCCGTTCGGGTAGGCGGGGAACTGTGCGCACAGTTCGCCCACCTCGCCCTTGATGCGTGCGAGCGCCGCCTCGTCACTGCGGTGCCGCAGCGCACGAGCAATGAAGTCGGCGATCCGGACCATCTCGGGTTCGCGCATGCCCTGCGTGGTGACCGAGGGGGTGCCGATCCGCACGCCGCTCGTCACGAACGGACTCCGCGGGTCGTTCGGGATGGCGTTCTTGTTCAGCGTGATGCCAGCGAGGTCCAGCACGCTCTGGGCCTCTTTGCCCGTGAGGTCGGCGTCGAAGGGCTGCAGGTCCACCACCATGAGGTGGATGTCGGTGCCGCCGGACACCAGTCGGAAGCCCTGGTGGCTGAGCGCCTCGGCGAGCGCAGAGGCGTTCTTCACGATCTGCGCCGCGTACTGCTTGAACGACGGGTGCATGGCCTCACGGAATGCAACGGCCTTGCCGGCGATGACGTGCTCGAGCGGTCCGCCCTGCAGGCCTGGGAACATCCCTTTGTCGATGGCGGCGGCGTGGGCCGCCTTGGTGAGCACGGTGCCGCCGCGCGGGCCGCGCAGGGTCTTGTGCGTGGTGAAGGTGACCACGTCGGCGTGCGGTACCGGATCGGGGTGCACGCCGCCCGCAATCAGGCCTGCGATGTGCGCTGCGTCGAACATCAGCAGCGCACCCACTTCGTCGGCCACCGAGCGGAACGCCACAGGGTCGAGCCGACGCGGATACGACGTGGTGCCGGCGACGATCATCTTCGGACGGTGAGCCAGCGCGAGCGAGCGCACCTCGTCCATGTCGATGCGCTCGTCACCGGGCTTCACCTTGTACGAGACGAAGTTGTAGAGACGTCCGCTGAAGTTCACCGGCGAACCGTGCGTGAGGTGACCGCCGTGATCGAGCGAGAGACCGAGCACGGTGTCGCCGGGCTCGAGCAGGCCGAGATACACCGCCATGTTGGCGTTCGCGCCCGAGTGCGGCTGCACGTTGGCGTGATCGGCGCCGAACAACTGCTTCACGCGATCGATCGCCAACTGCTCGATGTCGTCGACTACTTCGTTGCCGCCGTAGTACCGCTTGCGCGGGTAGCCCTCGCTGTACTTGTTGGTGAGCACCGACCCGACCGCACGCATCACTGCCGGAGAGGTGAAGTTCTCGCTCGCGATGAGCTGGATTCCCGTGACCTGACGCTGCACCTCGCGCTCGATGAGCGCAAAGAGGTCACGATCCGGATCGATGTCGGAGGGAAACGCCATATCGGGTGGAGCCTACGAGACTGCTAACGGGAACCGGCTCGGCCGGCCTCTTCGCGCTCGATCGCCATGAGTTGGTCTACGCGGCGCTGATGCCGTCCGCCCTCGAACGGCGTGCTCAGGAACAGGTCGACGATCTCCTCGGCGAGTCCGACCCCCACCACCCGCGCCCCCATGGAGAGCACGTTCGCATCGTTGTGCGACCGCGCCATGCGGGCTGTGTAGAGGTCGTTGCACAGCGCAGCGCGTACACCGTGCACCTTGTTCGCCGCCAGCTGTTCGCCCTGACCCGATCCGCCGAGCACGATGCCGAGGTCGGCGTCGCCGTCCCGCACGGCGCGGCCCACTGCTGCGCAGTACGGCGGGTAGTCGCAACTCTCGGTGGAGTTGGTTCCGAGGTCGGCCACGGTGTGACCCTGGCCCCGGAGCCGCTCGATGAGGTGCTGTTTCAGTTCGTATCCGGCGTGGTCGGCCCCAATGGCGATGCGAGTCACAGAACCCCGAGTGTAAAGAGATCGCTCCGGCTCACCTAACCTCCGCTTCGATGCCGATCGATCCGAACACTGCAGTCATCGTCGGGGTGGGGCAGGTCTCCCACCGCTTCACCACCCTCGACGATGCCCTCTCCCCCGGCGAACTGATGGCCGAGGCCATCCGGCGGGCCGCCACCGATGCAGGTCTCGCGCGCGTACCCGACGCGGATTGGATCCGGGTGGTGAGCACCCTGTCCTGGCGGGCGGGTGACCCGGCCCGACGACTGGCGTCGATGCTGGGCGTTCAGGTGCGCCACACCGGGCTGAGCACACCGGGCGGCAACAGCCCGCAGTCGCTCGTGAACCAGACCGCGCTCGAGATCCAGCGCGGCGAGACCGACCTCGTCATCCTCACCGGCGGTGAGGCGTGGCGTACGCGTCAGCGTGCACGCAAGGAGGGCATGGACCTCGAATGGACTCACAAGGACACATCGGGCGAGGCGCCCGACCGGGTGTTCGGCGAGGACCTGGCGATGAGCCACGAGATCGAGCAGTCGCACGGGATCCTGATGCCGGTGCAGATGTACCCGATGTTCGAGACGGCGCTGCGAGCAGCGGCAGGACGCGCGCCCGAGCAGCACCTCGAGCGCATCAGCGAGCTGTGGTCACGCTTCAGCGCTGTAGCGGCCCGCAATCCGCATGCGTGGATCCAGAAGGCGCTCACACCCGAGGAGATCCGTACGGCGGGACCCTCGAACCGGATGATCGGTCTGCCGTACCCGAAGTACATGAACTCGAACAACGACGTGGACCAGGGCGCCGCCATCATCATGTGCTCGGTCGAACGCGCACGCTCGCTGGGCGTGCCCGCCGATCGGTGGGTCTTCCCGCACAGCGGATCCGACTGCCACGAGCATAAGTACGTGTCCAATCGCTGGACGTTTGCCGAGACTCCCGCCATTGCGCTCGGCGGTCGGCGTGCACTCGAACTCGCGGGCTGCGGCATCGACGACATGGCGATCGTGGATCTGTACTCGTGCTTCCCCTCGGCGGTGCAACTCGGCGCGCAGTCACTCGGGCTGCAGATCGATCGTCAGCTCACGCGTACCGGCGGACTTTCGTTCGCGGGCGGGCCGTGGAACAACTACGTGATGCACTCGATCGCCACCGTGGTGGGCGAACTCCGCACCATGCCCGGCGAGCGCGGACTCGTGTGGGCGAACGGTGGGTACGCCACCAAACATGCCTTCGGCGTGTACTCCACCGAGCCGCCGGCGAACGGCTTCCGTCACGCCTACCCGCAGGACGAGATCGACGCGATGCCGCGACGCGAACTCGCCAACGGCGAGGACGCTGCAGGCACGGTCACCATCGAGGCCTACACCGTGATGCATGACCGCGACGGTGTACCCGAGGTGGGCCAGGCAGCATGTCTGCTTGCCGACGGCCGGCGCGCGTGGGCAACCACATCGGACCAGCAACTCGCCGCCGCCATGTGCACGGGAGAGTGGGTGGGACGTCGCGTGCAGCGCGACACAAACGGGACACTGACAGTCGGCTGAGCAGGAGTCAGTGGTGACCGACTCGTTCCCGCGACAGTACGCGCGCACCCAGCGGCTCACGCTGGGTGAGCCGAGGAACGTCACCGTCTCGCCCGACGGAACCCGCGTGGTGTTCTGCCGGAGCCGGAGCGGGAGCGACCCCGTGAACTGCCTCTGGGTGCTCGATACCGCAACGGGCGAGGAACGTTTGGTTGCCGATCCGTTGGAGTTGCTGCGCGGAGCAGACGAGGCAGAGTTGCCCCCCGAGGAACGAGCGCGGCGCGAGCGCGCCCGCGAAGGCGCCAGTGGCGTGGTGTCGTATGCAACGAACACCGACGTGACCGTCGCTGCATTCACGCTCTCGGGACGACTGTTCACCGCCGGCCTCGTGTCGGCACGCGCGCGCGAACTCAGCGTGCCCGGACCGGTGTTCGACCCCCGACCCGATCCCACCGCACGCCGGATTGCCTATGCGTGCAACGGCTCGCTGCGCATCGCCGAGCTCGACGGATCCTCGTGGGAGCTCGCCGGTGAGACGTCGCCACACGTCACGTGGGGACTTGCCGAGTTCATCGCTGCCGAGGAGATGGGCCGCAGCCGCGGGTACTGGTGGTCGCCCGACGGCGAGATGATCGCCGTCGCCCGTGCCGACAACGCGCCGGTGCAACGGTGGCACATCTCGAATCCTGCGGAGCCGTCGCAGACCCCCACCGAGATCGCGTACCCCGCAGCCGGTACGGCGAATGCCGATGTGAGTCTCCACGTGATCGCCCTCGACGGCAACGGTGTCGAGATGAAATGGGACCGCGCAGCATTCCCGTATCTGGTCGACGTTTCGTGGTTCGACCGAACCTCGGTGCTCATCACCGTGCAGTCACGGGATCAACGCGACGTCCGGATCCTCATCGGCGACACCACTACCGGACAGCTCCACGAAGCCGGCAGCGATCACGACGACTGCTGGGTCGAGATCGTGCGCGGGGTTCCGGCCGCCCTGAGCGACGGACGCATCGTGACGTGCGCAGACCGCGACGGTGCACGCCGTCTGGTGGTGGACCAACGGCCGGTCACCGCGCCGGACCTGCAGGTCCGATCCATCGTGTCGGTGGGTATCACCAACGTCTATTTCTGCGCGAACCCACTGGACGACCCCACGGTGCAGCACGTCTATCGCTGGTCCACCGTGAGCGGCGTGGACCGTTTGACCGACGAGCCGGGTGTGCACACGGCAGCAGCCGCCGGTAGCACCGTGGTGATCCGGAGCGCCACGCTCACGGGTCGTCGAGCCCGGACCGCGGTGCTCGGCGGCCCCACGATCGAGAGCCACGCCGAGGAGCCGCTGGTGTCGCCGAATGTGCACCTGCTGCGGCTCGGCGAGCGCGCCATCGCCGCTGCACTCATCCTCCCGGCCGGTCGTACACCGAATGATGGCGGACCCCTGCTTCCGGTGCTGCTCGATCCATACGGTGGGCCGCACGCCCAACGTGTGCTGCAGTCGCACACTGCGATGTGCACGTCGCAATGGTTCGCCGATCAAGGCTTCGCGGTACTCGTGGCAGACGGCGCAGGCACACCGGGACGGGGCTCGGCATGGGAGCGCGAGGTCTACGGCGATCTCGCCGGACCCGTGCTCACCGACCAGGTGCAGGCACTCGAGCACGCCGTTGCGCACACGGCGATTCTCGACCGCGACTGTGTGGGAATCCGCGGGTGGAGTTTCGGCGGCTATCTCGCTGCACTTGCCGTGATTCGACGCCCCGATGTCTTTCATGCCGCAGTGGCCGGCGCACCCGTCACCGATTGGCGCCTCTACGACACGCATTACACCGAGCGGTACCTCGGTGACCCGACGGCGGACGCCACGCCTTACGACCGAACGAGCCTCGTCGCCGAGGCCGCCGCACTCACACGTCCACTGCTCCTCGTGCACGGTCTGGCCGACGACAACGTGGTGGCCGCGCACACGCTGCAACTGTCATCGGCGCTGCTCGCCGCCGGTCGCCCCCACGAGGTGCTCCCACTGTCGGGCGTGAGCCACATGACACCCCAAGAGGTCGTTGCCGAGAACCTCTTGCTGCTCCAACTCGACTTCCTGCGGCGTCACCTACGCGCGTAGGCGATCCGATCCCGGCCCGCAAGATCCGGCTCCACCCCGAAGTCTGCGAACCCGGCTGCAGCGAGCAACGCTTTCACGCTCGCCGCCTGCTGGTGCCCGATCTCGATCAACAGCACTCCACGTTCGCTCAACCATGCGTGGGCGTTGCTCACGATGTGACGTATCGCATCGAGTCCGTCCTCGCCGGAGAACAGTGCGAGCGATGGCTCCCACTCGGTCACGTCGACCGAGACCTCGGGGTCATCGATCGCAATGTAGGGAGGGTTGGTCACCACCACGTCGACCGAGCCGCGCAGCTCGTCCGGGAGCGCGTCGAACCACGACCCGTGCGCAAACCGGAGATTTGCTGCCCTGCGTCCGATACCTGCGGCGTTCGCGCGTGCCACGTCGAGCGCGTCGGGCGAGATGTCGACGCCCCACACCGTTGTTCCCTCGATCGGCAGTTCTGCGGCGCACGAGAGCGCCACCGCCCCTGATCCGGTTCCGAGATCCACCACGACTCTCGATGGCCCCACCGCTGCGGCGACCGCGATGGCCCGCTCAGCGAGCAGCTCGGTCTCGGGACGCGGGATGAGCACACGCCGATCCAGCATGAGTTCCACCGTCCGGAACGCCCACGAACCCAACACGTACTGCAGCGGTTCTCCGGCCCGGCGACGCGCAGTCATCGCATCCACCCGTGCAACGGCACGCTCGCCCACAGCATCGTCGAGCACTTGGGTCCACTCGAGCGCGTCCAACCCGCCCGCCTCACGACAGATCCATCGCGCACCGTTCGGATCACCGATTGCATCGGAGACCTGCACCCACAGTTCGCGCCAGGTCAAGGTGTCGGCGTGTGACGCTTCAGTCATCGCTTCCCGCGAGCAGGCGCGTGCGCTCATCGGTCTGGAGCGCATCCACGAGTTCGTCGAGATCACCGGCCAACACGTCCTGCAGTCGGTACACCGTGTACCCGATGCGGTGATCGGTCAGCCGGTTCTCCTTGAAGTTGTAGGTGCGGATCTTCTCGCTGCGATTGCCGCCCTGCACCTGGGCCCGGCGTGCATCGCCGAGGAGCGCAGCCTGTTCGTCCTGACGGGCCTTGAGCAACCGGGCGCGTAGCACCTGCATGGCGCGTGCACGGTTCTGCAACTGGCTCCGTTCGTCCTGCATCGCCACGACGATCCCCGAAGGACGGTGCGTGATGCGCACCGCCGAGTCGGTGGTGTTCACACCCTGGCCACCCGGGCCCGACGCCCGGTACACGTCGATCTGCAGATCGTTGGGATCGATCTCGACATCGACTTCTTCTGCCTCCGGCAGCACGCTGACCGTTGCGGCAGAGGTGTGCACGCGCCCCTGACTCTCGGTGACCGGCACGCGTTGCACCCGGTGCGGCCCGCCCTCGAACTTCAGACACGCCCACGCGTCGTCGCCGCGCACCACGAAGGTGACCTGATTGAGCCCACCGAGATCCGACGCATCGGCAGAAAGCACCTCGATGGACCAACCCTTGCGCACGCCGAACGCCTGATACATGTCGAACAGATCACGCGCGAAAAGATTCGCCTCCTCGCCACCCTCGGCGCCGCGTATCTCGACGATCACGTCCTTGCCGTCGTCGGGATCCTTGGGAAGCAACAGCACCTTCAGTTCGGCCTCGAGTGTCTCGAGGTCACGTTCGGCCGACTGCAACTCCTCGCGCAGGGACTCGCGCTCATCTGCCGCTGCATCCGCCATGAGCTCCCGCGCTGCTGCAGCGTCGGCAGACCGGGATCGGTACTGCCGATAACAGGCCACCACGGGCGTGAGTTCTTTGTACCGACGGGAGACGGTGCGCAGGCGCGTCTGATCGCCGAGCACGGCAGGGTCCGACAATTGACCCTCGAGCCCGGCGAACTCCACTTCCAGGCCAGCCAGACGGTCGATCACAGTCCGTGAGGTTACGTGCACGGACCGGAATCGACGCACGCACTCGACGCCGTGAGCCTGGAGAGGCGGATGAAAGTGTCCGACGCAGTGTGTGACAAACTCGCCGATCGATGCGCTTCCGCCTGATCCCCCGCGATGAGGGCTTCTACCCGATGTTCGACGCCGCAGCGACCAACGCAAACAGCGCCGCCCATCTGCTGGCCTCCTCCATCCGCATGCTCCCGCTCACCGAAGATGTGATGAAGGCGCTCGCAGCGGCCGAACACACCGGCGACGAGATCAACCGTTCGGTTCGCCAACGACTCGAGACCGCGCTGGTGACACCCTTCGACCGCGAGGACATCCAAGCGCTCGCCGGCGCGCTCGACGATGTGATGGACGACATCCGGGCTGCCGCCGAAACCGCTTTCCTCCACAACATCGATACCCCGCTCGCCGGCTTCGATGTACTCGTCGACCTCCTGAAGCAGGCGACCGACACAAACGTCGGTCTCGTCCGGAAACTGCAGTCCCTGAAGGGGCTGAACGACGATATTGACATCATTGATCGCCTCGAGAGCGAGGGCGACCGCCAGTTCCGCATCGTCATGGCCGAACTCTTCAACGGACAGCACGACGCGCTCGAGATCTTGCGCTGGAAAGACGTCGTCGAGGCCGTGGAGCGGGCGCTCAATGCCGTCGAGCGTTCGAGCGACATCATGCAGTCCATCAGCGTGAAGCACGCCTGAGGTCGTTGCTCGATGGAGTTCACACTCGTCGTGGTCGTGGTGGCGATTGCCATCATCTTCGACTTCGTCAATGGATTCCACGACGCGGCCAACTCGATCGCCACCGTGGTGGCTACCCGCGTGCTGAAGCCGTGGCAAGCAGTGCTCTGGGCCGCATTCTGGAATTTCATTGCGTTCGCCATCCTCCCGCTCAAGGTGGCGAACGAGATCGCGAAGATCGTCGACAAAGGCGTGGTCTCGATCGGCCTGGTCTTCGCAGGACTGATGGGCGCGATCTTCTGGAACATCCTCACCGCCTGGTTCGGCCTGCCGTCGTCGTCATCGCACGCCCTGATCGGCGGGATGGTGGGCGCCGGGATGGCAAAGGCCGGCTGGCACGTGGTGAACGGCGACAAGATCCGCAAGACCGCCGTCTTCATCCTCTATTCGCCGATGATCGGACTGGTGCTGGGTTTCGCCCTGATCGTGGGGCTGATGTGGTTGGTGCACCGGAGTCGGAAGCGAACACGGGTGAACAAGTCCTTCCGGGCGCTGCAGCTCGTCTCCGCCGCCGCGTTCAGCCTCGGGCACGGCGCCAACGACGCGCAAAAGACCATGGGCATCATCACTGCGTTGCTCGTGAGCACGAATCATTTCAGTTCGAAGGTGATGGACGACGCCGAGGCGATCCCGCTCTGGGTCGTGCTCTCGTGCCACGGCGCGATTGCGCTCGGCACCATGACGGGCGGCTGGAAGATCGTGAAGACGATGGGAACCAAGTTGACCAAGTTGGAGCCGATGGGTGGCGTGGCGGCGGAGACCGCAGCTGCCGCGACCCTCTTCTTCACCTCGTACAAAGGCATTCCGGTGTCCACGACCCACACCATCACCGGGGCAATCGTGGGTGTCGGTTCGGCGCAGCGCCTGTCCGCCGTGCGCTGGAATGTGGCGGGTCGCGTGGTGTGGGCTTGGGTGCTCACGATCCCCGGCTCAGCTCTGGTGGCTGCGCTGACCTACTGGATCGTGGACCTGCTCTCATAGGAGTCACCATGGACCGACGCGGACTTTTCTTCCTTGTAATGGCGACGCTCTGTGCCCTGCTCGTCTGGCCCACGCCGAATGAACTCCGGTTCGTCGGCTGGTGGGTGACCGGTGCCTTGGCGGCCCTCGGAGTACTCAGCCTCATCGACGACGCACTGCGCCACCGGGGCCACGGCCGCAACGGGTTGCGCTGAGCGGTCAGGCCTGAAGCGACAGCACCTCGGCCGGCCGGGCGAGTGCACCGGCGAGCGCAACGGTGACATCGGCCCTATCGCGCTCGGGAAGCACCACCACGAGCCGTGCATCAGCCAACCCGAGGCATGCCCGCGCGTCCGCAGCCCACGGAATCACATCGAGATCGATTCCCGCCGAGCACACCACCACCACAGGCTCACCCGATGACTGCACGCCAACTGCCGCACACGGCACGGCGTCTTTCACGTTGAGTCGTTCCACCGGGGGATCGGCGGCGGCCAATGACGAGGCCCCCACGAGCGACGGCTCACGCACCAGACGGGCCCGCACCGCGCGTTCGGCGCCGAGCCGGTTGAGCGGATGCGGTTCGGCGCCAGGGCGACGGTGCGGAACCACTGCATCCACCACCATCTTCAACGCCGCGGCAGTGGGCACATCGCCATGTACGAGTTGGAACGCCTCGCGGTCGTGCGCCCCCACCCCCACATCGAGCCGACAGGCGCCGGTCTCGGAATCCCGCACGGCGCGGCACACCTCGAGACCATCCACCTCACCGATGAGCACTCCGCGCTCCACCACCGGCACCGCTCCCGCCGACTCGATGAGCCCGGCGAATTCCGCCAACTCGGGGTCCAGTGCTGGCGGCACCACATGCGGCTGGGCTTCGGCGCGCACGAGAGTCCGATCACGGACCTCCCAGACCGTCGGCGGTACGGCGAACAATGCGGCGCGACGCGCCAACAGTCCGGTGCTGCGCTCGGCCAGCAGATGCAGCGCCACGGCACCCTGTTGCCGGGCCCAAGCGAGCGCGCGGCCGAGGGATCGGTCGGCATCGTCCTCGGCGAGGACCCAGGCCTCGCCGTTGCGCATCAGTGCGGCACCGCCGGGCCATACGCCCGGAACGATCGCTGCGTCGGCACCTGCGTGGTCGCGCACGAGCGCAGCCAGTTTCAGCCCGAGCAGTTGGCTGCGACGCGCCGGATCGGCGCCCGGCACTCAGCCCTGCTTCTTGGTGCGGCTGCCGTAACGCTTGTTGAAGCGATCGACACGACCACCGGTGTCCACGAGCTTCTGCTTGCCCGTGAAGTACGGGTGGCACTCGTTGCAGAGGTCGATGACGAGTTCCCCGCCGCGGGTGGACTTGGTGTTGATCACGTTGCCGCACGAGCAACGGGCGACCAGTTCGGTGTACTTCGGGTGGCCCTCGGTCTTCATGTCCATCGATCTCCAGCGCGGGCGGATACAGGCAGGTACGAGATGCTAGCGGCGGACGGGGCTATCCGGTGGGCCAGCGTCAGCCGTAGACGGCCCGGAGTACGTCCATGGCCGCATCGAGGCACTCCGCCACCGCAGCATCCACCACACCCGGCGTGGGCCGGGCGGGCACCCCGAGGGGCGCGATCTCGGGAAACGGGTCTGCCACCTCGAACTCGGGCTCGTCGCCCCGCTCACCGAAGAACTCGGCGAGCGCACCCGCTTCCGGGCCCGAAGTGACGCCAGACCCAACCGAGGTTGGCCCGCCCCGGGCAGCCCCGGCCGGCCCGGCGAGCCCGTGCGGGTCATCACCCACCGGGAGGTGCTCCCACGTGGACGGGTCGCCACGCCAGTGATCCAGCAGGCCCGGGTCGATCGCCACACGATCGGCCGCGGCGAGCAGCACGGCCACCACGTGTTTGCACACGGACTGCAGATCGGCACACGAACAGGTGCACACCAGTTCATTGCGGGTGGGCACGGTGCCCGGGCGCACACCGCCGACGCGCCACAAGAGCGCGACCTCGTAGGGAACCGCTGCCGCACCCTGCACCTGAGCGCTCACCACACCGGGGGCGATCTCCACGTCGAGCACGCAGCCCTCGCGGAAGTACGCGCGGCCACGCCCGAAGCGATCGGGGTCGGCGCACTCGGCGGCGAGCACGGACAGTCGGGTTCCGAGCAGTGCCCCGGGACGACCCTCGTTCATCGCCCGCCCGCCGATCGGTCCAGCACCACGAGGTCACGCAGTTCGTCGGTGCTCAATTCGCTCAACCACGCCTCACCCGTGGCGCCCACCACCGCAGATGCCAACGCTCGCTTGTCGTCGATGAGTTGTCCGATGCGTTCCTCGAGCGTGCCGGAGCACACCAGTTTGTGGGCGAACACGGTCTGGGTCTGGCCGATGCGCCACGCACGGTCGGTTGCTTGGTCTTCCACCGCCGGGTTCCACCACCGGTCATAGTGAATGACGCGTGTGGCCGCCGTGAGGTTGAGTCCCGTTCCGCCGGCCTTGAGCGACACCAGCAGCAATGGGGGGCCATCACCGGACTGGAAGCGGTCCACCATGGCGTCGCGCTGACGTCGAGCCACACCGCCGTGCAGGAACGGCGCGCTCAGTCCGATGCGCTCCACGAGGTGGCGCTGGATGAGCACACCCATCTCCCGGTACTGCGTGAACACCAAGGCGCGCTGATCTGCATCGATCAACTCATCCACCAGTTCGTCGAAACGAGCCAACTTGCCCGAACGCCCGGCAAGGCGCGAACCGTCGCCGAGCGCCTGGGCCGGGTGATTGCAGATCTGCTTGAGACGGGTGAGCGATGCGAGCACCAGACCCCGTCGACGCATGCCCTCGGCGCGCTCGGCATTCGCCAGCAGTTCGTCCACCACGCCCTGATACATCGACGCCTGTTCGCGCGTCAGCGTCGCCCACGCGATCTGTTCGATCTTGTCCGGCAGATCGGGCAGCAATTGCTTGTCGGCCTTGGTGCGGCGCAGGAGGAACGGCGAGGTGAGACGACGCAGTTGTTCGGCCGCCGTTTCGTCTCGATCACG
Organism: Actinomycetota bacterium; assembly: GCA_017853685.1. Classification (GTDB taxonomy): domain Bacteria; phylum Actinomycetota; class Acidimicrobiia; order Acidimicrobiales; family Ilumatobacteraceae; genus WLJO01. Next base: position 18,136 of record JAFMJD010000008.1, on the reverse strand, counting down.
CTCGATGCGCACGCCGAAACGGGCCTGGAACCGGGCGAGCGAACCGAGGAAGCCGGGGTTCACCACATCGAGGATCGACCACAGTTCGCTGAGACGATTCTCGATCGGCGTACCCGTGAGCGCGATGCGCTGTGCAGCCCCGAGACGCCGAACTGCACGAGCCGCTTTCGTATTCGGATTCTTCACCGCTTGGGCCTCGTCGAGCACCACCACACCCCAGCGAACGCGTTGCAGTGTGTCCACCTCGCGCGATACGAGTCCGTAGGTGGTCACCACGAGGTCCACCGATCCGAGTTGTTCGACGGCGGCATCGCCCTCGGCGCGGGAATCGCCGTGGTGCACGTGCACGCGCAACTCCGGGGCGAAGCGCTGGGCCTCACGTTCCCAGTTGCGCACCACACTCAACGGACACACCACCAGGTGCGGGCCGGGCTCACGCAGCAGATGTGCGAGCGCAGTGGCCGTCTTGCCCAGGCCCATGTCGTCGGCCAGCACAGCACCGAAGCCGAGCCGACGGTGGAATGCGAGCCACGAGAGTGCTCGGCGTTGGTAGTGACGCAACTCCCCCGTGAATCCCACGGGCTCCCGGGTCTCGACCAGACGATCATCGGGCAGACCGGCGAGCAACTCCGACACCCATGAGTGCGCGCCGTCGCCTGCTCCGATCACGCCGTCGTCGGAACCATCGTGCGCATCGAGTTCGCCGGTACTGCCGGCTGCAACATCGAGATCGTCATCGGCGGTGAGGCGCAGCAGAGTGGCGGCATCCACCTCGGCGTGCTGAGCACGGTGCAGATCGAGCGCATCGAGCACCCGACGTACCTGGGCCTCCTCGAGGCGGATCCATCGCTCGCCCACCCGCATGAGGGCGCTGCCTGCTGCGGCCGCTCGCTCGAGTTCTGCGGGGTCCACTGCGGTGTCGTCGATGCGTGCGCCCCAGTGCACGAGTGCCTTCGCGTTGAGACCCGCCGATGAAGCACTCTCGGGGACGGGCACGGCCTGCGCCGTCACACGCACCGAGGCGCGCACGAGTTGTTCGGGACCGAGCAACTCGACACCGAGACCGTCGAGACGCGAAGCGAGTGCCAGCACCGTGCTGGCATCGTCGATATCCAGCGCAGCCGGTTCCTCGGGCGACAGCGCGAGCGGAGCGAGCACCGGCACTCGGTCGACGATGGCTGCCGACGACGACAGCACCAGTGCACGCATGCTGGCCTGACCGTGGCGCGACGTGCTCACCTCGCCAGCCCTGCCCGATGATGCGAGCGCATCGGCGGCCGAGCACCAGCGCGTGGGGTCTGTTGCATCCACTACTTCGAGCGCAAAGCTCCACGAACCCTCGGCGTCGGCCGGTGGGGCCATGCGCAGACGTGCCCGCAACAGTGGTTCGCCGAGCAGTCGCGCACGCTCGAGGCCGAAGGCGTGCTGCACCTGCTCGAGCGCCCCCGGAACGTCGAATCCGCCGCGTGGGGCAAGCGCATCGTCGGAGAGATGACGGAACACGGTGCGTACGTTGCGCACTGCTGACTCGCGTCGGCCACTCGCGGGTGGGCGCCAACGCGACAGACGCAGGCCCGTGCGCGCTGCTGCATCGGCGAAGCGCTCCACGAGTTCTACGACTTCGACCTCACCCGCTGCTGCCACCACCGGCGGCATGTGGAACGCCAAGCGCTCGATGACACGATCCACTGCATCGGTACGCACGAGCAGCCAACGCGCAGACGCCTGCTGGGGTGTGCCATCGGCGCTCTGCAAGGTGGGCACCACATGCCGCGTGCCCGCCAGCACTCCGGCGAAGCGGGCCACGCGGTGGAACCAGGCCACCGATGCGCTCCACGAGGGCGAGCACGGCCGACCCGAGAAACTCTCGATGGCTGCGCGCACGGGCCAGTGCATGCACGGCACCGACACCTCGCCGCGGCCCGGCACAGCCACACGCAAGGATCCCACGCGGCCCGAGGGTCGCCCGGCGTAGACATCGGCGTAGAGCGCGTTGAGCGGTGCCGTGCGTGCCGGACCATCGGCCCATGCCCACAGGCAGACCTCGCCGTTGGACCATGTGGCGTGAACGTCCGCACGGGACCAACGGCTCATGCGGGCAACCTAGTCATGGGGTGGATCGCGAATGCGCCGCGCCACCCGATGCGTCTCGGCCCCTGCGCCGGCCGGACGAGGGTGCGATCTACTGGCCGCCCGACACGACGATGTTCTGGCCGGTCACCCACGAACCCGCAGGCGACGCGAGCCACACCACGGCGGCGGCGATGTCGCTGGGCGTGCCGAGTCGCTTGATGGGAATCATCTTCTCGGCAGCGGCCAGGGTTGCATCGGTAGCGCCACCGATGGTGTAGGTGGACTCGGTGGGAACGTTGCCGGGCGACACGCTGTTGGTGCGGATGCCGAGCGGCCCCAGTTCCACCGAGAGCGTGTGGGCCAGACTGTTCATGCCGGACTTGGCAGCCGCGTACGCGGAGAAATTCACCGCCGGACGCAGTGCAGCGATCGACGAGATGCCGATGATGGACGATCCCGGCTTCATCACCTGCATGCATGCGCGGGCTGCTTTGAAGTGCGGGCGGAGATTGAGCGCGATCTGGGCATCCCAGTGCCAGTCGGGGAAGTCCTTGAACGGGAAGTTGCCCTGGTGCTCTGACCCACCGGCGTTGGACACCCACACATCGAGTTGCCCGAACGTGCTCATCGCCGTGTCGACCAGTTGCTGCACGGCGTCATCGGCGGTGATGTCGGCCACCACTTTCACGGCGCGGCGCCCGCGTTCGGCAATGCGCGCGGCCACCTCGTCGAGTTCGTTCTCACGTCGGGCAGTGATCACCACATCGGCGCCGGCATCGGCGAGTCCGAGAGCGATGCCCCGGCCGATCCCCCGGCCTGCTCCGGTCACCACGGCAACACGGCCGTCGAGTCGGAACAGTTGCATGAGATCGGCGGCGGCCGGGTCCTTGGGTGTGTGCGTCCATGCGTCGGTCATGGAGGTGTCATAGCACCAAACGCGTCACTCGACCTCTATGCCGGTGAACTGCTCCCGCAGGAGTCGCTTCAAGATCTTGCCGCTCGGGTTCCGCGGGATCTCCGTGACGAAGCGCACCGCCTTGGGCATCTTGAACGGGGCAAGGCGCCCCTTGCAGCCACCGATCACATCCTCGGCGGTGAGCGACGTGTCCTTGGGCACCACCACGGCAAGGGGCGACTCGCCCCACTTGGGCGAGGGAATGCCGAGTACCGCAACATCGGCCACGCCCGGAATGGACAGGATCACGTTCTCGATCTCGGCGGGGTACACGTTCTCGCCGCCCGAGATGAGCATGTCCTTGACGCGGTCCATGATGGTCACGAAGCCGTCGACGTCCATGGTGGCCACATCACCGGTGTGCAGCCAACCGTCTCGCACGGTGTCGGCCGTGGCCTCGGGCCGGTTCCAGTAGCCCACCATGATGTGCTTGCCCGCCACCAGCACTTCGCCCGGTTCGCCGGGGTCGCAATCGGTGCCGTCGTCGCGCACCACCCGTACCTCGGTGTGGAAGAACGACTTGCCGGTGCTGCCTGCGCGCACCACCGCATCGTCGGAACTGATGAGGCACGCCGGACCGCAGGTCTCGGTGAGCCCGTACACCTGGTGAATCTCGATCCCGATCTTGGTGTAGGCCTCGATGAGCGTGACCGGTACGGGCGCGGCGCCGCTCATCACCCAGCGGAGTGTGGAGCAATCGTTACCGCCCTGGCCCACCTGCAGCATGAAGTTCAACATGGCGGGCACCGCGAGCATGTTGGTGACACGTTCACGCTGCACGAGTTCCCACACGAGTTTCGGGTCGAAAGCGCGCATGATGATGCCCGTACCACCACGGTGGATGATGCACAGCGCCGGGTTGAGCGCGCCCACATGGAAGAACGGGAGCGCAAGCAGATACCGGTCCTTGTACTGGAGATCGGCCGTGATGTTGACCGTGAAGATTCCCCACATCACGGTGCGGTGGGTGTGCATCACGCCCTTGGGCAGACCAGTGGTACCCGAGGTGTACATGATGAACAACAGATCGTCTTCCTCGCCGGCGATCTCGGGTTCGGCAGGGCTCGCTGCGGCACAGAGCTGGTCGTAATCACCGGCGTAGGCCTCGAGCGGCGACGCCGCATCGGCTCGCACCTGCACCCAGTGACGCACCGACGTCGAGCGCCCGTGCAGGTCGCTCGCGACCGAGGCGAACTCGGTGCCGAACACCAGCGTGGACGTTCCCGAGTCATTGATGATGAACTCGAGTTCGTCGGGCACGAGTCGCCAGTTGAGCGGCACGCACACTGCGCCGATCTTGCCGCACGCAAAAAACGTCTCGAGGAACTCGACGCCGTTCATGAGCAGCACGCCGACCCGTTCGCCGAACCCAACACCGAGATCGGTGAGGGCATTGGCGATCCGGTTGGTCCGCTCGTTCATCTCCCGGTAGGTGAACCGGCGACCACTCGCCGGCTCCACCATGGCCTCGAGGTGCGGATCACGGAAGGCACGCTTGGCGAGGAACAGTCCGATGTTGTTGCGCATCCCCGAAGTCTGGCCCGACGACCGGCACCGGCGACAGGGGCGCAGCGACCGGGGTCGGCCCGGGACCCGTGCCGTGGGCAGGGCGGCCCACCCCAAAAGTGCAGAAACCGCTACCACCTTGAGCGAGTCAGCCGTTACCCTGCGCGGTGATGTTTCAGTTTGGAGACAAATCAGCGGCCGGTTTCCGTGGCCGTGCGAAGCGTCGCGCCGGCGTCATAACCACGGCCGCGTGCTGCCTCGGTCTCTCACTCACGCTGTCGGCCTGTCTGGGCGACACGGCGTCGGATGCCGGCGCCGTCGGCGATCTCGACGAACTGGATCAGGCCATCACCGCGAACGGCACCGCCGCCGAATCCGGCGACGATGCGGACGCGAACTCGATCGCTGCTGATGTCACGGCCGCCGCTGATGTCACCTCCACCACGGCGAGCACCACCACAACCACCACAACCACCTCCACCACCACGACGACCACAACCACCACGACCACGACACTGCCGCCCACCACCACGACGGCAGTGTCGGTGCTCGAGAGACCGCTGCGCGCCACCTACCGCGGCAGTAGTGCCGAACTCAAGCGCATCCAGAACCGTCTCCTCGAGATCGGGTTCTGGTTGCCCACCCCCAACGGCAAGTACGGCCTCACCACGCGCCACGCCGTGCTTGCGTTCCAGAAGTACCACAAGCTCCGCCGCACCGGTTCGGTGGATCCCACGACGGCGAAGAAGCTCACCGAGGTCACCGAGCGCGTACAGGCCCGCACCGAGAAGGGGAACGCCATCGAGGTGGACAAGACGCGCCAGGTGCTCTTCTTGGTCCACAACGGCCGCACCGAATGGGTGTTCAACACCTCCACCGGGAGCGGTCAGTGGTTCATCGAACCCAACGTGAAGAAGCCGGGCCAGTGGGAGTGGGGCCGGTCGATCACGCCGTCGGGCAAGTTCAAGATCCAGTACCAGCGCAGGGACGGCTGGTGGGAGGGCGACTTGGGCAAGATCTACCGACCCAAGTACTTCAACGGTGGCATCGCCATCCACGGCATGCACAACGTGCCCGCTCAACCCGCGTCGCACGGATGCGTACGGCTCGGACTGAAGGCCATGGACTACCTCTGGGAACAGAAGTGGGTGAAGAAGGGACTGCGCGTGTGGGTCTACGGCGAGGACACCGAGGCACGCAACAAGCGCGTCACCACGCCGCCCACGTCCACCACGCGCCCGCCCACCACGAGCAGCAGCACCACGACGACCACAACCACGACCACCGTGGCACCCGTTACGCCCTAGTGGCCGCCGCCGAACATCATCATCCACTGCTCCTTGGAGCGCGGGCGGAACACGTAGTTCGCCTCGCAGACACTGGCGAGTGACCCGCTCGACATCGGGTGGTACTTGTGGCCCGGATACACGATGGTGTCCTCGGGCAGACGGGCCAGTCGCTGGAGCGACTCGTACATCTGCTCAGCATCGCTGCCGGGCAGATCGGTGCGACCACAACCGTCGAGGAACAACGTGTCGCCCGACACGAGACAGCCGTCCACCAAGAAGCACTGTGAGCCGGGTGTGTGCCCCGGGGTGTGCACGAACTCGATGCGAATGTCGCCCACCATCAAGGTGTCGCCTCCATCGTGAGCAGCGATGTCGGAGTCGGACAGTTCGGTGACACGCTTCACCCACGGCACCTCGGCCTCGTTGCAGTGCACCTTCACCCCCACCTCACCGAGGAGTTCGCGCACCCCCTGCAACTTGAAGCCCATCATCTTCCCGCCGATGTGATCGGGGTGATAGTGCGTGGCCAGGGCCCCGGTGACGCGCATGCCGTCGGCGCCCACGATCTCCACGAGTTCCTTGGCGTCGTACGCCGGGTCCACCAGCACACACTCACCCGTCGCCCGATCGCCGATGGCGTAGACGAAGTTCACCATCTGTTGAGCAACGGGGTCCTGGGCGGCGAAGTCGCGGCCCGAGAGGAGTTGGCGGAAGTAGAGACGGTCGTTCACCGCACCATCATGCCCGCGTCGGCGCAGCGATGCGATCGCTGATGCGCGCGTAGTAGCGAGTGATGGGACCGGGTCCGAGCGCCGCGCTCATCTGCATGCGGTCCCGGTCGCGTACCCGCCGGCTCAGTTCGGCATGCGACTCGGCGATCCCGTCGGGGTCGGAGCGATCGAGTTCGTACACCGCGAGGTACTGCTGCGACACGACCCACGGCTCGTCGAGCATGTTCACCGGGGTCACGCGATACCGCGTGGCGGCGACGAAACCGGGCACATCGATCACCTCGGGCAGGTGGGTCTCGTGGTACCAGCGGTTGTACTCGGCATCGGCTTCCGGACTCGAGGGGTCCGAGTACACCATGAGGACCGATGCGGGCACTGCGTCGCCACGACCCACCCGCGGACCCACGGCCTCGTAATACAGCGCCCGCATCGCCGCACGGTCCATGGCGCCGTCGGGCGAGCGCCGCATCTCGCCGGTCCCGATGCGTCGCATGTGTTCGTCGGACACCGCCTGGAGGCCGGCACGGTCGGCCACATCGAGTTCGTAGAGCGACAGATAGCGCTGCGGTATCACGCAATCGCCCGGAATCGCCCGGTACCGGGTGGCACGCACGTACCCCGGCACGGCCAGCACATCGGGGAGGTGTTCCTCGGTGTACCAGCGGTTATAGGCAGCTTCGTGACCCGCCGTGGACGGCTCGGTGTACACCACCAGTAGTGCTTTCATCGTCTCCCCCGATCCGACGGCCGTAGTGCTCGGTTTGGCCCGCCACCCCCCGACCGACTGACATGGCGGCATGGCGAACGACATGCTGCCACCTGATCCGGACTTCCCGCTGCTGCACACGCGCAATTACGAGGTTCGGGCGTTCCGTAAGGACGACAACACCCTCATCCTGCGCGGTGCCGTGAAGGACTCCAAGCCGGCAGGGCTGTACGTGCCCGACGACACCGAACCGCTCGTGATCCACCACATGATCGTGGACCTCACCATCACGTTCCCCGCGCTCGAGATCACCGACGCCAAGGTGGTGTTCGAGGCCCATCCGCACACCACCTGTACGGCGATCACCGATCACTACACCAAACTCGTGGGCCTCAGCATTGCGCGAGGGTTCACCCACCGTGTGCGCGAACTCTTCGGCGGACCGAGAGGATGCACGCACACCACGGCACTGCTGCAGGCGATGGCTCCGGTGGCCGTGCAGTGCTTCTGGTCCATGCAGGTGATGAAGGCCCAGGAGACCGGTTCGAGTCCGCGGCCCCCGGTGACCACCGAGGAACGCCAGCGCATGATGAAGATGAACCTGAACACGTGTCACGTTTGGGCCGAGGACGGCGTGAACATGGCCCGCATCAACGCAGGCGAGCCGCTCGAACCGCCGTTGCAGATCGTGCGCCGGTTCCGGGAACTGGGCAAGGACCCGGGCGACTGGGTGAGCCAACTGCGTCCCTCGGACGAATAGCCACACTGCTCAGCACGTTGTGCCCCTGACGCAACGCTCCCGCAGAGGGAACGCAGCGGTGATCAGCCGCGGTCTCGGCGTAGTCGTTCGCTCGCCTCTTTGAGGCGGCGCTTTTCCTCGGCACTCAACGAGTCGATTCCCTGGGCCGAGATCTTGTCGAGCAGGCGATCCACCTCGAGTTGATCGGCTGAGGTGTTCGGACTGGGCGGTGCCCAGGGTCCGGGTACCACCGACGGACCGCTCGACGCCTTCTTGGAACCCTTGGGACGCTTGGGAGACCGTGCGGGCTTGGTGCGGCCGGGCCGCGCCGAAGCGGCACGGCGTCGACCCGATGGTCGAGCCAGGTTGGGGATCCACGCCACTTCGGCCGCCAGTCCGTACGCACGACCCACCACGAGTGCGATGCCGAGCGACACGAGCGTGACCCACAGTTGTTCGTATTCGCGGTTGCCGATGCGCTGGAGCAATTCGGCCGCCACCAAGATGGCGCCAACGATCCACGCCGGGATACCGAAGAAGAACGGCACGCGCGGGTTCTCGGCGATGAACAGCACGAAGATCGCCAGTTCCACGTAGCGCATGCCCACGAGGCCGACGTCGAGTGCCGTCGCCAGCAACCCGGAGCCGAGCACCACAGCGACGAGCAGGAACGCCATGCGCACCCGACCGATGCGGTCCTCGAGGTCTCGGCCGAACCACCAAAAGATCGCAATGGTGATGATGGTCCAGAGCACCGACGGATCCGGGAGGCTCACGAGCGGCCACGTGAGCAGGCGCCACACCTGACCGTCGAGGACCTTGTCGGGGAACAGCACGAAGGGTTCGAGCAATGAGCCGTCGGCGGCGTAGACGAAGATCGTGAGTGCCGCAACGGCGGTGACGAGCACCGTGGTGGTCACATCGATGTTCCCCGCCCGGAACCACGGATCGCCATGGTGGCGACGCTGGGGGAACGAGAACCGGAAACGGCCAGCCATGACCCGATCAACCTACCCGGACGGCACCGGCTCACCCGTTCGCCGTGCCCGTGCCACCGGTCGCACCGTCGGGTTCGTGCACCGATTCGAGCGCCCGCGGGCCCAACGACCCTGACATCGGTGACATCACAGGCGTAATGTGACGGATGGGTTCACGGTGTTCAGGGGAGCACCGAACCGAGACACCCGAGGAGAGACCATGAGCAGGGAAGAACTCGTCGAGATGGCTCGGCGCACCATGGAGCACTCGAAGAACGGCACCCAGAGCCAGACCGAGTCAGTGGTGCGCATCCCGGCCAAGCACTACTACGACCCCGAGCGCTGGCAGCTCGAGGTGGACCGCATCTTCAAGCGTCTCCCGCTCATGCTCGGCTTCTCGTCGGAGCTGCGCGAACCCGGCTCCTATCGTGCGGTCGACGTGGTGGGCGTGCCCGTACTGATGGTGCGCGGCGAGGACGGCGCCATGCGTGCCTTCGTGAACACCTGCAGCCACCGAGGTGCGCAACTCGTGGACGAGGGCAACGGCGAGGCCCGCCGGTTCACCTGCCCGTATCACGCGTGGTCGTACAACACCTCGGGCGACCTGGTGGGCATGCTCGACGCGAAGGACTTCGGCGAGGTCGATCGTTCGTGCCTCGGCCTCACTCCCCTGCCGGTCACCGAGCGTGCGGGTCTCATCTGGGTGGTGCTCAACCCGAAGTCCACGGTTGATTTCGATGCGTTCCTGCACGGCTACGACGACATCCTCGAGCACCTCGGCTTCGACAAGTGCCACGTGGTGGGACGTCAGTCGATCGCCGGCGCGAACTGGAAAGTGGCCTACGACGGCTACCTCGACTTCTACCACCTGCCGATCCTGCACAAGAACACCTTCGGTGCCGACATCTCGAGCAAGGCGATCTACTTCTCGTGGGGACCGCACCAGCGCGTCACCGGCCCCGACCGGCACTACGGCACGCTCATCGATACTCCCGACGGCGATTGGGAAGACGAAAAGCTCATCGGTGGTGTGTGGACGATCTTCCCGCACATCTCCGTTGCCGCATTCGACGCCGGCGGCAAGGTGTACATGGTGTCGCAGTTGTTCCCGGGATCGAATGCCGACGAGTCCGTCACGGTGCAGCACTTCCTGCACACCATGCCGCCCGACGAGGAGCAGGCCCAATTGGTGACCGACCGCATGGCGTTCCTGCGCTACGTCGTGCAGGAAGAGGACTACAAGACCGGCATCGCGATGCAGAAGGCACTCAAGACCGGCGCGAAGTCCGAGGTGCTCTTCGGGCGCAACGAGGGCGGCGGACAGCGGTTCCACCGCTGGGTGCAGGCCCTCATCGACGCCGAGGACGATGCGGCACTCGACCGAGTGATCCGGGAAGGCATCGGCGCAACGGCCTGATGCTGGTGCCGTGCCCGTATCGGGCACGGCTCATCGGTTCACGATCAGTTCGCCGAGTCGAACTCGTCGACATCGACGTCCATGGGCCGGAGTCCACGGCTCACCATGCCTACGAGCGCGCCGGCACCGAGGATCACCGCGTCGATTGCGAGCATCGTCTGGACGCCCCAGCGATCGGCGAGCACACCTTGCACCACGAGTCCCACGGGCAGTCCCACGCCATATGACTGCATCCACAGACTCGCCATCCGGCCACGGATGCGTGGATGGCTCAGTCGCTGCACGGCGGCCAGATTGATGGCCGTGAAGACGAGGTACGCCACGCCGTACAGGCCCAGCATCACCACGGCCACACCCATGTCCGAGGTGGCGGCAAGTACTGCAAGGCCCACGGTGCCCACACACGTTCCCGCAAGGAGCAGGGTGCTCGGCCGCACGCGACGGTCGATGGTGCCGATCACGAAGGCGCTCATGATGGCCCCGACCCCCACGCACCCCGCGAGCAGTCCGTAGGAACCCGCGCCCTTGTCCAGCACCGTGACGGCATAGATCGGCACGAGCGAGTTCACCGGGATCGCCACCGTGGCGAACACGAAGTGGGCGACGATCGAGGCGAGCAGACCCCGGCGCTCGAGCGCATGTCGACCAGCGATGCGGAAGCCGCGCAACACACCGGTGTTGCCCGAACTGCGCATCTGCAACGGGATCTCGGGGAGGGCAGAGAGCGCCCAGAGCGTGGCGAGGAAGCTGAACACGTTGATGGCGAAGCACCACGACGGACCCTGATGCGCAATCACCAGACCCGCACCCATCGGCCCCACGGCGCGGGCGAGATTGTTCTGCGTGGAGTTGAGCATGACCGCGTTCTGCACGGCACCGGGCGGTACGAGATCGGCAAGGAACGACTGCCAGGACGGCGATGTGATCGCCGTGAGCACACCCGTGGCGAGCGAGAGCGCGAAGAGCACCCCGTAGGAGTGCAGGCCGGCGACCCACGCGGCCCATGTGGCCACCGCCTGCACCAGTCCGGCGATCGTGAACCAGTGCAGCATCCTGCGTCGGTCGTGACGATCGGCCAACGCCCCGGCCCACGGCCCGAGCACGGCGATGGGTGCGAGCGTCGCCAGTGTGATCAATGTGGTTCGCAACGCGCTCTGTGTCTCGGCGGCCACGATCCACGCGAGCGCAGCGGCCTGCATGAGCGAGCCGATACCCGATACCGCAGCCCCGAACCAGAAGAGCCGGAAAGGCCGGTACGCCAATGCTCGGATGGCGGAGGGGAACCGCGACACATCGCGTTCCCCGTTCACCTGCACGACTGTTGACCCTAGTAGCGCATCAGGAACCGGATGTGGGTCTGTGCACCGCCCACATCGGAGCTGTCGACCCACAACGCCACACGAATACGCGGTCGGCATGGTGCAGCACTCGGGTACCGTGCACCATGCCGTGAGTTCGAACCCCCTGTCCACCCTCCGGAGACACAAGGACTTTCGCCGACTGTGGGTCTCGGCGCTCATCTCCGACCTCGGTACGTGGATGCAGGCGGTCACCGTGAGCGTGCTGGTGGCCAGCACGAGCAAGAGTTCCGGGGCGACGGCGCTGGTGTTTTCGAGCCTGTTCATCCCGCAAGCACTCATCTCCCCCTTCGGCGGCCTCGTCGCCGACCGTTTCGACCGCCGTCACGTGGCGATCGCTATGCAGTGGGCGCAGGCCGTCATCGCCGGCGTGCTGGCACTCGTGATTCATCTCGGCGTTCGATCGCCCTATGCACTGGCCTTCATCGTGCTCATCCAGGGCTGCGCGAATGCCATGAGCAATCCGGCCTTCGGGGCGATGATCCCGTTGCTGGTGCCACGCGAAGAGTTGCTGGGAGCACTGTCGCTGTCGGGGATGACCTGGAACAGTGGGCGCGCCATCGGACCTGCCATCGCTGCAGTCACCACCGCACTCTGGGGGCCGGCGGCGAGCGTCACGGGCAATGCGATCAGTTTCGTGCTGATGGCGCTCGTGCTGCTCACCATCAAACGCTCGTTGCACGGTGGCGGCACCGTGCGACTGCGAAACGCCCACGCAGAGATCACTGGTGCCGCACGGCTCGCCATACGCACCCCGGGCCCGCGCACGATGATGATCAGCACCTCGTTCCTGCAGTTGTGCGTCGCCACCACGTTCAGCACCGTGCCGACCTTTGCCGCTTCGGTGAACGACTGGAAGCGTCTCCCGATGCTGCTGTACGTGGGCATGGGCATCGGCGCACTGCTCGGGGCCTTCACCGTGGCTCCACTCACCACACGACTCGGTCGATCACGCGTGCTCACGATCTTCCCGGCGCTCGCCGGTTGCTCGATGATCATCGCTGCATCCGCCCGGTCGTCGGTGGTGGCCATCGCCGCACTGTTCCTGTTCGGCATGTCGTCGCCGGTGTCGTTCATCGCGTTCGGCGCTGTGGTGCAGCGCGATGCACCCGAACAGCACCGCGGACGCATCCTGTCGATCTATTCGGCTGTGGTGGGCCTGTGTTTCGGCGGGTTCTCCATCGCCGGCGGCTACCTCGCCGACGAAGTGCTCGGTCTGCGGGTGTCGTACCGCAGCACCGGGATCCTCCTGATCGCGCTGCTCGTGATAGTGCACCTGTGCTGGCCGTCGTGGAGGCGCATCGTCAACGGCACCGACCCGGCGCCGTTCTGGCGTCCGGACACCTTGTTGCACCGACGCCACCGCGGCACCTGACCGCATCGGGGAGCAGACAGCGGGAACTACTACAGACCGAGTTCGGCAGTGATCTTGGCCGCGAGTTGTGCCGACGGGATCGCCCCGAGCGCGCGGTACCGCACCGTGCCCTTCGGGTCCACCAGCAGGACCGCCGGCGTAGCGGGCACGCCGAGTGCTGCAGCGGCCGTGCCGCTCGCATCGTCGATGAGGAACGGCCACGGCCATTCCTCGCGCACGAACCAACTCGACACCGGATCGGTGGCGGTGTCACGTCCCGGACCGGTGACGACAGTGACCACCGAGAGTTCGGCGGGGGTGAGATCCCGGTGGTGCCACTGCACCACATCTTCCACGAAGGCCTGCACATCGACGTCGTTGCGGTCGATGACGATCACGAGCAGCGGATCACCCGAACCGATCGAGATGGACCGACCACCGAAGGTCTTTCCGTCGATGCGGGGAACTGCGAGCCCGGCGGCATTGTCGGCGGCTCCTGCAGTGGGCACCGGCAGCGACTCCCCGGTCACCACCACCGGTTGCACCTGTACGAGCGGGCCGTCGAAGGTCTCGTCGGAGCCGCCGCCCACCACGATGAGCACCATGGCAACAGCGATGGCGGCGATCACGATGGTGCCGAGGGAGATCCACAGCACACGACGGGAGGATTGAGCAGGTGCGGGAGGCATTGGGCACAGCGTAGGCGTCAGCGAGTGCCAGACTTCGCCGCATGCCGCGCATGCGACCCGATGACGTCAGCACCTTTCTCGCAGCACCACATGTGGGCGTGCTAGCCACACTCCGGCGCAACGGCCTGCCGTACACCGTGCCGGTGTGGTTCGAGTGGGACGGCACCGCCGCTTGGATCACCGGAACCTACGAACGCGTGTGGTGCAAGCAGTTGATGCACGATCCGCGGGCATCGCTGTGCATCGAGGCCATGTCACCGATGGCGGGTCATGTCGGCATGGACGGCCGGGTCACCGTGCACGAACTCCCGGGGTTCGACATCTGGCCGATCTCGGAGCGTCTCGTGGACAAGTACGTGCGTCGTCCGGCGGGCGACGCGGCTGCCGATGCCTTCTTCGCCAACATGCGAACCGAGCACCGCCTGCTGTTCCGCCTCGAGCCAGAGACCTTCCGGGCCATCGACATGCGCGTGTACCGCGGCAAGCGCGCCGACCGCGAATACCAGCAGCGTTCCAACGACTGACGCGCCGCAAGGCGGCGCCACTCAACTGCTGCGGGTACCGAGTTGCACGGTGAGGTTCTTCAGTTCCCCATCGCGCAGTACCTGCACCGAGGTGTTGGTGCCCGGCGGGAGCGAACGCAGGGTTTCGCCCAACTGCTCGATGGTGGAGATGTCGGCGGTGCCCACCTTCTTCAAGATGTCGCCGACCTCGACGCCCGCCTTGCTGGCGCCGGTGCCCGAGGTGACCTCGACGATCGCCACACCGTTGGGCGTCTGGCTCACCGACACACCGAGGAACGCCGTGGGGGTGCGCGTGACCTCACGGCCGGCCCGCAGATCCTCGAGCAGCGGCTTGATGGTGTCGATGGCGATGGCGAAACCGATGTTCTGCGCGCTGGGGATGCCCGCCGAGTTGATGCCGATGAGGCGGCCGAGGGAATCCACCAGTGCGCCACCCGAGTTGCCCTGGTTGATGGGCGCATCGGTCTGGATGAGTCCGTACAGCGTGATCTCGGCGCTCTCATCGAGCGACCGGTTGAGCGCCGACACGATGCCCTTGGTGACGGTGGGACTGTCACCGAGTCCGAGTGCATTGCCGATGGCCACTACGTCGTCGCCGACGCGCACTTGACTCGAGTTGCCCAGCTCGATCGGGGTGAGGTTCGACGTATCGCTCAACTGCATCAGCGCAACGTCGAAATCGGGAGCCGAGCCGAGCACCTTGGCCTCGCGCACAGTGCCATCGCCCATCTTGATGGTGTAGACGGGCTTGTCGATCTGACCCGCGACGGTGTCGGACGTGTCCACCACGTGGGCATTGGTGAGAATGAGACCGTCGGCCGAGATCACCACGCCCGATCCGGCTGCGAGTGCCTGCACCATGCCGCCGTCCATCTGCTGACCGACCTCGATCGCTACCACCGAGGGCCAGACCTTGTCGATGAGCGAATGCAACTCGAGCGCGCCGGTCTCGGGATTAGTGACGAGCGGTGCTGCCACCTTGCCGGGCGCCGTGGTGGGCGTGGTGCCGGCCGGTGCCTGCACCACGACGGTGCGGGTGTTCTCGCCGCTCAACTGCACGGTGGTGAATGCGACACCGGCAGACACGACGGCACCGACGACACCACCAACGAACGCCGCACGCAGCGAACGCCCGCGCTCGCGTGGTGCGCCGCCCGCCGGGCCACTGGTGGGCGGCGAGAGCGGACGACTCCCGACCTCGCCGTAGTTCAACGATGAACCTGCCGGGGAGTGAGTCGGCTGCGGACTGTTCGGTGGCGGCAGTTGCTGGCCGGGGGGCATCCACGGATTCGGGCGATCTGCACTCATGGTCACGATGCTGTCAGGCGAATCGCCCATTTTCTACGCGACCCCGGCTGGGAATTCGCTGAGAATCGCGGGCCGGCGGCGCGCTCTGGCCGGCTGAGGCACGCTCAGCGCTTCTGGGTGACCTCGGGAGAGCGCTGCCACATGATGGCGCCATCGAAGCTCAGCTTGTAGTCCGGCACGAACTCGATGATGACCCGGTGTGGGCTGTCGAGGAAGTCACGGAACACCTTGGCTGCCTCGGTGTCGCCACGCAGGTGACGAGCGAACTCGGGATAGAACCAGTCCTTGGTGGCCCGGTCATCGTGGATCACGCAGGTTCCCTTGTAGGTGACGGTCTTGCCGCCGCCGAGTGCCGAACCCGTGGAGTTCACGCACAGCGACGCTCGGGGGAACCGCCGCAGCGCCGGGATGCGCTTGCGCGTCTCGGCCGCAGTCATCCAGAACTTGCCGTCCTTCGGGAGGAACGACATCACCACGCCGAAGGCCTCGCCCTTGTTGTTGGTCCACATGAAGACGCCCTCGCGCACGAGTTCGAGCAACTGGGCCTCCAGTTCCTCGGAGAGCGCGCATTCGGTGAGGTCTTCGTAGTTCGAGTCAGCCATATGCCGACTCTAGATGTGGGCTCAGCCCCCGAGCGGGTTCGGATGGCTGGTGGGCTGGATCACCGCATCCGTTCCGCCGTCGATGATGATCGTCTGGCCGAGGATGCACGTGTCGTTCGAGAGCAGCAGCGCGATGACCGAGGCGATCTCGTCGGGAGTCGCCCAACGCCCGAGCGGAACCGGAATGGCCTCCACCGACGCTTTGGCCTCGGGCACTGCGAGCAGCGGCCGGGTCATGCCGGTGTCGGTGAGTCCGGGCGCCACGGCGTTCACCTTGATGCCCCGGCCGATCCACTCGGGCTGCACCGAATGCGCGCGTGCCCAATAGCTGAGCGCCAACTTGCCGGCCGGATACGCGAGGAATCCCTTGTCGGCGAAGTAGGAACGGCACGCGGCTTCATCGTCGAGGTGTCCGAGGTAGAACGCCGCATGGTCACGCGTGAGGCCCGGCGTGAGGATGGTGGAGTTCGACGAGATGAACACGATGCCCGCTCCGCCTGCTCTCGCGAGTGCATCGTGGAAACCGTTCACCAGCGCCATGACGCCGAAGAAGTTGATCGACACGACCGACTCGGGCACACCGGTGATACCGGCGGCCGGCACGAGGCCGTGCAGGACGCCCCCCGACAGTTCGAGCACACGATCGATCGTGTGCCGCCGACCGGCGTCGGTGCCGAGGTCGGCCTCGACTTCGGCGTTGCGCAGGTCCACACCGATCACCCGGTGCCCATCGCGCTCCAGACGACGCTTGGTCGCCTCACCGATCCCACTTGCTGCTCCAGTAACGCAATACGTCCCCATGGGGACCACTTTGCCAGAGATGGCGGGCGCGCTGCTCACCTGTGTCACAGTGTTCGGGCGGTTCGGGCGCAGGCGACCAATGGGGAGGACCACGGACCATGAGCGGTATCAGCGACCACGACCTCGCACGACTGCACACCGTGCTCGAGGAACGAGACATTCTGAACCTGATGATCCGGTACGCAGACCGGATCGATGCGAACGACCCGGTGGGCTCGGCGGCCTGCTTCGCGCGCGACGGGGTCGGCCACTACTGGGGTGAGTACGTGGGGCGAGAGGCGATCGCCGCACGCCTCGCCGGCATCCTGGACCAGTTCCTCTGCACGAGCCACCACCTCACCAACTGGCTCATCGACATCGACGGTGACCGAGCGCGGGCCCAGTCGTACGTCTATGCATTCCACCGGCGCCGCAACGACGAGCTTCCGTTCTGGGTCTCGGCGCGTTGGGTCGACCAACTCGTGCGCACCCCGGACGAGGGGTGGCGCTTTGCCCGACGCGAGGTGGCGGTGGTGGGCCGCGTGCTCGTGGAGGACATCCAGCGAGACCTCGATCACCCGAACCACCCGGGCCGACTCGACCGCCCCATCGGCGTCTGGCCGCTGTAGTTCGCATTCCGCCACTCGACGATGGTCAGCGCGTTCTTCATCAGTTTCGGATTCATCTTCGCTGCCGAACTCGGTGACAAGAGCCAACTCATGGCCCTCACGTTCGCCACGCGCTATCCCACGGGCGTGGTGCTCGCCGCCATCACCGCGGCGACTGCACTGGTGCACGCCGCATCGGTGGGCATCGGAGCCGCCCTCGGTGCCGCACTGCCCACCACACCCATCGAGGTGATGGCCGGGGTCGCCTTCATCATCTTCGGGCTGTGGACGCTGCGGGGAGATTCGCTGAGTGATGAAGAGCGCGAACGCGCCAAGTCCACCAAGCGCAGCGCGTTCTTCGCAGTGGGCGGTGTGTTCTTCCTCGCCGAACTGGGCGACAAGACGATGCTCGCCACCATCACACTCGCCACCGAGCACGGTGTGTTCGGCACCTGGCTCGGATCCACGCTCGGCATGGTGGCCGCCGATGCGCTCGCGATCGTGGTGGGCCGACAGTTGG
>JAFMJD010000007.1 GCA_017853685.1 Actinomycetota bacterium | reverse complement strand
CACCGTCAGCACTACCACACCGTCGAGATCACCAAGATCACGAAAGGCTGAGCCATGTCAAAGACCAAGGGCGCAGGCTCTACCAAGAACGGCCGTGACTCGAACGCACAGCGCCTCGGCGTGAAGGTGTTCGACGGCACGCAGATCCACGCCGGCACCATCATCGTGCGCCAGCGCGGCACCCGCTTCCACCCGGGCAAGAACGTGGGCATCGGCGGCGACGACACCCTGTTCGCCACCGCTCACGGCACCGTGAAGTTCGGTGAGCGCCGCGGTCGCAAGATTGTGGACGTGCTGCCGAACGAGTAACTCCGTTCACAACCAGTGTGTGCAACGCCCCCGGCCACGTGGCCGGGGGCGTTGCAGTTTTGGCGGCCGCATGGGTGGGAGTTCCGTGGGATGACCGCCGGGAGGTGTTCTAGGGTTCGGCCATGACCGAGGTGCATTCCTACGACCCGTTGGCGCCCGACACGGTGGCCGATCCGTTCCCCGCCTACGCATGGCTGCGGGACCAGTGCCCGGTGCACAAGACCGAGCAGTTCGGCCATCCCGTGTACACAGTGTCCCGTCGGGTGGATGTCCACCGGATCCTCACCGATCCCTGGAGTTGGTCCAACCGGCTCGGTCCCGGTGTGGGCTATGCAGGCGCCGAACGCACCGGCGACATCCAACGGTTCGATCCGCCCGAGCACACCGCACGGCGCAAGTTCGCCCGACCCGAGTTCAACCCGGTGGAGGTCGCGTCGCTCGAGCCCAAGGTGCGTGCACTCGCTGCACAGATGGCCGACGAGATGGCCGGCGCACCGCAACCGTTCGAGTTGCACGACGGGTTCGCTCTGCCCATCCCCATCCTCGGGTTCATCGACATGATGGGCGTGGACCGCGAAGACCGGGTGCGCATCAAGGAGTGGGCCGACGAACTCGTGAAGGGGCTCTCGGATCCGTACCTCGCCGGGCCGGCAATCGGCGAACTGCGCCGCTATCTGCTGGAGCGGGTGCGCTCGGTGCGGTCGGGTGCACCGATGAACGACGGACTGCTGCGCACCTACGCCACCCGCGAGTTCGACGGGGCACCGCTGCCCGAGGGTGAAGTGGCCAACATGCTGTCGCAGCTCATGGTGGCCGGCCACGAGACCACTACCTCGCTCATCACCAACATGGTGTTCCGACTCCTCGAGCGCCGCGAACTGTGGGAGCAGGTCTGCGCGGATCCCTCGCTGAGTGAAGTAGCGGTGGAGGAGAGCCTGCGGTTCGACCCGCCGGTACTGGGCCTGTGCCGCACCAACAACGAACCGGTGGAACTCGGCGACGAACACCTCGAACCGGACACCAAGGTGATGGTGCTGTACGCCTCGGCGAACCGTGATCCGTCGGGTTTCACCGATCCCGACACGTTCCGGCTGGACCGCCCGTGGAGCGAGTTGCGCCGCCACTACTCGTTCGGTTGGGGGATGCACCATTGCCTCGGGGCGCCACTCGCGCGTCTCACTGCCCGCGCCGCGCTCGAGGCACTGGTGCAACGGTTCCCGACGTTGCACCTCGCCGGACCCACCGAGCGCATTGCGCCGGAGTTCCTCTGGGGTCGGCGTCGTCTGCTCGTTGGGTGGTGAGGCGCAGACGGCGGGTCAGACGTCGATGCCGCGTGGGAGTCGTGACCGATCCCAGTCGAGCAATGAGACCGCCTGACGGCATGCGAAACGATCGGTCATGCCGGCCACATAGGTGACTGCATGGCGCAATGCCTCGGGCGACCCCGCATCGGTGCCCGATGTGCGCTGTTCGCCCAGCAGATGCGGCCGATCCGCGTAGTGCTCCACGAGTGCTTGCAACAGGTGCACCACTGCCGTGCCCTGCGCCTGTGCAGCGGGCCGGAGGTAGACGTGCTCGTAGTTGAATCGACGGAACGCAGCAAGTGCTTCGGCAACCGCAGGCACCATGCCGATCCGTCCGGTCTCACGTGCCGCATCGATCATGCCGGTGATGAAGGCGTGCAACTGCGCACTGCGCGTGGTGCCTGCTCGGGCCCGCACGACCTCGGGGAGCATCTCGGGTGTGACCACGCCGGCGGCGACGGCGTCTTCGAAGTCGTGGCAGACGTACGCAATGCGGTCGGCCCACGAGACGACTTCGCCCTCGGGTGTGGACGGCGCCGGCCGTGACCACGAGTGGTTGCGGATGCCGTCGAGGGTTTCGCTGCACAAGTTGAGCGAGGTGAGCATGACATCGGCGCCCCAGACGGCGTGGTCGTATCCCTCGGCGACGTAGGGAGTGAGAGCGTCCTCGCTGGCGTGACCACCGGGACCGTGACCGCAGTCGTGCCCCACGGCAATGGCCTCGGTGAGCGCAAGGTTCAATCCGAGCGCGGCGGACACCGATCGAGCCACCTGTGCAACCTCGAGCGCGTGGGTGAGGCGGGTGCGTTGGTGGTCGTCAGGGAAGATGAACACCTGCGTCTTGCCGGCGAGGCGACGAAAGGCCGATGCGTGCAGGATGCGGTCACGGTCACGTTCGAAGCAGGTTCGATACCGGTCGGGCTCTTCGGCGATGGCTCGGTTGCCGGCGCCGTGCCCTCGTGTTGCCTCGGCAGCGAGTGATGTGGCCTCTGCGTCCTCACGGGCCCGGCGATCCAACACCCGGGCGACCGACACTCTGGCGTGTGAATCCCGGTGGGCCACGGTGATGTGTTCGTCGCCGAGACCCGACATGGTTGCGGCCCATTGCTCGGCACGTTCGGAGAGTTCCACGGATTGCAGCGTACTGATGGGGTGTTGCACGCTTCGCCGCGGGGTGGGGTGGGTACCCTGAGGTGTCCCCTATGGCTGGTTTCGTCGACGAAGCACAACTGAACGTTCGCGGTGGCGATGGTGGCGCGGGCTGCGTCAGCATGCGCCGCGAGGGTCCGGTGGCCATGGGTGGGCCCAACGGCGGCGACGGCGGCAAGGGCGGCGATGTGTGGCTCGTGGCCAACCGGAACGTGGCATCGCTCGTGGCCTTCAAGGACTACCCGCACCGACGCGCCGGAAACGGCGTGCACGGTCAGGGCAAGGACATGCACGGCCGCAGGGGTGAGGACCTCGAGATCCAGGTGCCCGAGGGCACGGTGGTGAAAGACCTCTACACCGGCGAGGTGCTCGCCGACCTCGTGCATCACGGTGATCGCTGGATGGCGGTAGCCGGTGGTCGGGGCGGGCGCGGCAATGCGCGGTTCTTGTCCAACTCCCGCCGCGCGCCGATGTTCGCCGAGCAGGGCGAGGAGGGCGAGGAGCGCTGGATGCGACTCGAACTCAAGTTGATGGCCGATGTGGCACTGGTGGGGTTCCCCAATGCCGGCAAGAGCACGTTCATCTCGGCGATCTCGGCAGCAAAGCCCAAGATCGCCAACTATCCCTTCACCACCTTGGAGCCGCATCTGGGTGTGGTGCGCCTCGACGACACCACCGAGTTCATCGTGGCCGACATTCCCGGTCTCATCGAGGGTGCCGCCGAGGGCAAGGGGCTCGGGCACCAGTTCCTTCGTCATATCGAACGTGCGCGGGTGCTGTGCCTGCTCATCGACCTCGTGAACGACAGTGAGGTGTCACCCGAGGAACAGGAACGCGTGCTGCTGCACGAACTCGAGGCCTACCGCCCCGAGTTGCTGGAGCGTCCGCGCATCGTGGTGGGCACCAAGGCCGATGCCACTATCGCCGAGCTCGATGGTTGGACCGGTCTTCGCATGTCGTCTGCAACCGGCGAGGGCGTGCGACCCGTGCTGTACAAGTTGGCCGATCTCGTTCGTGAAGCACGGGGCCAGGAACCCGAGCGCGAGGGCTTTGTCATCCTGCGCCCAGATCCGGTCGGTTTCGTACTGGAACGATTGGACGAGCACGAGTTCCGACTGAGCGGTCGCGAGGTGGAACGTGCCGTTGCACTGAACGATGTCACCACGCCCGAGTCGCTCTCGTACATCGACAACCGCCTCAAGCGCCTCGGGGTGGCCCGGGCGCTGCAGCGCGCCGGCGCGCAGGAGGGCGATGTGATCCACATCGGCGGTTTCTCGTTCGATTACGTGCCGGAGCTGTGATGCGCGTCGTTGCCAAGATCGGATCGTCGTCGCTCACCGACGCACTCGGTGTCATCCAGCGCAACGCCATCGCCAAACTCTGCGATGAGGCCGCTGCGCTGCGTGCGGCGGGCCACGAGGTACTGATCGTCACCTCGGGTGCGGTGTCCTCGGGTGTTGCTGCGCTCGGACTCCCCAGTCGCCCGACCGACATGCCAACCCTGCAGGCACTCGCCGCTGCCGGCCAGCCGCGCCTCATGGAGGTGTACGGCGCCGAACTCGCCCGACACGGACTGGTGCCGGCTCAGGCACTGATGGTTCCGAACGACTTCATGAACCGGCGGCAATACCTGCACGCGCGCCAGACGCTGGTGCGTCTGCTCGAGCTCGGATGCGTCCCCGTCATCAACGAGAACGACGCGATTGCGAACGATGAGATCCGCTTCGGCGACAACGATCGCATCGCAGCGCTCCTTTCGCATCTGGTGTCGGCCGATGTGCTGGTGCTGCTCACCGATACCCCAGGTCTGTACACGGCTGATCCGCGCACCGATCCCACCGCCACGCTCATCACCGATGTGCATGCCGATGATCCGTTGCTGTCGGTGAATGCCTCCGGCAGCGGTACGAACCGGGGCAGCGGAGGCATGGCCTCCAAGCTCGCTGCGGCGCGCATCGCCTCGTGGTCGGGCGTTCGCACGGTGATCGCACGTTCGGGCCAGGACTCCGTGCTGCAGCGCGCAGTGGCGGGCGATGCGGGTCTGGGCACCACCTTTCATCCGCATGACCGACGACTCTCGGCGCGCAAGCTCTGGATTGCCTTCGCCGCAGCGGCCGAGGGCGTGCTCACGGTGGACGACGGCGCGCGCAACGCACTGGTGAACCGGGGTGTGTCGCTGTTGCCTGCGGGTGTGGTGTCGGTGGTGGGCGACTTCGACGAGGGCGACAATGTCGACATTGCTGCCTCCGATGGCACCGTGTTCGCTCGCGGCATGGTCACCATGTCGGCCGAAACCGCCCGCTCGGTTGCGGGCAAGCGCACCTCGGACCTGCCGAGTGAGGTCACACCCGAGATCGTCCACCGTGACGATCTCGTGATCCTTCCCTAGCGCGCGGCCCGCTCTTGGGAGTGGGTTTACCGGTGTGCCGGTCGGGCTCTGGACCGGGGGCCGATTGCGGTTGTTCGTCTACGCTTCCCGGAGCGGTGCTCGCACGAGAGCGCACGAGAGGGGAACACGATGAAGTGGGGACTGGCGTTTGCGAGCAGTGCAGGAACCGAGCCTGATACGGCACTCGAGATCTGCAGGATCGCCGAACAACTCGGCTTCGAGTCGGTGTGGGGTGGCGAGCATGTGATCCTGCCCGATGTCATCGATTCGAAGTACCCGTACACGGCCGACGGCAAGATTCCTGCCGAGCCCGACACGCTGATCCCGGATCCGCTGATCTGGCTCGCCTACGTGGCTGCCGCGGCACCCTCGCTCCGACTGGGCACGTGCATCCTCATCCTCCCGCAACGCAACCCAGTGGTGTTGGCCAAAGAAATTGCCACCCTGGACCGACTCTCGGGCGGTCGAGTCGAACTCGGCATCGGCGTGGGCTGGCTGCAGGAGGAGTTCGACGCCATCGGTGTGCCGTGGGAACGACGCGGTGCACGCAACGACGAGTACCTCGCAGCGATGCAGGCGCTCTGGGCCGGCCCGCACGCAGAGTTCCACGGTGAGTTCGTCGACTTCCCGCGCGTGACATGCAGTCCGCGACCCACTCAGGCTCACATCCCGATCGTGGTCGGTGGCGATACCACCGCCGCCATCAATCGGGCGGCGCGCCTCGCCGACGGCTATTTCCCCGGTGAGGGTCAGCCCGATCGTCTCGCGGCGCTCATCACCCGGGTTCGTCAGGCTGCACAGGATCACGGCCGTGACCCCAACAGCATCGCCATCAACGCCATGTTCGGCGCGCAGATGGCCGATCCGGTGCGCGGTGCCGAGCAACTGGCCGAGATCGGCGTGGACCGCGCCATGGTGCCGGCGTTCTTCTTCGCTGGCCCCGGCGGATTGGATCGGCTGCGCGCGTTCGGTGAACAGGTGGTCTCGCTCCGCTGAGCCGACGGGACGCACATACCGCGTCGTGCGTCCGCAGGAGTTTCGGGCCGAACGGCCCTACGGAGTGGTGCATGCGCGCCCGAGGATGGGTGCATGAGAACTACCACGATGCGATCCACCTCACGTGTTCTGGCCGCTGTTCTGGGGGTGGGCGCCCTCGCAACGCTCGTCGCCTGCAGCGATGAGAGTTCCACCGGTGCGACGCAGTCGCCTGCGCCCGCGCACGCAGTGACCGTGAACGGGGTGGGCATCGTGAAGGTGGTGCCCGATGTGCTGGATCTCAGTTTCGGGTCCGAAGCCTTCGCGCCCACCGCAGTGGCGGCCCTCACCACTGCGGGCAACTCGGCCGATGCCATGGTGAAGTACCTGAAGTCTGCGGATGTCGATGCCAAGGACATCCGGACCTCGCAGGTGTTCCTCAGTCCGACCTATGACTACAACAACGGCACGTCACGGATCACCGGCTATCAGGCATCGGTCACCATCGACGTCCGCATGCGTGATACATCCAAGGCGACGGCCCTGTTGGACGGACTCTCGGGCATTGCGGGGAACACGCTGCGCCTCCGTTCGATGGCATGGGCGGTAGACGATCCGAGTGCGGCACTCGATGATGCACGAACGGCAGCGATGAAGGACGCAATCAACCGAGCGAGTGTTCTTGCCAAAGCCGGTGACGTGAGGCTTGGTGACGTGATCTCGATCTCCGAGTCCAGTCAGAGCGTGCAGCCGCCGTCGTACGACCGGCCGACCGACGACAAAGGTGAAGGCGCATCGCCGAACGTGCCCTTCGAGCCCGGCACCGAGTCGATCACCGTGAACGTGGCAGTCGTCATCGAGCTCGACTGAGGCGGCCAGCCACGAGTTCCCGCGCCCGTCGCAGCTCGTCGGACCCGAGCAGCCACATCACGCCCACGTACACGGCTGGACCCACCACTGCGGCAATAAGGAGACGCGCCGCAGCACCCACACCCGTGTTGGAACCCACGGAGCGATAGGCGAACCACACCAGTTCGGCCATCACCAGACCGGCCAATGCAGTCTTGCCGATCGAGATGAAGAGCCCACGCAGCTCGAAGCCCCCCACCTTGTAGTGCAGGATCTGCAGTGCCCATGCGGCGGTGATGAGGTAGGCGAGTGCGAATGCCAGCCCGAGCCCGAGTACGCCGAAGTGCGGATAGAGGGCGAACGCGAGCGCCACGTTCAGCACGTTCTCCACGAGGTTCAGCTTGAACGGCGTACGCGTGTCCTGGTGGCTGTAGAAGCCGCGCATGACGAAGAGGTAGAGCGAGTAGCCGCCGAGGCCGAGGGCGAAACCGGCCAGTGCTCGGCTCGTCACCAGCGCATCGCTCGCGTCGAAACTGCCGTGTTCCAGCAGCAGACCGATGATGGGCCGGCGCAAGACGAACAGCGCAAACCCTGCAGGCACGGTGATGAGGGCCACCACTCGGATGCCGAGTGACATGCGTCCGACGAATGCAGGACGGTCCGCTCGTTTCACCGAACCCGCAAGGTCTGGCATGAAGGTGGTGAGTATCGACATCGCCAGCAGTGCATGTGGCAGTTGGAAGAAGGTGTAGGCGAGTGTGTAGGCGCTCGCATCACCGCTGCCGGGTTCTGCGAGGTTCTGCACCACGAGCGCTGCAGCGATGTTGGCGGCCGCGTACCCGATGGTCCATGCAGACATGCGGAACACCTGACGAACGGCCGGGTGCGAGAACGCAGGTCGGAATCGCACCGAGATCCCAGCCGAGCGGAGTGCGGGCAGGTGGGCGATCGCCTGCAGTGCAATGCCCACCGTGGCGCCGATCGCCAAGGTGTTCCGGAACGATGCACTCGAGACGGCCTCGGTGAATCCGTCGTCGCTGTCCATCTGCATCTTGGCCACGACGAGCGACACCACGATGGCGACATTCGACAGGATCGGTGCCCATGCAGGTGCGAAGAACCGCTTCTTCGCGTTCAGCAGTGCGCCCCAGATCGCGCTCAAGCCGTAGAAGAAGATCTGGATGAGCAGGATGCGTGCGAGCGAGGCGCCGAGCGATCGGTAGTCGGCAGCGTCGACGTCGTTCGACACTCGGAACGACGACAGCCGGAAGATCCAGGGCGAGGCCGCAACCGCAACCACGGTGAGGCCGGCAACGGCGACGATGCTGCTGCTCACCACGGCCCCTGCGGCGTCGTCGTCCTGATCGGCGAAGAACCGCGTGAAGACCGGTACCAGCGTGGCCGACAGCACACCCCCCAGCACGAGCTCGTAGATCATGTTGGGCGAGCTGTTCGCCGCGTTGTAGGCGTCCCAGAGAGCGGTGCGGCCGAAGATGATGCCGAACACTGCGAATCGGATGAATCCAGTGAGTCGGGACAGGGCCGTGCCGAGACCCACCACCAGGTTGTCCTGCAGGACCGAATCGGGTCGGCGGCGCCCCGACGTCTGGCCAGCCTGCTCCACGGCCACAGGGTAGAACGCCACCGAAGCCGTGGAGTGCCGCCTGCAGGGCGAACACGCCCGGATACCGGCCCGGGAGTGTGCTGCAAGTACGCTCGCCCCCATGTCTCGTTTCGAAACCGTGCCCTCGGTCCGCGATGGCCTCCGTAACGTCAATTACCTCGCCGACGAGGGCATCGCCGGGGTCGTGTTCCTCGCCGATCGGCTCCAGAAGCCGATCCTCGTGGAGGGGCCGGCCGGTACGGGCAAGACCCAGCTCGCCAAGAGCGTGGCCGAACTCACCGGTGCCCGTCTGATCCGGTTGCAGTGCTACGAGGGTCTCGACGAGTCCAAGGCGCTCTACGAGTGGAACTACAAGAAGCAGCTGCTCCGGATCCAGGCCGAGCGCAAGAGCGAGAACTGGGCCGACATCCACGACGACATCTTCAGCGAGGAGTTCCTGCTCACCCGTCCGCTGCTCGAGGCCATTCGTGCAACCGACCCGGTGGTGCTGCTCATCGACGAGGTGGACCGCGTCGAGGTCGAGACCGAGGCGTTGTTGCTCGAGTTGCTCTCGGAATATCAGGTGTCGATTCCCGAGATGGGCACCGTGCAGGCCCGCCAGATCCCGCTGGTGTTCCTCACCTCCAACAACACCCGTGAGTTGTCCGAGGCACTCAAGCGTCGATGCCTGTTCCTGCACATCGACTACCCGGACATGGACCGCGAGAAAGAGATCGTGCTCGCCAAGGTGGAGGGCATCACCGAGAACCTCGCCGACCAGATCGCCCGCATCGTGCGCTCCATCCGCCAACTCGAGTTGAAGAAGGCACCCAGCGTGTCCGAGACGATCGATTGGGCCCGCACGCTCATGCTGCTGAACATCGATTCGATCGATGCCCAGGTAGCCAAGGACACCCTGCACATCCTGCTGAAGTACCAGAGCGACATTGCCAAGGCCGCCAAGGAACTCAGTACGACGTCGAAGTAGCAGAACCCCGAACATGCTCGACCTCATCAACGGCTTCGTCGGCGAACTCCGCAATGCGGGGATCCCGGTGTCTCTCACCGAGAACCTCGACGCGTTCGAGGCCGTGAAGTACATCCCGATCGAGGACCGAGAGGCCTTCAAGTTCGCGCTCGCCGCAACGATGGTGAAGAACGCATCGCACTGGCGGGCCTTCGAGACCGTGTTCGAGGTGTATTTCTCGCTGCGAGGCCCGCAGTACCAGTTGAAAGACGACGAGTCTGCCGACGAGTTCTGGCGCGACATGCAGGAACAGATGCGTCAGGGGGAGGGCAAGGGCGGCCCGGGGTCGATGGAGTCGCTCACTCCCGAGGAGATGATGCAACTCCTCTACAACGCCCTCATGAACGGCGACGAGGCGCTCATGAAGGCGCTCGCCCGTCAGGCTGTGCAGCGCTTCGCCGGGATGGAACCCGGGCGACCGGTGGGTGGCACGTACTACCTCTATCGGACACTGCGGAACCTGGACCTCGACGGCATGCTCGAGAAGTTGATGGAGGCCCAGAAGGAATCGGCGCAGTTGCATCAAGCCGATTTCACGGACCTCGAGGAACGCCTCGAGCGCGACGAGTTCAACGAGCGCATCGAGAACTTCAAGAAAGAGATCGAGGCCGAGATCCGCCGCCGCCTGGTTGCCGACCGCGGTGTGGAGGCCATGGCCAAGACCCTGCGCAAGCCGCTGCCCGAAGACGTCGAGTTCATGCACGCCTCGCGCGAGGAAATGGCACTGCTGCGCAAGGCGCTCCAGCCCCTCACGCGCAAACTTGCCGCACGCCTGGCCCGCAAGCGTCGGCACGGCCGCAAGGGTCCGCTCGACTTCCGCAACACGGTGCGTCACTCGCTCAGCTACGGCGGTGTGCCGGCCGAACCGAAGTTCAAGTACCCGCGCCCGTCCAAGCCCGAACTCATCGTCATCGCCGACATCTCCGGTTCGGTGGCTGCGTTCGCGCGGTTCACGCTGATGCTCGTGTACGCGATCCAGCACCAGTTCTCCAAGGTGCGCTCGTTCGTCTTCATCGACGGCATCGATGAGGTGACCGAGTTCTTCAAGGGTGTCGAGGACGTACAAGAAGCGGTGCACCGGGTGAACACCGAGGCCGACGTGGTGTGGGTGGATGGCCACTCCGACTACGGGCATGCCTTCGAGGTGTTCTGGGAGCGCTGGGGGCGAGACATCAGCTCGAAGTCCACGGTGCTGCTCCTCGGTGACGCCCGGAACAACTACCACGCGTCGCAGGCATGGGTGATCAAGTCCATCCGCCAGAAGGCCCGCCACGTGTACTGGCTGAACCCCGAGCCACGCAGCTACTGGAACACGGGCGACTCGATCGTGGGTGAGTACGGCACCCATACCGACGGCGTCTACGAGTGCCGCAACCTGCGCCAACTGGAGTCTTTCGTCGACAAGCTGGCCTGACGCTCGGTTGCCGGGCGGCGATAGCGTCACCTGACGTGCGGATCGTCGAAGCATCCGAGATGGCGATGGTGGCCGAGGGAGAGATTCCCCGCCACATTGCGTGCATCATGGACGGCAATGGGCGCTGGGCCCAGATGCGTGGACTCAATCGCTCGACGGGTCATGAGGCCGCTGAGGAGTCGGTGGACGCCGTGGTGGACGGATGCCTGGCGCTCGGGGTGAAGTGGCTCACGGTGTACGCCTTTTCCACGGAGAACTGGAAGCGCGAGCCCGCCGAGGTGGCGTTCCTCATGAGTCTGCAGGAGTGGCTCCTGCGCGAAGAGAAGCGTCAGCGGTTCAAGCGCATCGGAGTACGCCTGCGCTTCCGGGGCGATCTGGACGATCCCCGCATCCCCGACGCCTGCCGGAACTGGTTGCGTGAGTGCGAGGAACTCACGGCCGAGAACGACCGTCTCGAGTTCTGCATCGCCTTCAACTACGGCGGGCGGGCCGAGATCGTGGAGGCCGTCCGTCACATCGTGGACTCGGGGATCTCCTCGGACAAGGTGGACGAGGCGCTGCTGCATGGTGCCATGTACGAGCCCGACATGCCCGACATCGATCTGCTCATCCGCACCTCGTCGGAGTACCGACTCTCCAACTTCTTCCCGTGGCACTCGACGTACGCCGAGTTCGTGTTCATGGACACGTTGTGGCCCGACTTCCGCGAGGGGCACCTCTATTCGGCGGTTGCCGAATTCCAACAGCGTCGACGTCGCATGGGTTCCTCGGGAACGGAGGTGGACCGCACATGAAGGCTGCCGATTTCCACGCACTCCTGGCCATCGAACATCTCGATGCATGCCTCACCGAGGTGGACGAGACACTCGATCTGTCCATGCTCGGCACCGGCGAACTGGTCGAGCCGTCGAGGCGGATGCTGCGCGCCGGCGGCAAGCGGCTGCGCCCCCTGCTCACCATCGCCTCGGCCGTGGCGAGCGACCCCACCATGTCGATGCGGCCGCTGGACATGCGGGTGCGCCGGGGCGCCGCAGCAGTAGAACTCGTGCACGTCGGCTCGCTGGTGCACGACGACATCATGGACGAAGCGCTCTCGCGTCGCGGTGTCCCCACGGTGAACTCGGTGGAGGGATCCAATCAGGCGCTTCTGGTGGGTGACTTCATGTTGGCCCGCGCCGGCGTGGAGGCCGCACGCGTATCGGCCGACGTGGCGATGAGTCTGGCCGTCACGATCTCGGACCTGTGCGACGGCCAGAGTCTCGAGGGCAATTATCAGGGCCAGCCCACCCGCACCGTGGACGACGCGATCGAGTCGATCAAGGGCAAGACCGGCGCTCTCATGCGAGCTGCCTGTGACATCGGCGCACTTGCTGTGGGTCGCACGGATCTTGCGGATGCCTTCGGCAGCTACGGGATGAACTTCGGCATCGCGTTCCAGCTCATCGACGATCTGCTCGACCTGCTGTCCACCGAGGAACTCATGGGCAAGCCCGTGAACAACGATGTGCGTGCCGGTGTGTACACCGTGCCGGCGCTGTTCGCGGTGCAGGAAGCCACCGGTACTGCGCGGGATCGACTCCTGACCGCCATGCTGGCTGCGCCCACCGACGCTGCGGCAGCGGCCGAGTTCCATGCGACGGTGCTCGCCAGCAGCGCAGTAGAGGCCACAATGGGCCTCGTGAACCGCTACAACGAACTGGCACGCAACGCGCTGGAAGTGGTGCCCGCGAGCCGCACTCGTGACGGTTTGCTCGAGGTGCCGCAGCGGTACCTCGACGGCATCATCGCCGAGAAAGTGCCGCCTCAGCGCCGCTGAAGCGCTGCGGCCAAGGCACCTGACTCCCGCTCGCGCATCGCGGCATTCACCCGCTGACGCTCGAGGATCTGCGCCAGCGTCTTGGCTCCCTGCGGAATCGGGTGAGCGGCGAAGAACGCAGCCGTCTCCTGCACTGCTGCGGCGCGATCCAGCGTCTTGACCGCATCGACCATGCGCACGATGGTGTTGGTGGGGAAGCGGGAGTTGGCCTCGGCCCACCGCTCACGCAGCATGGACCACGCCCGATGTCCATGGACGCGGTTGGCGATGGTTCGTCCGATGACGAACGGGGCGTTCTGAGTCTTCACCTCGTCGGAGAACGCGAACTCCACCGTGCGCGCAACGAGTTCGGGTGCATCGAAGTCTGCGAGGGCGTAGAGGAATCGCACTGCGTCTTGTGGTGTGCTGGCGGCCCGGAAGGCCTGCAGGCAGATGTCGTAGTGCTGCGACTGACCCAGCGACGACACCACGGCGATCGCTGCTGCGAAGAGTTCGGGGTCGACTGCAGCGGGCGAGGCGATTCCGTCGGTGAACAGCTGCACACAACGATCCACCGTGGCTGCGTGGGCTCCGCGCGTGCCGAGGATCTGCACGAGCAACCCGCGCAGCTGTGACTGCAACTGGTCCTCTCCGGGTGCTCGGTCCCAGCCGAGTCGCTGGAGAGCGGGGCCCACCAGGTCGGCGATGCGGGCAGCGAGCAGCGGTCGAGCGGCGTCGTCGACCAGACGGTCGCATCCGCGCAGACCCACCTCGATGGCCTGCCAGACAGCGAGATCGGTTTCGTCCACGAATCCATCGACGAGAGCGAGGAAGTCGGCGCAGTGCAGGCGTCCTGCGACCACTGCGGCCCACGTGTCGGCGATGAGGTTGAAACGATCGATGGTCTCGAGGCGGGTCAGTTCAGCGCGCCCGATCCGACTCCGGAGCGTGTCGTCGTAGGCGACCCGGAAGTATCCGTGGCCGCCGCTGTTCACGATCACCGCGCCCTGGCCGGCGAGCGCCACCCGGGTAGTGGCCTCGCTGAGCAGCACGGTGTGCCGAGTGTCGGTGCCCAGTTCGCGGATGTGCACCGGTACGAGCCAGGTCGTCCCGTCGCCGCGTGCCTCGTCGGTGTAACCGAATCGTTCCTGTTGGAGCACAAGGTTCGTTCCGTCGAGCGACGCGGTCACCAACGGGAAGCCGGGCTGCCAGATCCACGAGTCCATGAGACGACGTACGGGGTCCCCCGTGACGTGCTCGATGGCATCCCAGAGGTCGCTCGTCTCGGTGTTGGCGTAGGCATGGAGCGACAGGTAGTGCCGGATGCCATCACGGAATCGATCGGGTCCGAGGTATTGCTGCAGCATGCGCAGCAGGGCCCCACCTTTTTGATACGTGAGCACGTCGAACATGCCCTCGGCATCCTGGGGCGAGCGCACCTCGAACTCCACTGTACGGGTGGAGGCCAAGGAGTCCACCTCGAAAGCGACGGCTCGCTCGAGCGCGAAGTTCGTCCAGCGTTTCCAGTCGGGACGATAGGTGTCGGTGGCGTCCACCTCCATGAAGGTGGCGAATGCTTCGTTGAGCCAGATGCCGTTCCACCACTTCATGGTGACGAGGTCACCGAACCACATGTGGGCGAGTTCGTGGGTGATGACGTCCACCACGCGCTGCTGATCGGCTTGTGTCGAGGTCTCGGGATCGATGAGCAGCAATGACTCCCGGAAGGTGATGCACCCGAGATTCTCCATGGCTCCCGCAGCGAAGTCGGGCAGCGCGATGAGGTCGATCTTCTTGCCGGGGTAGTCAATGCCGTAGAAGCGTTCGAAGAACCGCAGTCCCGCCACAGCAGCGTCCATGCCGAACTCCGTGAGCGCCTCCTTGCCGGGTACGTGCACGATGCGCATCGGCGTGCCGTCGACATCGACGGCCGGTGTGATCGAGAGAGGACCGACCACCATCGCAACGAGATAGGTGGACATCGGCATCGTGTCGGCGAAACGGACGGCTCGGCGGCCGTCGGCGCGGAGCTCGGCATGCAACTCGGGGCCGTTCGAGATGGCAACGAGTTCGGGCTCCACCACGAGCGTGATCGAGAACACCGCCTTGAAGTCGGGCTCGTCCCAGCATGGGAACGCACGTCGACAATCGGTGGACTGCATCTGGGTGGTGGCGATGACCCGGGAGACGCCGCTGTCGTCGGTGAACGTGGATCGGTAGAACCCACGCAACTTGTCGTTGAGCGTGCCGTTGAAGACGATCTCCACCGTTGCCGTACCCGGCCCGAGCGGTGCGGGGAGTGCGATGGTGAGCCGTTCGAGCGGCTCGTCGAGCGACACTGCGCATGGTTGACCGTTCACTGCACAGGACTCGATCCCCAGTTCTGCCGCATTGAGGACGAGTTCCCGGGTGGGTTCCAGCACGCTCAACTCGATACGCACCCGGCCCGTGAAGGTGGCAGCGTCGAGCTCGGGGGCCAGTTCGAGGTCGTAGCGGACGGGAGCCGCCGTCCGGGGGAGTCGATACGGGTCGGGGGTCACCCCCGAGAGGCTAGGCCGACGCCCCCTCGGGCGGTAGCGTCAGGCGACGTGCCCGACCACCCGTTGTCGATCGACCCGACTTCCGACGGCGCCAAGTACGACGTCATGGGTGTCGGCAACTCACTCGTCGATGTCATCGCCCATGCGAGCGACGACTTTGTGGAGCGCGAGGGCCTCCTGAAGGGCTCGATGACACTCATCGAGGCCGATCGCGCGGTGAGCCTCTATCACTCGATGGGAACCGCCGTGGAGATGAGTGGTGGTTCCGCCGCAAACACCATGTGTGGGATTGCCTCGTTCGGAGGTCGCGCGGCCTACATCGGCAAGGTGGCCGACGATGACCTCGGTCTCGTCTTTGCCCATGATCTGCGTGCTGTGGGCGTTGCGTTCCGGCCCGGACGTCCCGAGGGCTCGCAGCGCACCGGACGTTGTCTGATCCTGGTGACCCCGGACGCCCAGCGCACGATGAACACCTTCCTCGGCATGTCGTCGTGGTTGCACGCGGGCGATCTCGATACCGACGCAATCGCCGCATCGCGCGTGGTGTACCTCGAGGGGTATCTCTTCGACCGGGACGAAGCCAAGGACGCCTATCGCGTGGCAGCGTGCACTGCACACGATGCCGGTCGACTGGTGTCGCTCACACTGTCGGACTCATTCTGCGTGGACCGCCATCGGAGCGACTTCCGTTCGCTCGTTGCCCACGATGTCGATGTGCTGTTCGGGAACGCCGACGAATTGCGGGCGCTCTACGAGGTGTCGTCGTTCGACGCGGCCATCGAAGCGGTGCGTGCCGATTGCCATCTGGCGGCCATCACCAACGGCAAGGCCGGTTCGGTGATCGTCACCCGGGATCGGGTGATCCATGTGGATGCCGTGCCCGTCGAGCGAGTGGTGGACACCACCGGTGCCGGTGATCTCTACGCCGCCGGCTTCCTGCACGGTCTCACCACCGGCCGTCTGCTCGAGGAGTGCGGGCGACTCGGCTCCATTGCGGCCGCCGAGGTGATCTCGCACGTGGGGCCGCGACCACTGGTCGAACTGCGACGACTCGTCGATTTCTGACGTCATGGCTCTGGACGCATCGCTGGTGCGCTCGGTGCGGGAGTGGATCGCCGCCGATCCCGATCCACTGACCCGAGCCGAGGCGCAATCGCTGCTCGATGCACACGACTCCGTCGGGCTCGTCGACCGATTCGGTGCTTCGCTGCGATTCGGCACTGCCGGACTCCGTGGCGCGCTCGGCGCCGGCCCGAATCGCATGAACCGACTGGTGGTGCGTCGTGCCGCCGCCGGTCTCGCGGACTATCTGGTGCGTACCGATGCTTCCTGCCGCACTCGTGGTGTGGTGATCGCGCATGACGCACGACACGGCAGCGCCGAGTTCGCAATGGATTCGGCCCGCGTGTTCGCTGCCCGTGGGATCCGGGCCCGACTCCTGCCCGCGCTGGTGCCCACTCCGGTGCTCGCGTGGTCGGTGACCGAACTCGGCGCCTCGGCCGGTGTGATGGTGACAGCGAGCCACAACCCGCCTCAGGACAACGGGTACAAGGTGTATCTCGCGGATGGCGCGCAGATTGTTGCGCCGCATGACTCGAACATCGCAGAACACATCGAGGCGGTCGGCCTCGACGTGGCCCTTGCCCCGGATGACCGTGTGCTGGTGGAGCGCGTGGACACATCGATCATCGATCGGTATGCAGACTTTGCGGCTGCAGTGCGACTCGTGCCGTCGGTGGGAGGTGTGCCCGTCGCCGCTACGGCACTGCATGGCGTTGGCGGCGGACTGCTTGCCGCAGTGTTCGAACGGGCGGGTTTCGCCGCCCCGATCACGGTGTCGGAGCAACAGGTTCCCGATGCCGATTTCCCCACTGTTCCGTTCCCGAATCCCGAGGAACCGGGTGCGATGGATCGGGTGATCGCACTGGCCCGTGCATCGGGTGCCGCGCTCGCGTTGGCGAACGATCCCGACGCCGACCGGCTCGGGGTAGCCATTCCCGACCGCGCGGGGAGCACCACGGAGGCCGATCGTGCAGCGGTTGCCTGGCGTCGACTGACGGGTGACGAGATCGGTTGGCTCCTTGCCGATCACATCCTGCGGCATACGAGTGGTTCGGATCGTTTGGTGGTGACCACCCTGGTGTCGTCGTCGATGCTGGCGCGTCTGGCCGCTGCGCACGGTGTCCACCACATCGAGACCTTCACGGGCTTCAAGTGGATTGCTCGGGCCATGCTCGATCACCCCGAACTGCGCTTCGTGTTCGGCTACGAACAAGCACTCGGCTATCTCGTGGCGCAACGACCGCTGGACAAAGACGGCATCAGCGCCGCAGTCCTCATGGCAGAGGTGGCAGCCTGCGCCGCAGCCGAGGGTTCGACCATCGAGGAGCGACTCCGCGTGATCCGTTCCACGTTCGGGGACCTCCGGACAGCGGAGCGTTCCATCCGTATGAGTCCTGCAGAATCTGCACGCAGGGTCGCATCACTCGCTCAGCACCCGCCTCGCGAAGTGAGCGGGTACGCGGTCACGGCCGTGGAGCATGTAGTTGCAGCGGATCTGTTGCGACTGTGGTGCGGCAGTGCGCGCCTGCAGGTCCGACCCTCGGGCACCGAGGCGAAGGTGAAGTTGTACGTGGAGTCCGAGGGGGTCGATCCGACTCTGCTGCTCGACGGTCTCGACGCCGTGGTCTCGGGTACGTCGACCTGAGGGCTCAGTGGCCACGAGGTCCGGTGTCGGGGTTGTAGGGAACGCCGAACTGTCGGTCACCTGCATCGCCGAGGCCCGGCACGATGTACCGGCGTTCGTTCAAGCGTTCGTCGATCGCCGCCGTGATGACATGCAGATCGAGACCCGACTCCTCGAGCAGCGCCAATCCTTCGGGTGCGGCAAGTGCGCAGACCACGAGGATCGTGGTATCTGCACCGCGCCGGATGAGTAGTCGAGCAGTGTGGGCGAGCGACCCGCCGGTGGCGAGCATGGGATCGAGGATGATGCACGTGCGCCCGCTCAGGTTGGCCGGGATCTTCACGACGTACTCGTCGGGCAGAAAGGTCGTCTCATCGCGTGTCACGCCGATGAAGGCCACCTCGGCGTGCGGCAGGAGTTGCAGCGCCGGATGGAGCAGGCCGATGCCGGCTCGCAGTACCGGAACGAGCACGGGCGGATGAGCGAGTCTCCGGGCCGCAGCTGGGCCGAGGGGTGTGTCAACCGTGACTGCAAGCGTCGGGTACTCGCGACACGCCTCGTAGACGAGCATGGACCCGAGTTCCTCGAGTGCCGTGCGGAAGGCGGGCCGATCGGAGTCGACATGGCGAATGTCGGCGAGGCGTTCGGCCACGAGCGGATGGTCGATGACCGTGACTCTCATGCGCCTCGCAGCGTAGGCGCAAGTGGCGGATGCTCAGGGCTTGGTGCGGCAGGACTCACCGATAGTGGAGACGCCCGAGTTCGGGGCCTGACCGATCGGCTTGGTGGTCCCGGTGACCGAGTCGGTGGGAGCCGGGGCGTACTTGCCCTCGTTGTCGATGGCGTCGGCCACGACTTCGCGCACCAGTTTGGCGTTCCAGCCCACACCAGGCACGAGCGGCGGGGTGAGCGCCACCGATCGGGCGGCCTGTACACCCACTCCGGCCAGTTTGAGCAGATCCTTCAGCAGCGAACTCGTGAGGTTGGTGCGGAGACGCTTGGCGATCACCTTGCTGAGCGCTGGCCAGTGTGTCGCCAATTCGCCCGCACCTTTCTGCGCGGCGATGCTGGCGAGCAGGCAACGCTGGCGCGCCATGCGGAAGTAGTCCGAGTCGGCCGTGCGCGAGCGGGCGAATCCCAGGGCGTCGGTGCCGTCCATGCGGTGCCAGCCCTTGGTGTAGTACTTCTGCAGCCGATGCTTGCCTGCAGGAACGTTGCCGGGCGCCGGCACCTTCTTGGGTACGTAGACGTCGAGGCCACCGAGTGCGTCGATCACATCGATGAAACCGGCCATGTCCACCAGAATCCACGCGTCGATACGCACGCCGAGCAGTTCCGCTGCGCTCGCCGACACGAGCGAGGCGCCGGGTACGTCGGTGTCGCCCAACGCGGCTCGCACCTTCTTCGCGTTGCGGTCACCCCACACGAACATCGCGTTCATGAGGTCGTCGAAGCCGTTGGGGAACTGCTTGCGCAGTTCGCCGCGCGGCATGGGAGCATTCTTCAGGTTGCGCGGAATACCGATGATGGCCGAGTCGCCGGTCTTGATGTCGATCGACACGAGATTCATCGAGTCGGTTCGCAGGTTCCAGCGGCCGGGGCCGGCATCCCCGCCGAGGAGCAGGATGTTCACGCGGCGGGATTCGCCCGCGGGTGCTTCGGTGGTGGGCGCCGATGTGTCGGGGACATCGGTGGTGGCACTGAGCACGGTCTCGAGCGGGGTGGTGGGTTGTCCCGGCACTGCCAGCGTGGTGGTGGTACCGACCTCGCTGGTGGGCGTGGTGGAGTCGAGTTCCGACGGCATGGCCACCGGCGCATCGACGAAGCTGTTGCGAGCCACTTGGATCTGGGGGCCGATGACGTAGGTGGCTGCGGCGGCTGGAGCGCCCACTGCGGCCACTGCCATCACGGTCATCAGACGGGCGCTCCACACCTGTGCGGCGCTCGGTGTCCAGTGCTCGCAGTCACGCCATGCCACCACCGCGGCAGCAAGGGCCACTGCGCACACGATGAAGACGGCAGCGAGTGTGCCGATGAGGTACCACTCGGTGACCACGATCTCGACCCAGAAGTCGTTGTACCAAACGATGAGTGCCGCAATGCCGAGGGCGAGGTACAGCGCCAACTGCGTGTAACCGAGTTTGCGGCGACCCGAGCGGATGGCGATGTAGCCGAATCCGAGCACCGCAAGCAGGGGTGCGAGTGGCTGCCACCACGGCATCGGCACAGGGTCGGGATAGACCTCGTGATACGACGGGGCCTGCGTGCCTGACCCGAGGGGCTCGGCGCCGTTTTCGACTTGCTCGGCGTGTTCGTCCCACCAATTGGACACGTGAGTACGCTACCGGGTCGTCGCAGGGCGGTGGTGTCGCCTACTGCGTCGCGTGGTTCGCGGCCACTGTCCGCAGCGAGGGGATGCTGGTCCGGCTCAGCGGGCGCCGGTAGCGATTGCTGCGTAGCGCGGCTTGATGACTCGTTCGATGAGGCCGAGTCGTTCCTCGAACGGGGCGAAGGCGGACTTCATGGCGTTCACAGTGAGCCAGCGAAAGTCGTCGACGCCGTACCCGAAGGCTGCATGCAACTGGGCGAACTCGTTGCTCATCGACGTGTCGCTCATGAGCCGGTTGTCGGTGTTCACCGTCACACGGAACCGCAGGCGTCGCAACAGGCCGATCGGATGCTGTGCGATCGAGGGCACCACACCGGTGTTCACATTCGATGTGGGGCACAACTCCAGTGGGATCCTTCGGTCACGTACGTAGGACGCGAGCCGACCCAGCACCTCGGCACCCGGTTCGCCCGAGATGTCGTCGACGATGCGCACACCGTGGCCGAGTCGCTCTGCGCCGCACCACTGCACGGCCTCCCAGATCGACGGGAGCCCGAAGGCCTCACCCGCGTGAATGGTGGCGTGAAAGTTGGCTCGCTGTACGTACTGGAACGCGTCGAGATGACGGGTGGGCGGATACCCCGCCTCGGCGCCGGCGATGTCGAAGCCCACCACGCCTGCATCGCGCCAGCGAACGGCGAGCTCGGCGATCTCGAGCGAGCGCGCGGCTGTGCGCATGGCCGAGCAGATCGCGTACACGGTGAGATCGGAGCCGGCTGCGCCCCGTCGCAGTCCGGTCATGACGGCCTCCATCACCTCATCGAGCGTGAGGCCGGCCTCGGTGTGGAGTTCCGGCGCAAAGCGAACCTCGGCGTAGACCACGCCGTCGGCTGCAAGGTCTTGTGCACACTCGAAGGCCACGCGTTCGATGGCATCACGGTGCTGCATCACCCCGACCGTGTGCGCGAATGTCTCGAGATAGAGCACGAGATCGTTGCGCTTGGCTCCGCGGTGGAACCAGCGGGCAAGTGTCTCCACATCGGTCGACGGCAGCGAGCGGTAGCCGAACTCGCCTGCCAGTTCCACCACCGTGTGCGGGCGCAGTCCACCGTCGAGGTGATCGTGCAGGAGCACCTTGGGCATGGCGGCAAAGTCGGGCGTATTCATCGACCGGGTTCCTTGCGGAATGTGGACGCGTCGGGGAAGGCGTGCGGGAGCAGATCACCGAGGCTCATGGGCGTGCCGTTCACGTCGATCAGACAGTCGGGGCCGCCGAACTCCCAGATCACCTGTCGGCAACGACCGCACGGGGTGGTGGGTGCACCGTTGCCCACGACTGCCACGGCGACGATCCGGCCGCCACCGCTCATGCGATGCGCCGCAACCATCACGGTCTCGGCGCACAGTGTGAGTCCGTAGGAGGCGTTCTCGATGTTTGCGCCCACCACCACCCGCCCGTCGTCGATGAGTGCTGCGGCCCCCACGGCGAACCCCGAGTACGGCGAGTACGCCGCATCGGCGGCATCGAGTGCATGTGCGCGCAGTGATGCCCAGTCGATGTGGCGCGGGTGGCTCGGAGGGTTCGTGGCCATGGACTACTGGTGCCGGCCGCGGTCCATGATGGCGCCGCGCCGCTCGGCGACCCGTTCCTTGCTGAACATCTCTTTCTGCCAGCGCTTGCCGTCGCGCGCCTCGATGTCCCAGCCTGCGTCCTCGCGGTGGATCTCGTTGTAGGTGCGGCGGATCTGCCGCACGCCGGGTTGGTCGTTGCCGATGATGTCGAGAGCGACGCGACGCGCGGTGGGCAGCAACTCATCGTGGGGCACCACATGGTTGGCGAGACCCCACTGGAAGGCCTCCTCGCCGGTGAGGAAGTTGCCGGTGAAACTCATCTCGCGGGCGCGTCGCACGCCGATGGCCTGGGGGAGCAGCACCGTGAGACCCCAGCCCGGCATGACGCCGACACGCGAGTGCGTATCGCCGAACTTGGCGCGCTCGGAGGCGATGATGAAGTCGCAGTTGAGCGCAAGCTCGAATCCGCCCGTGATGCACGCGCCGTTGACTGCCGCAATGAGCGGTTTGTCCACGAAGTGGAACGAGTTGCGGTCGGCCCCCGTGGGGCCGGCTCCGGAACGAGGCTCGCCGCCGAGATTTCCCGCGTTGTCACCGAGTTCTTTGAGGTCCAGGCCGGCACAGAACGCAGGATCGGCGCCGGTGAGGATGATGACATCCACTGCGGCATCATCGTTGGCCTGACGCATAGCGGCATTGAGGTCACGCAGCAGGGCACTGCTGAGCGCGTTGCGCGCCTCGGGCCGGTTGAGGGTGATGGTGGCGATGCGGTTGCTCACGTCGAGCAGGACGATGTCGGACATGCCGACATGCTGTCATGCCGTGCGGACTGCGGCTCAGTCGCCGGTGGACGAGTCTTCGCCTGGCAGGTAGCGCAGACCGAGGTCGCCGAGGCGGACGAGCGTTGCGGCGATCCATCCGCCGAGCGCCCCGAAGTGTTCGTCGAGCAGATTCGATGCTCCGTCGGCGAGGGTGGATTCCTCGAGTTCGTAGAGACCCTCGTAGGTCACTTCGATCGCGTACTCGGGGGTGGAGTCCGGCTCGGCGAGGTAGCCGATCTCCACCGTGATGCCGGCCTGCTCGAGGCGCCCAGCGCCGATGAGTGGGCTCGTCTCGTCCATGATCCGTTGCACAGCGCCCGGTTCGGGTTGCTCGGCGAGTCGTTGGGCGCGGAACACGATCTCGAGTTCGATGGCGGGTGATTCCTCGAACGTCTCGTTCACGTACCAGCGTCGGTATGCGGTCTGGCTCCACGAGGGCCAGTCGAAGGTGATGTGCGAGATCACCCGCGGCGGCTGCCCCTCACCGGGAAGCCCGTAACTGGTCTCCCAGGTCACGTCGCCGAGCAGCACATCCACCTGGAAGTGTTCCTCGAAGGCCTGTCGCTCGAGGAACGCGCCCTCGAATGCCTCGCGCAACGCCCCGATGGCGTCGGTGAACACGTGGTCGAGCATGGGTCAGACGGTCCGCTCGTACGTCCACGGCGCATCGGTGGGGTACCACAGGCGGTTGCGTGGTCCGGGCACTTCGGCGTCGAGCGAGTCGTAGCCGGCATCGCCGTGCCAGAGCAGAACCGGAACTCCATCGGCTGACTTCGTGGGACGCGTGACCCAGCGCGGATACTCAGTGCGACGCGTGGCTGCGAAGGATCCGGCCTCGGCGAGCTCGTGCAGGCTCACGATGGTGGGCGGCGCCATCGGCAACTGTGCCTCGATGGCCTCGTGTGGTCGCATCCAGCGATAGTCGACGATCTCGTGGCCGTCGATGCGTACGTCGTCGCCGCCCCAGTGGGCGACGAAGAACCACGTGAGGAAGCGTCGCGGTTGGATCGCGGGAGGGGTCCAGTGCGAGTACGGATGGGTGTTCTGCGGATCGACCGCGAGCCCCACTTCTTCCATCGCCTCGCGCACTGCAGCGCTGCGCGCACGTTCGATCTCGTCGGCCCCTTCGTCGGCATCATCGATGCGACCACCGGGGAACACCCAGAAGTTCGCGAACGCACCGACAGCGCTGCGCTTGAGCATCAGCACCTCGAGACCGGGCTTCACATCGCGCACCACCATGACGGTGGCGGCGGGTACGGCGGGGGGCAGGTCACTCATGATGGGTCACGTCGCTCGTTGGGTCACTTCTTCGAACTGATCTGCGACTGCAGCTTGGCGATTCGTTCGGCGAACCACGGCTGGCGTGTTGACCACAACTGGGGCTCGAGTTCGCGCTCGACTGCCGACGGGTGCGCATCGATGTCGGCCATGTCCTTGATGGTCTGCTTGGTGGCAATCACGAGTTCACGGGGCGCATCGGCGGCGCGCGCTGCCATGGCGTGCGCTGCGTCGAGCAGTGCATCGTCATCGACACATCGGTGCACGAGTCCGATTCGTTCGGCCTCGGCGCCATCGAGTACTTCGCCGAACACGAC
Organism: Actinomycetota bacterium; assembly: GCA_017853685.1. Classification (GTDB taxonomy): domain Bacteria; phylum Actinomycetota; class Acidimicrobiia; order Acidimicrobiales; family Ilumatobacteraceae; genus WLJO01. Next base: position 11,540 of record JAFMJD010000007.1, on the reverse strand, counting down.
CGCCGCCATCGTGGCCTGCGGTCCGGCGATCCGTCGGAACATCCACGTGTGGCCGCCACCGGGGTGGATGCCGATCTGCAGGAAACGCGTGTCGAACTTCGCCCGTCGTGCGGCAAGACGAACATCGCAGCCGAGTGCGAGGTTCATGCCCGCACCGACGGCCGCGCCGTTCACTGCGGCGATCGTGGGCAGTGGACTGCGAGCGATGCGCAAGAAGCCCTCATAGATCGTGCCGAGGCTCTCGGGTGTCGATTCCATGAGGTTGCCGAGGTTCGCGCCGGCGCAGAACGCAGGGGCAGCGCCGGTGACGACGATGGCGCCGATGTTCGGGTTCGACTCGATCTCCTCCACCGCAGCGATGATCTCGGTGACCATCGGCTGGGTGAGCGTGTTGCGCTCGGCCGGGTTGTTGAGGGTGATCGTTGCCACGCGGTCGGCGACATCGAGGAGTACCAAAGTCATGGTTGAAAGTCTCGCACGGCGGGCCCGGCCCGGGTATGGTCGGAGGTGCAGCGTGAGTCATACCAAAACCCCAATCTCACCCCGGTGAGGAGGTCGGTCAGGATGAGTCAAAGGCATCGTTCCGAGTCGGCAGTGATGCTGCCGAGGCAGGAGTTGCGAGCCCACGCCCACGCCGAGCGGCATCGGATCCACTCTGAGTTGCAGTTGCTGTCCCATGCGGTCGGTGCTGTGGTCGAGGTGGACGAAGCCGACGAGCCCGGCGTGGCATGGAAGCCGATGCATCACCACGATGCGGGTCGCGCTCGGGACCGCGTGCGGTCACGGGCCAAGTCCCGCCACTGGAAGCGCAAGGAGTGGAAGCGACGCACTGCGCAGCGCAGGGCGCGAGCACTCGCCTTTCGCCTCGCGGGGCAATAGCACCCACACCGTCGACGCTGTCAGGTCGTGAGCCAGGCGCGTGACAGTTCGTCGTGGCGCGCCCGCCACTCCTCCACGGTGATGCCGTAGCGGATGTGGTCTTCCCACACGCCGTTGATCTCGAGGAACCGTTGGGCGATGCCTTCGTCCCGGATCTCGAGTTTCTCCATCACGCGACGGCTGCGGTGGTTGCGCGGAATGATGCAGATCTCGAGTCGGTGGAGACTGAGTTGCTCGAACGCGAATCGTGCGAGCACCACCACTGCCTCGGCCACGTACGCGTGTCCGGCGAAAGCCTGATCGACCCAGTACCCCACCGTGCCGCTCTGCAGCGCCCCGCGCTGCACATTGTTGAGGTTCACCTCACCACAGAACGTGTTGTCCACGAAGAGTCCGAGCCCGTACGCGGCGCCGGCCTGTCGCTCGCGGTCACGCAGACTGCATCGCGAGTTGAACGCACCTCGATCGTGGATGGGGTCGGCTGCGAGTGAGAGTCGGCTCGGCTCCCACTGCAGGAGCCAGTCGGCATTGCGTGTGCGCACTTCTCGGTACGCGTCGAAATCGGTCGGCATGAGTGGCCGCAGCAGGACGCGCCGGCCATACAGACGCAGGTTGGTGGAGGTCCCCGCGGCGGGGTGCTGCAGGCTGGTCACCGTGCGGCCCCGAGCGCAGTGGGGGGTACCCCGGCTGTGAGTGCTGTGCAGATCCCGTCCACCACGCTGCGAGTAGACACCACCAGACCATCGGCCTTCAAGCGGCGCAGCACGGCCACCAGAACACAGAGACCCCCCACGATCACCGGTGCCCGACCGGCGGTGAGACCCGGGTTGTGCAGCCGGTCGGCGAGCGACTCGGTTGCGAGGGTGCGAAAGACGTCCTCGACGGCCTCGCGGGAGAGCCAGAAACCGTGCAGGGGATCTCGCTCCCACGTGCCGATCTCCACCGCCGCCACGGCCGTGATGGTGCCACCGATACCGATGATCGAGCCTGCCTCGGATGCGCTCGGCAGGTCTCGCAGCACATCGTCGAGGTGGTCCTGCACCCGACCGATGGCGTTGGACAGCTCTTCGGGTCGTGGGGGGTCGTGGCGGAGTTCGGACTCGGTGAGTCGAACACATCCGACGTCGATCGACACCGCCCCGACGGGTGACTGCTGGCCGACCACGAACTCGGTGGAACCGCCGCCGATGTCGAGCACGAGGCGTTGATCGGCGACCCCATCGGGGAGATCGCACATGGCACCCAGATACCCAAGGCGACCCTCGGACTCGCCCGACAGCACGACAGGCGCAACGCCGAGCACCTCGGCGACCGACTGGAGGAAGGTGTCGCGCGACGCACTGTCACGGACCGCCGAGGTGGCGACGGCACCGGTCAGCGCAACCCCGTGCTCGTCGATCGAGCGTCGGAAGGTGCGCAGCGCGTCCAGGGTGCGCGCCACGGCGTCGGGGTGCAGCACTCCGGAGGCGTCCACGCCCTGGCCCAGACGCACTTCGGCGGTTTCGAAGTGCCGTCGTGCGCCGTCACGGATCAGCATCTTCACCGAGTTGGTGCCGATGTCCACACCGGCCACCGGACCCTTCGGGACCTTCGAGGCATCCGCGTTCGTCATGAGGCCACCTCGGCGAGGTGCTCGTGCACCCAACGGCCAACCGGGTCGTCGCCGCCGGCGAGGAACCACGCGTAATGCGTGTGCAAGCACTTCACGCCGAGACGGGTGCCGCCCACACCGCCCGCAGGTCGTGGCCCGACATGACTCGCAGGTATCGCTGCGTCACGCTCGAGTGCGTAGCGGGCGTGGGCTCCGGCGAGCATGTCCGGATCTACCTCGTGCTCGGCACGGCGCACCCCGCCAGCGGCCTCGAGGCGGCTCACGAGCAGGGTCTCGCGACGCCCCACGAGCCAGTAGCGAGTGGGCATGGGCGTGCCGTCGGGCAGCAACGGGCCGTTGCGGATCACCACGGGCCAACCGGAGGCATCGCGAACCACCACATCGAAATCGGCGAGTGGCTCTCTCCCCAGCAGTTCACGAACCATCTCGCGATCGTTGGGGACCATGTTGGACGGAGCAGGGTCGGTCAGCTGCGGCGGCGACGCAGGAGGAACAGCACGATGAGCACCAAGAGTCCGCCGGCAACGGGCGTGAAGCGCTTGAGCATCGCACCGCCGGCGTACTTGCCGAGGTCGAGCACGTTGTCGTGATCGGCGGCCTTGGGTGCAGACACCGACGACGTGCCGCTGCCGGCATTCGCGGTGGCCGGACGATCAGTGGCAGCCGCGCTCTCGGTTGCCGTGGGCGTTGCGCCATCGGCGCTCTCGGCAGCACCTGCCGATGCGGCGGGGGCGGCGGCCTGCGCGGCGGTGAGCTGTTCCAAGTTGCTCACGAACTCGGCGAGGAGCTTGTTGGAGATCTCCTGCATTGCTCCGCGTCCGAACTGGGCGAACTTGCCGGTGATCTTGAGATCGGTGGCCACCCTCACCTTGGTGGTGTTGGCGTCGACTGCGTGCAGTTCGGCAGTGATGTCGGCGGCGGCGTTGCCCTTGTTGCCGGTGTCGCGGCCCGAGGCCTTGAGCACGGCGCGGTGGTTGACATCGTCTTTCTCGACGAACGACGCATCGCCCTTGAAGTTGGCGAGGATCGGGCCCACCTTGAGCTTTACGACGCCGTGATAGGTGGAGCCGTCCACACCCTCGAGCGCGGCCCCCGGCAGGCACGGTGCAATGGTGGGCACGTCGGTGAGCGTGGCCCATGTCTGCTCGATCGGACGGTTGACGGTGAATTCGTTCACGAGTTCCATCGCGCGAGGTCCTCCAGGGTGTCGATGTCGGCGCTCGATCCGTCTGCGGCGATGTCCTCGACGAGATCGGGTCGTTCGATCATCAGGCTACGTGCTCCAAGGTCCCCTTCGGCCGGGAGCAGGTCCCAGACCGATGCGGCGAGTCGAACCGGATTCCCGCGTACGCCGTCGTAGGAGGCAACGGCGATCGGGCTCGTTGCGGTGCTCACGGCGCGCCATGTGGAGGGGGCCACGAATGGCTGGTCGGCGAGGCCGACGGTGATGGCATCGAGTCCCTCGGCCGCGGCCGCCTGCACGGCGCACTGCAGCGAGGTGGCCTGGCCCTCGGACCATCGGGGGTTGTGCACGAACCGCACCCCGTCGATGGGCTCGAGCCGGGCGGCTCCGGTGATCACCCACACCTCGAGGCCCGCGGACCGGGCGTGCTCCACGGCCCACTGGTACACCGGGCGACCCCGCAGGGGAGCGAGGAGTTTGTGGGTGGCCCCCTGGAACCGGGTGCCTCCCCCGGCGGCGAGCAGAACGGCCACGCTGCGTTGCATCCCCCCACTGTGGGCCCCGTCTCGGGGGGAGGCAACCCCGGGCGGGCCGAACCCAGAGCCGAATGTGACAGAGACCGGTCCGGATGTGACGGAACCGTCGCAGCGGTTGTAACCTTTCCGCAATCTCTTTGCGCTCGGTTCGCCCGGGTGCGCCGAGGGCGGAGTCGTTGCCAAGGGGACGTCATGGGTCGTGGAGCCAACAAGCGATGGACGGCGCGTGTTGTCGTGGCGACGCTTGGCATCTCCACGCTCGTCGTGGGTGCCGCTCCTTTGGTTGGTTCGAATGCGGCCCACGCCACGGTGGTGTCGGTGCGCACGCCGGTGGTGGGTACACCCGGCTTCGCTCGGGTGTTCTCTGCCGCACGCCCCGCGGTGGCAGCCCGCCCCAACGCCATTGCGCGTGCGGCGTCAGCGGCACTGTGGAGCCTCTGGTACGGCGTGTCCGAGTACGACGAACGCCTCGACGAACTCGTGCCCCTCGTGGCCGACGCGGCCGGAATCTCTGCAGTCGATCTGGCTCGTGCGTGGCGGTTTGCGTCGCAGGAGCGCATGGTGGTGTTGCTGTCGGCGCTCACGCAGGTGGGCGTGCCGTATCGCAAGTTCCAGGCGAATCCCGGCCAGGCCTTCGACTGCTCGGGTCTCACCGCTTGGGCGTGGTCGCAGGTGGGTGTGTCGTTGCCCCGGCAGTCGCTCAAGCAGATCCGGATGGTGCGTCGTTCGTCACGCGCCGCCGTGCAACCGGCCGACTTGTTGTACTACCCGGGTCACGTGATGCTGGCCCTCGGTGTGGGACAAGCCATGGTGCACTCACCCAATCGCGGTGCCACTGTCACGGTGAGCCCGGCGATCGTGCGTCGTGTGCGTTGGATGAAAGTCGGCTCACCCGGCAACTGACCGGCCCAACGACGTTGACGGTTCAGGCGTGAATCGGTCCCGATCCATCACGCAGCGATGGGGGCCGCCGACCGGTGCGCAGCGCAATGATCTCCGCGCAGATCGACACCGCAGTCTCCTCGGGCGTACGTGCGCCGAGGTCGAGTCCGATCGGTGACATGAGACGGGCGAGATCCGTGGGCGACGACACCCCCACCTCGGCGAGGCGCTCCAGACGCTTGCTGTGCGTCTTGCGCGAGCCCATCACGCCCACGTAGCCCACACGGGTGGCGAGCGCGCCGCGCACCGCAGGGACATCGAACTTGGGGTCGTGGGTGAGGATGCACACCGCATCGCGCGGGCCGAGCGACGATCCGCGCTCTTCGAAGACCGGCCCGGGCCAGGTCACGAGCACTTCGTCGGCCATCGGGAAGCGGCGGCGCGTGGCGAACACCTCGCGCGCATCGCACACGGTCACGCGGTAGCCGAGCACCTTGGCGACCTTCGCCAAGGCGGCCGTGAAGTCCACTGCACCGAAAATCCACATCTGGGGCGGCGGGGCGAACGATTCGATGAACACGCTCACCATCGGGGTGTTTGCGAGATCTTCGGGGGTGGTCTCGCCGTTCGGGCCGTAGTGCCGTACGAGGGTGTTGCCGGCCTCGAGTTCGCCGAGCGCGTCGCGGGCGACGATGCGGTCCAATTCGGAATTACCGAGGCTTCCCTGGGCATCAGCGCCGGGCCACACCAGCAATCTTCCGCCCACGCCCGGACCCTCGATCACCGTGGCGAGCACCACGGGTTCCGATGCGCGGATGCGATCTCGCAACAACTCGTAGAGCACGGTGGGCCTACCAGCTCAGCGGTTCGATGAAGAGATGGATGATGCCACCGCAGGTGAGTCCCACTGCGAAGGCCTCGTCGTCGCTGTACCCGAACTTCACGAGTCTCGGCGTGCCGTCGCCCTGCAGGATGCCGAGCGCCTCACCCACCACGGCGCCCTCCACACATCCACCCGACACCGATCCGGCAACTTCGCCGTCCTCGTTCACTGCCATGGCGGCACCCGGGTCACGCGGGCCCGAGCCCTCGATGTTCACCACGCGGGCAACTGCCACGCGCTTGCCGGCACTGCGCCAGCGATCGATGTCGTCGAGGATGTCCTTCATCCCGTCACCACCTGATGGTCGGGCCGCATCCTGCGGCGGTTGGTCGTGTCGAGTTCGGTGGAGATCACCCGGGCGAGTTCCTCGAGGGCGTCGATCGAATGTCCTTCCACGAAATCGTCAACGTAGGGCAGGGCAGCAGCCATTCCACGGGCCAAAGGGGCATATCCGGGGGTGACCTTCAGCGGGTTCACCCAGATGACCTTGTAGGCCACCCGGTGCAGGCGTTCCATCTGTGCGGCCAGCACCTCGGGTTCGCCGCGGTCCCATCCGTCGCTGAGCACCACGACGATGGCGCCTCGGGCCATGCCGCGTACACCCCATTCGTCGTTGAAGGCGCGCAGACCCTCGCCGAGACGGGTTCCACCGCTCCAGTCAGCAACACGCTGAGCGGCCTGCTGCATGGCGCGGTCGGGATCACGGCTGTGCAGTTCGCGCGTGATGCGTGTGAGCCTCGTGCCGAGGGTGAAGGCCTCCACCTTCTGGCGCCCGGCAACGGCAGCGTGCACGAAACGAACCAGTGCTCGTGCGTAGGGCTCCATGGAGCCGGAGATGTCGAGCAGCAGCACGAGTCGTCGGAGTTTTTCGCCCGGCTCACGCCACGCGCGCTCGATCGGCTCACCGCCTGCCTGCAGCGCCGCACGCATGGTGCGCCGCAGATCGGGGTGCGCGCCTCGCCGGCGCGCGCGCACGAGTCGACGACTGCGGCGCGGTGCGCCCGCAAGCCGGAGATCTGCCATGAGCGCGTGCGACTCCTGGAGTTCGTCGGGCGAGTAGAGCGCAAAGTCTTTCTCGCGCAGGATCTCCGCTGCGGAGAATCGCAAGTGGATGGTGGGGGTGTCGTCGGGTTCCTCGGGCGGCGGGCCGTTGTCGTCGTCGGTCTCGTCGTCGCTGTCGACCGCCAGTTGGATGCGCATCGGCGGCAGTTCCACGACGAAGTCCGTGGAGGATCCGCGATCCTCCCAGAACACTGCGAACGCGCGGTCGTACATCTCGATGTCTTCGGGACGGTGCAGGAGTGTGGAGCGACCGGCCCAGTACACGGCGTTGCGGTCGTTGATGCCCACCACCTCGACCGCCTCGGCGAAGCTGAGTACGCAGCCGATCGGCACCACGATGCCGGCACCCCGGAGCACTCGGGCGTATGCCACGGCGATGCGCATGGCGTCGGAGGTCACCACGGGTGCGCCTGCACCGATGGGACCCGCGAAACGCTGGAGCTCAGGCATTCGTGATGGCGCGCTCGAGCGCCTTGCGCACGATGGTCTCGGCAGCATGCACCCGCACGCGGTCTTGGTCCTCGCGGTACTTGAGCACCGTGCCGAGCGTGGTGCGCACGACGTACTCATCGAGCGTGGTGGCACCGAGTCGGCCGAGCGCGGTTGCCCAGTCGATGGTTTCGGCGACACCCGGTGGCTTGTACAGGTTCAGGCCGCGCATGGCCTCCACGGCGCCGGCCACCTGTCGGGCGAGTTGCTCGGACACATCGGGAACGCGCAGCCGCACGATGGCGACCTCGCGCTCGAAATCGGGGTGCTCCACCCAGTGATAGAGACAGCGACGCTTCAGCGCATCGTGCACGTCTCGTGTGCGGTTCGACGTGAGGATGACGATGGGCGGTGTAACGGCCGAGAACGTGCCGAGCTCGGGCACGGTGATCTGGTAATCCGACAGGACCTCGAGCAAGAAGGCTTCGAACTCGTCGTCGGCGCGGTCGATCTCGTCGATGAGCAGCACGGGCGGCGGACCTTCGCGATGAGCGATCGCCCGCAGCAATGCGCGCTTGACGAGGAAGCGTTCGGAGTACAGCTCGCCCTCGATGGCCGCAGTGCCGCGTCCGGCGGCCTCGCCGGTTGCCTCGGCAGCACGCAGGTGCAGCAACTGCTTCGCGTAGTCCCACTCGTAGACCGCCTGCGATGCGTCGATGCCCTCGTAGCACTGCAGTCGGATCAGTTCGCCCTGTGTCCAGCGCGTGAGCACCTTGGCGACTTCGGTCTTGCCGACGCCGGCTTCGCCCTCGAGCAGCAGTGGGCGCTGCAGCGTCATGGCGAGGAAGATCGCGGTGGCGAGTCCTTCATCGGGCAGGTAGCCGTGTTGTGCCAGCGCGGCACTGACCTCGTTGACGGATCGGGGGTTGGCCATATGGGCCCAGCGTACGAGGTGGAGTGGGCTACGAGTCGAAGCCGAGGCCGAGGCGGTCGATCGCGCGCAGCCAAGCGTTGCGCCGACCCGTGCGGTCCTCGCGATCGAGCGACCAGCGAGTGGCCTGGATGCCGAGGAATCGGAACGGTTCGGGCGGGAAGGGCAGGGGATGGCTGCGTACGAACTCGGTCTCGGTGGCCCGTGAGCGCTTTCCGTCGAGGAGGTCCAGCATCACCTCGGCGCCGAAGCGGGTGGATGCGGTTCCGAGACCGGTGTAGCCCAACGCGTACCCCACACGGCCCTGCATCGCACGTCCCCAGAACACCGAGAACCGAGCGCACGTATCGATGGCCCCACCCCACGCATGAGAGAAGCGGAGGTCTTCGAGTTGGGGGAATGTGTCGAAGAAGTGGCGGCTGAGCTTGGCCCAGGTCTCGGGACGCGAGTCAAGTTCGCTGCGCACCTTGCCGCGGAAGTAGTACACGGCGTCGTAGCCGCCCCACAGGATTCGGTTGTCGGCCGTGAGCCGGTAGTAGTGGAACTGATTCGGGATGTCGGACAGTCCCTGACGGTTCACCCAGCCGATCGAGTCCATCTGTTGGGGCGTGAGCGGTTCGGTGACGAGCACGTAGTCGTAGACCGGCGCGATGTAGTGGCGAAGTCGGCGCAGCAACGGCGGGAACGCGTTCGTGCCGAGTGCGACGCGGCCGCTGCGAATGCGCCCGAGCGGTGTGGTGACGAGCACACCCACGCCGTCGCGTTCTATTGCAGTGGCCTTGGTGTCTTCGTAGATCCGCACTCCGAGCGATTCGGCTGCTGCCTTGAGTCCCCACGCAAGTCGTGCAGGGTCCACGAGCGCCGCTCGGTCACGGCGCCACAGTCCACCGCGATAGGTGGTGGAGTTCACCTGAAGCTGCATCGCCTGACTGTCGAGGAACTCCACAGGTTGCCCGAGGCTCTTGAGCAGACCGAACTCTTCGCGCAGTTCGTCGAGATAGCTCGCAGGGTGGAACGTGGTGGCCACATCGATGGCCCCGGTGCGCTCCCAGTCGCAGTCGATGTTGTACCGCTTGATGGCGTGCTCGATCTCGTCGAGGTTGCGCTTGCCGAGATCCTCGAGCACCGGCAGTTCGTCGGGGAAACGGGTCTTTCCGTTGGTGACGCCGTGGGTGAGGCTTGCGTCGACGAACCCGCCGTTGCGTCCACTGGCCGCCGACCCCACCTCGTGGGCCTCGATGAGGATCACATCGCGCGATGGGTCACGTTCCTTGGCGATGATGGCGGTCCAGAGGCCCGTATAGCCACCCCCGACGACGCACAGGTCGCAGTTCTCGCTCCGGACGAGCGTGGGGTTGCTGTCGGGTTCGTCGGCATCGTCGAACCAGTACGGGTACGGATCTGCGTCTGCGATGGCATCGAGGTATCTCTGGTCCTCGAGCATGACTCTCACGTCCTCTCGCAACCGAAGGTAACACGGGCCCATGGCGTTCCGGAGTCGCGTACGTGCGGCCCTAAGGTGGCGGACATGGATCTCGGACTGACCGGTCGACGTGCAGCAGTGGCGGCGGGCTCGGCGGGACTGGGCTTCGGCTCGGCCCTCGCGCTCGCGAACGATGGCGCCGAGGTGGTGATCTGCGGTCGTGACGAGACCAAACTCCGGGACGCCGTCGCACGGATCGGGCACGGGTGTCGTTACTTCGTCTGCGACGTCTCCGATGCCGACGGCGGTGTGGAGTTCGTGAACCGCAGTGTCGAGTTGCTCGGCGGCGTGGACATCTTGGTGTGCAATGCCGGCGGTCCGCCGCCGGGCACGTTTGCGTCCACTGCGCTCGAGGCATATCAGGGTGCCCTGGACCTCAGCCTGATGTCGGTCGTGGGTATGTGCAAGACGGCGATCCCCGCCATGCAGGAACGCGGCTGGGGCAGGGTGGTGGCCATCACCTCATACGGTGTGCGCCAACCGATCCCCACGCTCATCTTGTCGAACACCGCACGGGCAGGTGTCACCGGATTCTTGAAGACGGTTGCTCGGGAAGTAGCCAAAGACGGTGTCACGGTGAACAGCGTGCAGCCGGGTGTGCATCTCACCGATCGCATCAAGCAGGTCTACGGGCCCAACGCCGATCCGGTGGCCATGGGCATCCCGAGCGGCACGCTCGGCGACCCCATCGACTTCGGTCATGCCGTGGCGTTCCTGTGCAGTGAGCACGCACGGTTCATCACAGGCGCGCACCTGCCCATCGACGGAGGACAGTTCGCCGGTCTGCAGTAACGCAACCGGATTACCCAGAACGCTCGGCACGGCCGCAGTGGCCGGCCGGAGCAGTTGGTGGGGATGGTTACTTCGACGACTCCTCGAGCGCACGACGCACCAGCACCTTGGCCAGATGCTCGCGGTACTCGGGGGAGGCGTTGAGGTCGCCCTGGGGCTCGGCCTCGGCCGCGGCAACTGCAGCGGCATCGGCCACCGAAGCGCCCTTGGCGATGGCTGCTGCCACCGAGGTGGCGAGGATCGGCGTGCTGCCCATGTTCACGAGGCCCACTCCGCTCTCGTTGCCGCGACGCCACGCCGCAACACCCACGATTGCCCAGTCCTGAGCACGACGGTTGAACTTCTGGAAGCTCCAGCCGGCGCCGTTCATCTTGGGGACCTGAATCTCCACGAGCATCTCGTCGGCGCTCATCGCGTTCTCGAGGAAGCCGGTGTAGAAGTCCTTGGCAGCGATGTTGCGGCGACCCTTGGGGCCCTGCACCACATACGTGGCGCCGAGCGCCAGCGTGGTGGCCGGAAGGTCTGATGCGGCATCGGCGTGTGCGATGGAACCACCGATGGTGCCGCGGTGGCGGACCTGGGGATCACCCACGTGGCTTGCGGCGTGCGCCAGCAGGGGCACGTGCTGCTTCAGCACGCTGGAGTTCTCGACCTCGGTGTGACGTGTGAGAGCGCCGATGGCGATGTGTGCGCCGGCGTCCTTCACGTAGGAGAGATCGCTCACGCGGCCGATGTCGATGAGCACCGACGGAGTGGCAAGGCGAAGCTTCATCATCGGCAGCAGGCTGTGGCCGCCGGCGAGGAACTTGGCCTCGTCACCGGCCTGGGCGATGAGGCTGATGGCCTCCTCGGCGGAACCGGCACGCTT
>JAFMJD010000100.1 GCA_017853685.1 Actinomycetota bacterium | reverse complement strand
TGGTGAGGTGCCGCGTGTACACACCCTGACCACCCACGTGCGGCTTGCCGCGGTACGTGAGGTACGCGATGCGGAGCGGTCCGTCGTGGGTCAGCGAACGCAGATCGGGCGCGGGGGACATGGAGACCTGATGCTACTTGCCGGTAACTCGATACGGCCCGGTCGGGGTGGGCCGCCTGCGGCGCTGGCTACATTCCGGACATGGCCGGACCGCTCCACGGAATTCGCGTGATCGATGCAACCCAGATGATCGCGGGACCACTCGCTGCAACCGTGCTCGCCGACCACGGGGCCGATGTCATCAAGATCGAGCAACCCAAGGGCGGTGATCGCCTGCGCAAGATGGGCCATCGCGTGGGAACGGTGAGCGCAGTCTGGGCCGGCGTCAATCGCGGCAAGCGCGACCTCGTGGTGGATCTCACCACGTCGGAGGGTCAGGACATTGCACTTCGTCTGCTGCTGCACGCCGATGTGTTCATCCAGAACTTCCGGCCCGGTGTCGCCGATCGACTGGGCTTGGGTGAGCGAGCGTTGCGCGCCATCAACCCGGGACTGGTGTACGTGTCGGTGAACGGCTTTGGCGAGAGTGGGCCCTACGTCGAACGCAAGACCTACGACTACGTGGTGCAGGCTCTGGTGGGAATGGCGGCGCTCCAACGCGATCCGGGCATCGGTCGTCCGACACTCATCCGGAACGCCGTGATCGACAAGGCAACTGCATATGCCGCAGCACAAGCGGCAACGTCTGCCCTGCTCGCACGCGAACGCGGCATGGGCGGCCAGCACGTTCGCATCTCGATGGTCGATGTGGCGCTGAACTTCTTCTGGCCCGACGGCATGATGCAGCACGCACTCCTGGACCCGGAGGTCACGCCGGGCGCGCACATCGGCGACGACTACATGGTGTTCCGCACGAGGGATGGTTATCTCGCAGCAGTACCGACGTCGGAGCGTCAGTTCCCGCAGTTGTGTCGTGCACTCCACCGGGACGAGTGGCTGAACGATCCGAGGTTCGCCACGCTCGAGGCGCGTGACGTGAACCGTCAAGTGTTGCGTGATGCAATCGAGTCCGAGTTCGCCCGTTTCACCAGTGCAGAACTCGTGGGCATCCTCGATGCACAGGACATTCCGTCGGCCGCAGTGGTGGAACTCGCCAACGTGCACCTCGATCCCCAGATCCGGCACAACGGCACCATCATCGAGCACGAACGTCCGCATCTGGGTCGAGTGCGTGAACCCAGGGCCGCTGCCCGGTTCGAGCGAACTCCCACGACGCTCTCACGGCATGCCCCTGCGCTCGACGAACACACCGACGAGATCCTGCAGGAGTTGGGCTTCGATGTTGCAGCCGTGGCCGACCTGCGTGCCCGCGGTATCACCGGCGCGCGCAGCGAGTGAGAGGTCAGGGGCCGGTCACCACGTGATCACCATCGAGCGGCTCAGCGGTTCGCCGGAACGGACAACGTGTGGTGCGATGGTGAAACCGTCAGGGGGTCCTGATTGGGGCTCGACGCACAGCGCGTGTCCGGGTTCGTAGATCACCCAGTGGTCACAGTCGGACCACACGTTGATGCGTAGTCCGTCGCTATAGGTGAGCATCGGTGGGTCGATGACGCCGACGAAACAGTCGTCCCACGGGTGCGGCCCCGGAAACACCGTGTCGCCCGTGGGGATGCCCGATCGGTCCCGGCGGTACATCGCCTGTGCGGCAAAATCGAGTCGGGGTGCTCGATCGCCATCGGCGAACCACGGGTGCCATCCCACCTGAGCAGGGAAGCCGGTTGCACGAGCGCTCGGCATCGAGTCGGTGCTCACCTCGAGGCGACAGCGGAGTGCTCCGGACTCGCCGTCGACATCGAGTTCGACGGTCTGGCGCACGATGCCGGGCCAGGGCCAGTGCGGACCGAGGTCGATGTGCATCTCCACGCGGTCGGGTTGTGCGTCGTCGACGACCCACGCCCGGTCGAGCACCGTGCCGTGCAGCGCATGGGGCGGCAGTCGTAGCGGCAGTTGGTGCCGATGGCCGTCGTGGACGAAGCGGCCCGAGCGCACCCGACCCGCCCACGGGACCATGGGGTAACTGCCCCAACCGAGTACCGGATCCGGCGAGTGTTCCCGCGTGAGGAGGCGTTCGCATCCCGCAACCCGTAGCGAGGCGACTCGGGCGCCGTATTCGTCGTCCACGAGTACACGCACCGAACCACGCTGCAATTCGATCACGGTGACATCATGGCGCGGTGCGTGCAGTAGTCCAACGAGTCACCCGTGCCGAGGTGATGGTCGACGGTGAGTGTGTCGGCCGGATCGGTGCGGGACTCTGCGTGCTGGTGGGCGTGACCCACGACGACACTCCGGCCAATGCGCGGCGTCTCGCAGAAAAACTCTGGAACCTTCGTGTCATGGACGACGCCGAGGGCGTGATGAATCTGTCGCTGGCCGACACCACCCGAGCGGTGCTCGTGATCAGCCAGTTCACGCTCTACGGCGACACCGCGCGCGGTCGTCGCCCGAGTTGGGTATCGGCTGCTCGTCCCGAACACGCCGAACCGTTGGTGGATGCGGTGGCGAACGAGTTGCGATCGTTGGGGGCGCATGTGGAAACCGGACGCTTTCGCACACACATGATGGTGGAACTCGTGAACGACGGACCGGTCACGCTGATGTTGGAGGCGTGACCGGGTCGTTGCCGTTTGCCGGGCGGCGGAGACGGCGTCGCAGCACCGGCCACACGCCTGGTACGAGCCACGCAAGTGCAGCGAGCAGCACGAACGGCTTGTCGCCGAGTCGGTGGTACCACGTGAGGCCCGAGCGCAAGTTCACCGTGTATTGGCGCCACGCGGCCTCACCCTGTCCGATGCGTTCCACGACTCGTCCGGTGGGTGAGACGAACGCCGAGAAGCCGGTGGGCGCCACCTGAGCAACCCACCGCCCTGACTCGATGGCACGCAGTCGCGATGACGCGATCTGCTGACTCTGCAGCACGGTTCCCCGGTAACTCGAGCCATTCGTCGGGTTGATGAGGAGCAGTCCACCCTCGCGAACACCTTCGCGTCCGCGACCGCCGAAGAAGATCTCCCACGAGATCGCAACGGCAACGGTACCCACCGGCGTCTCGAGCACACCCGGTGTGCGACCCCGTACTGCGTCTCGCGGAACGAGGTCGGTCGGCACGCCGAGCGCAGCGAGCACATCACGGGCGGGCATGAATTCGCCGAACGGCACACGCCGCTTCTTTTCGTATCGGCTCGACACCGTGCCGTCGGGGAGTATGACGACTTGTGCGTTGGCGAAGCGCTCGCCGCCGTCGGCGTCCTCGGTGATGCCCACGCTGATGGGGGCACCGATCCGGCGGGCTTCGGCCAGCACCTCTCCGAACTCACGACTTGCGGTGAGTTCCTTCACGTTGACGATGTTCTCCGGCCAGATCACCAGATCCACCGGTCGGTCAAAGGTTGCCGAGACCTTCAGCAGTCGTTCGAGCGCAAATCGGGGGCCGGTCTCACTGGCACGGGTTCCTTGTGGACCGCCGCCCTGCATGATCACGAGGGAGGCGGAGCGACCGGTGTCAACGCCCGATGGCACGAGCGCGCTGCACGCAATCACGATCGGAATCACAGCGAAAGCAGAAACACTGAGCGCAACGCGTGACACGGGCGCGAGTGAACGCTGTCTCACGGTGATGATGAAGGGTGTGAGTAGTCGGCGAAGGTTGGTGCCGATCAGCGCGGTCACCAAGGTGAGCAGCACGGGTCCGCCGATTCGTGCGACGCCGGCCAGGGGGCCGGCAACCTGCCCCATCGGCAGACTGGCGAGCGGTACGCCACCGAAGGGAAAGCAGAAGCGAAGCGCCTCGGCGCACGTGAAGCCGGCCGGAAGCGCCAACCAGTGCCATCGGTGGTCGGGTGTATTGGGTACGAGTGCAGCCGCGGTGGCGTGGAACGTTCCGAAGATCACCAGCACGACGAGAAAGCCCGGGATCGTGAACTGCCACATCCAGCACATGGCCGGCGCGAACCATGCAACTGCGGTGAGCCAGGTTCGTCGCCAACGTTGTGCCCGTGTGGCTCGAACGACGAGATACTCCCAACCCGCCAGGCCGACGAACGCGAGTGGCCAGAACCCCCACGGTGGCATGGATGCCGCAATGGCGAGCCCCGAAGCGACGGCGCCCAGCGTTCCCACCAGTGCAGAGCGCCCCGGCCGACGCAGCCACAACGGCCTCGTCAGCCCGCGCATGGATTCATACTGCTGGCGAAGACTTCTCGGGCGCGTAGTCGGCGAATGCAACGATGCGCTTCTTCGTGCTGCCCTTGGGGTGGCATGCGAAGAGCGTGGCGGTCTTGGTCGGTGTCTGCGACACGATCCACAGCGCATCAGGGTCGACGATCTCGAGCTTGGTGACGAGGTACACGTAGGTCCCGCCATCGATCGTGAAGACGATCTCGTCGCCCTTCTTGAGCTTGTCGATGTCGTAGAACGGTCGGTCGTGGCTCACTCGGTGGCCTGCAACCACCACATTGCCGAGCCGCCCCGGCAGCGCCGTGCCGGGCCAGTGGCCGGGACCTTTGTCCAGCGTGGGCAGTGACACACCCGAATAGAGCGGCTTGTCGATGCCGATGCTGGGCAGGGAGATGCGCCCAATTCGCGAGTCGGGCAGCGAGAGGTCCGGTGGCGGCGGTGGCTCGGGCTGCGGGAGCGTGTCCACCACGGTGTCGGCCAGCGTGGTGGCCACGGTGGTGGGCGCAGCCGTGGTGGGTGCTGCGGTAGTGGGTGCTGCGCTGGTGGCGGCGGTGGTGGGTGGCACCGTGGGACTGGTGTCCTGTGAACTTCCCGAACAGGCGACTGCAGCCAACATCGCAAGCGAAATGGTGGCGGAACCGAACCAGCGTCTCACGGGGAGAGAGTCTGTCACCTGCTCGGGTTCAGGCCACCGCGCGAGCGGCTTCGCGTCCCTGCCGGATACAGGCCGGAACTCCGACCCCCCGGTAGGCGGCGCCTGCCACCACGAGGCCCGGACAGTCCCGTCGCAGAGCGCCCTCGATGGCCGCCACCCGGTCGAGGTGGTGCGGCAGGTATTGCGGGAACGATCGCGGCCAACGGGTCACTCGGTGACCGAGCACATCGGGTTCCACGCCCAGATGGGCTCCTACCTCGTCGATCGCAGTGTGCACTGCCTGCAGGTCGGTGAACTCGAGCGGCAACTGATTGCCGAGTCGACCGAGCGACACGCGCAGGATGGATCCGCCACCCTCAGGTCGCCAGTGCGCCCACTTGTACGAAGCGAGTGACACAGCGGTGACATGGCGCTGGTCGGGTTTGGGTACGAGGTAACCGCTGCCGAGGGGACCGATCGGGCGTCGAATGTGCAGCGCCACCATCACGACACCCGCATACGGAATGGCCGAGAGCCCTGCAGATGCATCGGGACTCGATGTTCGCAGGAGACGAGCGCTGACATCGGCGGGTGTTGCGAGGATGACGGCATCGAAGACTTCGCCGTCGACTCGCCAATGGTCGGCGTCGCGTGCGATCTCGCTGATGCGGCGGCCGGTGACGATGCGCGTGTTGCCGATGCGGAGTCGTTCGGCGAGCGTGGTGGGGATCGATGCCATGCCATTCCGCGGTGTGAGGAACACCGGGCCGTCGGCGGCCGCCGCACGCTGGCGCCGGAGTGCCATCAACAAGCTGCGCGATCGGATAGCGGGCTCGGCGATCTGTGGCGCGGAAGCGCGCAGGCTCAGGTGGTCGGCATCACCCGCGTTGATCGATCCGATCAGCGGATCCACGAGCCGTTCCAGTACTTCGTCGCCGAATCGGTCACGGATGAGGCGTCCGAGGTTGTCGTGATCCGGCGGTGTCACCGGTCGCACGAGGTCGATGCCGGCGCGCAGGGCACCCCACGGCGTGAGCAGACGTGATCGCAGGAGGCCCGACAGTCCGGCAGGCACCCCGAGGACGAGTCCCTCGGGGATGCGGTGCAGACGATCGCGATGCCACACATAGGCACGACCGGTTGCGGGAGAGACGAGGTCGGAGATGCGTAACTCGGCACAGAGCTGGCGAGCCCACGGCACCCGCGCGAGATAGGCGTCAGCGGCTTCGTCCACATGATCGAGTCCGGCGAACGGCGACGACTGCAACTTGCCGCCGATCCGATCCGACTCGAACACGGTGACCTGTGTGTCTGGCGCGGAGCGATGCAATTCCCATGCAGCAGACAATCCGGTGATGCCGCCACCGATGATGGCGACCCGGCGGGCAGTTGCACTCACGCCGAGAGACCGATGATCCGTTCGGCGAGCGAGCCGAGCACGGTCGGGTCGGCGTTCATCGAGGCTGTCCGTGCGAATGCGATTCCTGCCCGTGCGGCGTGCTGTGCGGCCTCGATGTCGAGGTCGTAGAGCACCTCGAGGTGATCGGCCACAAAACCGCACGGACACACGAGTACGCCGGGTACGCCCTCGGCGGCGAGCGAATCGATGGCAGTCAGGATGTCGGGACCGAGCCAGGGTTCGGGCGTGCGTCCTGCTGACTGGTAGGCGATACCCCACGCATCGGGGGCGAGCGCTCCGGCAGCAGCCACCCACGAGGCAGTTGCGTGCAACTCGGTGGGGTAGGGGTCGCCTGCGTCGATGATGCGTTGCGGCAACGAGTGTGCGGTGAACAGCACCCGTGAACCCGCGGGGAGCGCTGCGAGTCCGCGACGCACCTCCGATGCGAGGAACGCAACGTACGCGGCGTTTGTCGCCCAACTCTCGATGCCGTGCACCTCGCACCCGGCTGGTTCCACAGCAGTGCGAAGGCGTCCGAGGTACTGCCCGATGGAGTACGAGGAGAAGTGCGGTGCAAGCACCAGACCGACCGCGCGGGTCACTCCTCGTGCAACGAGATCGGCACCGGTTTCTTCGATCATCGGGTGCGCATGCTTGAGTCCGAGCACCACATCGAACGTGCCGGGTGCCCGTCGATCGAGTTCGGTCTGCAGCGTGGCGCGCTGGGCTTCGGTGAGCGCAGCAAGCGGCGAGAGGCCGCCAATCGCCTCATAGCGCGCAACGAGATCGGCGAGCAGTTCCGGTGTCGGTGGTCTGCCGCGCCGGATGTCGGTGTAGTACGGCTCGATCTCGTCTCGCGAGCGCGGTGTGCCGTAGGCCATCAGGACGACAGTGACATCAGACATGGGAGGTAGTCCGTTCGTGTACGTACTCGACGAGCCGTGCGAGCAATCCGGGATCAGTGGTGGGCATCACGCCGTGACCGAGGTTGAAGATGTGGCCGGGATGCGAGGCGTTGCGATCGAGAATGTCCGCAGCGGACTCGAGCATCGGTTGTTCACCGGCGAGCACGAGCGCAGGATCGAGGTTGCCCTGCACCACCGTGTCGGGGCCGAGCAGTGCCCGCGCCTGGTCGATCGGCATGCGCCAATCGAGTCCCATCACGCGAGGCCCGGCCCGATGCATCGACGCGAGCAGGTGGCTGCATCCGATGCCGAAGTGGATACCGGGCGCGGTGGGGTGCAGTTCGGCGAGTGCCGAGAAGACTTTCGTGGAGTGTGGGAGCACGAATCGGGTGTAATCCGCATCCGACAGCGCTCCGGCCCACGAGTCGAACAACTGGAACGCTCGCGCGCCGGCCGACAACTGGGCGGAGATGAACGTGATCGCATGATCGGCGAGACGGTCGAGCAGGCGGTGCCAGAGCGACTCGTCGGTGTGCATGAGTGCCTTGGTGTGTACGTAGTCGCGGCTCGGTCGCCCCTCGATGAGGTAGCTCGCCACGGTGAACGGTGCACCCGCAAAGGCCAACAGCGGAACCTGCGGGGGCAGTTCGCGCACCAGGATCGAACAGGTCTCGACGACGTAGGCGATGTCGTCGGTCTCGAGCGGCCGGAGGCGTGCTACATCCGTTGCACTCCTGAACGGTTCGGGGGCCACGGGGCCGGTACCCGGTGCCACATCGATACCGAAACCCACCGCATGGGCGGGCACGACGATGTCGCTGTACAGCACGGCCGCATCGACGCCGTATCGACGCACGGGTTGCAGCGTGAGCGAAGCCGCGAGTTCGGGTTGCTTGATGGCGTGCAGGATGCTGCCCTCGCCGCGAGCGGCCCGGTATTCGGGAAGATGCCGTCCCGCTTGGCGCATGAACCAGACCGGCGTGTGGGCCGCCCGTTCGCCCTCGGTGGCTGCGAGGAAGGGGGCACGCGTGTTGCTCGACATGGCGGTTTTCACGCTACCTACTGGTGCCCGTGACGAGCGGCGACGCCGTCGTGGTGTTGTGATTCGCCGGCCCGGTGTCGACGAAAAAGGTGCCCGGTAGGCTGCATAGACCCTACGCCGAGCACCCCCACAAGGCGTGGGCCCCTCTCTCACCGATGACTGAGCAGCACCCGGATCTGGCCGACGAACAGGCGTACATCGATCGTGCCTACGACTGTCTCGACCGCAGCCGTCGAGAGGCTTGGAAACTCCGCGGACTCACCGAGCCGGGTCTCGGCGGGACCTTCCAGGCGCGTTATGAGCGTGATGTCTTCGACGAGGCATTGCTCAAGCGGTTGAGCGAACTCGAGCTGGGCGACGATGCGCTGGTGTTCGGTCGCATCGACCGTCGCACCGAGTCGCCCGATGGTGTCGAGGAATTCCACATCGGGCGTCTTGCCGTCGCCGACGAGAACCGCGAGCCCGTGGTGGTGGACTGGCGCGCGCCGGTTGCCGAGCCCTTCTACCGCGCAACCGGCAAGGACCCCATGGGGCTGCTGCGTCGCCGTCACTTCGCAGTGCACGGACAGAAGTTGCTCGGGATCGAGGACGAACTCTTCGGCGCGGAGCATCTCGGTATCGGGTCCGATGGAACGCTGGCGGGCGACGGCGCGATCCGCGGGTACTCCACGCTCATCGCCGCACTCGAGCGCGGGCGCACCGGACAACTCGGTGACATCGTCGCCACCATCCAGGCCGAGCAGGACCTGATCATCAGGTCACCGCAGGCTGGCGTGCTGGTGGTGCAGGGTGGTCCGGGCACCGGCAAGACCGTGGTGGCGCTCCACCGAGCCGCCTACCTCCTGTACACGTATCGCTTCCCGCTCGAGGACCAGGGCGTCTTGGTGATCGGTCCGAACCGTGTTTTCCTGCGGTACATCGAACGGGTCCTGCCTTCGCTCGGCGAGGCAGGTGTCGAACTCGTGGTGCTGGGCGATCTCGTCCCCGATGTGAGTTGGGGCGGTGAGGACTCCGAGGTTGCGGCACGCGTCAAGGGCGACATCCGGATGGCCGATGTGATTGCGAAGGCGATTACCGATCGCGAGCGTGCGCTGCGCGAAGACCTCGTGGTTCCGTTCCGCACCGGATTCCTGCGCCTTCGTGCCGAAGAGAGTGCACGCATCGTGCGCAACGCCCGTCGGCGCTACCGACGCCACAACGCCGCCCGCAAGTTCGTCGAGTCCGAGGTGTGGGCCGCGCTTGCAGCAACGAGTCGTATCGGCGATGTGACACCTGATGCCGTGCGTGACGAAGTACGCCAGAACGATGATGTGCGTGCTGCGCTCGAACGGATGTGGCCCGTTCTCACCGCTCCGCAGTTGCTCCACGACCTGTATGGCTCGAAGGCGCTGCTGCGTCTGGCCGGCTCACCGTGGCTGTCCGCCGAGGAGTACGAGTCGCTGCACCGCGAGCGCTCGCAGAACATCTACGACATCTCGTGGAGCGATGCCGACGCTGCGTTGCTGGACGAGGCACGGGCACTGCTCGGGCCACGCCTGGTGAAGGGCAAGGCTGATGATGCCGATGAGATCCGCACCTACGGTCACATCGTGGTGGACGAGGTACAGGACCTCACGCCGATGGAACTCCGTGCGGTTGCACGTCGATCCCTGAACGGCTCGATGACCATCGTGGGTGACCTTGCACAGGCCACGGGGGCACTTGCGCCCGACGACTGGGAGGCGGTGCTCGAGCACCTCCCCACCCAGAAGGGCAACCGTGTGGTGGGCCTCAGTATCGGTTACCGCATCCCGGGGCTCATCATGGAGATGGCCACACGGGTGATGATGGCGGCCACCCCAACGCTGCGTGCACCTTCTTCGGTTCGCGAGGGTGGTGTGGCCCCCTTGGTGTGTCGCTCGCAGCCGGGAGAACTCGCTCGCACAGTGGGCACAGCAGTACGCGATCTGGTGGCCGAGGTGGGCAACGGCAATGTTGCCGTGGTGGCCGCCGACTCGATGGTGGATGCGGTTGCCAACATGCTCGAGGACGAGGGGATCGACCACGGCCGCGCAACGCGTGCAGGACTGTCTGCATCGGTGACCTTGGTTCCCGTATCGGTGGCCAAGGGGCTCGAGCTCGACGGTGTGGTGGTGGTGGAACCGGCTCGCATCGTGGGCGAGCAAGCGCAGGGAATGCGCGCGCTCTACGTTGCTCTCACGCGTTCGACCAAGCGGTTGACCGTGGTGCATGCCGAGGAACTCCCCGCTCCCATGCGTGACTGACACGCG
>JAFMJD010000099.1 GCA_017853685.1 Actinomycetota bacterium | reverse complement strand
ATGTGCTCCTCTCGCTCTGGCCGATCTCGGTGTTCCTCGGTGGACGTCTGCTCGGCTGGGGACGTTGGGCGGCTGCCTGTGCCGCCGCCGTGAGCCCACTGCTCATCAGCCTCCCGAGCTACGGCTACGAACACGCGAGCTACACGTTCCAGGGCTGGGGTGTGTACACGCAGTTGTGGGGCATGTGGCTGCTGCCGCTCACGTGGGGTCTCGTGGCTCGCGCCATCCGCCGAGGGCGCGGCTACGCACTCGCTGCGGTATCGCTCGCACTCACCATCGCCACCCATCTCATGACCGGCTACCTCGCGGTGCTCTGTCTGCCGGCACTCGGCCTGCTCGTGGCCCGCGCCGTCTGGCAGCGCGTGGGTCGCTTGGTACTCGTCACTGCGGGAGGCCTGCTCACCGCATCGTGGGTGCTCGTTCCGCTCCTCGCCGATCAGGACGTGAGCGCTCAATCGGTCTTCTACAAGGGAACGCTGTACAACGACTCGTACGGCGCCGAGAAGATCCTCGGCTGGCTCTTCGGCGGCGACCTGCTCGACGGCCGTCATCTTCCGGTGATCACCGTGCTGGCCGCGATCGGGTTCGTGGTGTGCGTGATCCGCATTCACGAGGAGCGCTCGCGAGTGCTGCTCGGCGTGTGGACCATCAGCCTGCTCGCCTATTTCGGCCGCGTCACCTGGGGTTCGATCATCGACATCCTGCCGGGCAGTGAGGACCTCCAGATGCACCGTTTCCTCATGGGCGTGCAATTGGCAAGCATCTTCATGGCCGGCATCGGGATTGCCACTGCATCGGCGGCCGTGAGTCGCTCCATCGGCTCGGGACTCACCTGGGTCGCCCAGCGGAGCACCACCGAAGCCGACTCGGCCGAACCAACAGGTACCGCTGAAGTGAGCGCAAGCAATGCGATACCGGAACGTCTACAGGCATGGATCCCACGTTGCAGTTGGATCGCCACGGGACTCATCGCTCTCGCTGTATTGAGTCCGGCGTGGCGTCAGGTATGGCGCTACGACACCGGCGACAAGAACTTCATCGACCAACAGCGTTATTACGATTCGACCGACGGCCGTGATGTCGATGCACTCCTCGCCATCGTGAATGAACGGGGCGACGGACGCGTGTATGCGGGAACGCGTGCGAACTGGGGTGCGTCGTACCGCATCGGCTTCGTGCCCGTGCTGCACTTCATCAGCCACAACGATGCAGACGGCGTGGGCTTCACGTTCCGCACGGTGCAGTCGTTGAGCACCGACATCGAGGCATCGTTCAGCGAGGGCAACCCGGCGCAGTACGAGATGATGAATGTGAAGTATCTGCTGGTTCCCAACGACCGGGAGCCAGCGGTGCCGGCCACACGGATCGCCGAGCGCGGCCGGCACGTGCTCTACGAGGTGCAGACCACTGGCTACTTCCAGGTGGTGGACCGCATCGGTTCCATCGCAGCCAACCGTGCAGATATCAACGCCGCCACCGAACAGTTCAGGAACTCGCAGGACGCGCTGAGGAACCTGTACCCGTCGATCGCGTTCAACGGTGCCGATCGACTCCCGCCGACGACCGGGCAGCAACCGGACTTACCCCCGGGCCGCGTCCTCGAGCAGTCGAACCAACGGGACAACGGCATCTTCACGGCCACCGTCGAGGCGGCACGCCGCTCGACCGTGGTTCTCAAGGCCTCCTACGACCCGCGCTGGCGGGTCACCGTGGACGGCAAGCCCGCACAGGCGATCATGATGGCGCCGAGCATCGTGGGAGTCGACGTGGAAGCCGGCACCCACGTGGTGCGATTCTCGTACCGCGCCTACCCGCACTACCCCTGGCTCTTCGTGCTCGCAGGTCTGGCCCTGGCCTTCCTCGGCGCATGGCCGAGTCGCCATCGCTGGCTCCCGCTGCTGCGGGCGCAACTCGCCCGACTCCGGGCCCGCCGCGTTCCGGCGCCGCCGCAACCGTAGGGTGCAGGAGTCACTCGCTCACACGAGGAACCCAACATGACGCCCCCGCACACGCCAGCCACACCGAACCACGCCTCGGTCGATGTAGTCATCCCGGTGTACAACGAAGAGGCCGCTCTCGAACAGAGCGTCGAACAGTTGCGTGCCTATCTCGCAGCGAACTGCCCCGCTCGCTGGCGCATCGTGGTGGCCAACAATGCATCGGTGGACCGAACCCTGGACATCGCACGTGACCTGGCTGCGCGCTACCCGGGCGAGGTCGACGTGGTGCACCTCGACCAGAAGGGACGAGGTCGGGCCCTCAAGCGCGCCTGGTCCCAGTCCACCGCCGATGTCATGGCGTACATGGACGTCGATCTCTCGACGAACCTCGAGCACTTCATGCCCCTCATCAACCCCATCCTCGAGGGACGCTTCCACATCGCCACGGGCTCCCGACTGATGCCCGGAGCGCGCGTCACGCGGCAACACAAGCGCGAATTCATCTCGCGCTGTTACAACCTCATCGTGAAGGCCATGTTCCCGCGTCGGCGCTTCTACGACGCCCAGTGCGGGTTCAAGGCGATCGACGCAGCAGTGCGCAACGAACTGCTTGCCCACATCGAGGACAATGCATGGTTCTTCGACACCGAACTGTTGCTGCGCAGCGAACAGCGCGGCTGGCGCGTGTGGGAGATTCCGGTGGAGTGGATCGAGGATCTCGACACTCGCGTGAAGATCGTCAGCACGGCGATCGAGGACCTCAAAGGTCTCGTTCGAGTGCGGTTCAGCCGCATACGCGGCTGAACCATCAGCCGTTCTTCGGCAGGTCCTTGAACGCCGTGGTGCGGAAGTCGCCCGGCTCCTTGGGCAGACCCAGTCCGCGCTCGGCCACGATGTTGCGCTGGATCTGATCGGTTCCGCCGTAGATCGACGGACCCGGCGAGTACACGGTCATCTCCTGCACGAGCCCGCGCGTCTCGGCATCGGCACCCCACAGGGTTCCCTGCGGCCC
Organism: Actinomycetota bacterium; assembly: GCA_017853685.1. Lineage (GTDB taxonomy): Bacteria > Actinomycetota > Acidimicrobiia > Acidimicrobiales > Ilumatobacteraceae > WLJO01. The sequence continues at coordinate 7,563 of JAFMJD010000099.1, read as the reverse complement.
GAGCAACGACGACCCGATGTCACGTGCACGGCGCAGCGTGTGGGTCATCAGCATCTTGGCGAGGTTGCCCTCGACGCCCGTGAGTCCCTGACCGGATCGGGCACGGCCCACGTTCAGCTTGTTCACCTCGGTGAGGATGTACAGCTCGGCCAGGTGCTGACGCACCACCGGTGACTCGAGCAGTCCGTGCTCGGCAGCGATCTTGGTGAACTGCTTCACCGTGCCGGGCCCCACCGCGCCTGCAGCGGTCGCCGGTCGTTCGTGGATGAACTCGCCCACCGGTCGGTCCAGATGGCCGGCCACCGTTCCTGCGACTGCCACACCGAAACTGCCACCACCGCCACTGCCGATGGATGCCCGCTCGAACATCAGCGTCGTGTTGGCCACCGCCCAGCCGTTGTTGAGGCCACCGAGGATCGCATCGCGCGGCACCCGGGCCTCGGTGAGGAACACCTCGTTGAACATCGCGTGTCCGGTCATCTCGCGCAACGGACGCACTTCCACGCCGGGCTGATGCATGTCGAATGCGAAGTAGGTGATGCCCTGGTGCTTGGGCACGTCGAAGTTCGTGCGGGCCATGAGGATGGCCATGTCGGCGAACTGACCGCCGGTGGTCCACACCTTCTGTCCGGTCACCACGTACTCATCGCCGTCGAGTTCGGCGCGGCACTGCAACCCGGCGAGGTCCGAGCCCGAGTTGGGCTCGCTGAACAACTGACACCAGCCGCTCGTACCGTCGAGGATCGACGGGAGCAACGACGCCTTCTGCTCGGGTGTGCCGTGCACGGCGATCGTCGGTGCGGCAAGTCCGAGACCGATGCCGAGCGGCGGCCCCACGCAGCCACGCTTGGACAGCACGACGTTGACCGCCATGGCGAGGTCTCTCGGGTAACCCAAGCCACCGGCATCCTTGGGGAGCATCGGCGATGCGTACCCGGCCGCAGCGAGTCGTTTCCACCACTCGCGTACCGAGATCTTGGGATCCCAGTTGGCGTCGACCCACGCCTCGACTTCTGCACGGACGGATTCAGCGGTAGCCACGGACATGACCGCAGCGTAGAGGTTCGGGCGCCGCAAGCACCCGGTGGGCCGATGGAAGCGACGCCGACCGCTGCTGTGGACTAGACCACCCGACATGCACACCGACATCGCACGTCTCGTCGACCTCACGGGCCGGGTGGCCCTCATCACCGGCGGGTCTCGCGGGCTCGGCCGAGCCATGGCGCTCGGCTTTGCCAAGGCCGGCGCTTCGGTGGTGGTGGCCAGTCGCAAGGTGGACGCCTGCGGCGAGGTGGTGGCAGAGATCTCGGCACTCGGCGGGCAGGGCCTCGCTGCGGCAGTTCGCATGCAGGAACCCGACGAGGTGCACGCACTGGTGGAGGCCGCCGTGGCCCGCTTCGGGCGACTCGACATCGTGGTCAACAATGCGGCCACCGTGCTCGACCGCACACTCGAGGCATTGACCCCCGACACGTTCCGGGGCGCTTTCGACACCAACCTGCTCGGGCCGATGTTGCTCGTACAGGCTGCGGCCCCTCATCTCGCCGCGGGCGGTGTGGGGTCGATCATCAACATCTCATCGATCGCCGCCGTGCGGGCGACGCCCACCCGCTACCTCTACCCGCCGGTGAAATCAGCGATGTTGCAGGTGACCCGTTCGCTCGCCGTACACCTCGCCCCGCAAGGCATCCGCGTGAACGCGATCATGCCCGGCACGTTCCGCACGGACATGGTGGAGAAGGCCTATACGGCCGAGCAACTCGCCGGCACGGCACGCATGACCCCACTCGGACGCGTGGCCGAGACCGACGAGATCGTGGGGCCCGCACTGTTCCTCGCGAGCGACATGGCCTCGTTCGTCACCGGCACGGTGCTCACCGTCGACGGCGGCGCAACCACCTGACGGCCCGAGGGAACCGCCCTGGCACAGCGTCAGGGCAGCGGCCCGCCGTACAGGCTGCGCGTGGTTGCACCCTGGTCGAAGCGCTCCTGCGCCCGTGACATCGTGGCGATGGCCTCGGGGCTCGCGCTGAAACTCTGGAAGATGCGTTGGTCGTTCATCACCGACTCGGCGATACGCAACGCGTTGTCGCCCTCGGTGAGCATCTGTTTCATGCCGCGCACCGCTGCGGGCGGTCGGTCGGCGAGCAACGAGGCCCACTCGAGCGCCGCCGCAAGCGAACGACCCGTAGGAACCACCCGATTCACACCGCCGAGCTCGTACACGCGTTGTGCCGTCATGGGGTGACCCAGCAACACCATCTCGGCCGTGGCAGTACGCCCGATGAGATGCCGCAGGCGCGAGGTGCCACCGATGCCGGTACCCACGCCGATACCTACCTCGGGCTGACCGAACAGCACCTGTTCCTCGGCAATGCGCAGGTCGCACGCCCACCCGAGTTCGCATCCTCCGCCGGACGTATCGCCCGAGATGGCTGCGATGGTGACGACGTCGGTCTGGTTCAACTCGTGGAGGCACGCGAACCATGCGGCTCCGTCACCCGTGGTGGGCTGTCCGGTCATGGTGTTGACGAGATCACGCAACCACGCATGTTCGAACCAGTGACCGGGCACCCCCGATGCCAGCACGCTCACCCGCGCCCCGCCCTCGCGGGCGGCAGCGAGGGCGGCAGCGAGTTGGCCGATGGCCTCCCACGAACCGAAGTTCTTGATGGCAGGGTTGGTCATCGTGACGACGGCGACGCCGTCACGAGGACGCTCGAGGGTGACGAGATCGGTCACCATTTGTCGCTCAGAGTGCGGCGGCGACGATCGCCTCGACGCTCGGGTACCAGGCCGCGAGCAACGGGAACGACGTGGGCACCGGCGAGTCGCCGCCGGTGACACGCTTCACCGGACCGCGCAGCGATGCGTGCAGTTCCTCGTGGATCCGCGTAGCGATCTCGGCGGCCGGACCACAGGTGCGGGCAGCCTCGTGCACCACCACGGCGCGCTTGGTCTTGGCTACCGAAGTGAGCACGGTCTCCATGTCGAGCGGAGCGAGCGTACGAAGGTCGATGACCTCTGCCGACACACCCTGCTTCTCGAGTTCCTCGGCCGCCTTGAGCGACGAGGCCACGTACCGACCGTAGGTCACGATCGTTACGTCGGAACCGGGGCGACGGATGGCGGCCTTGCCGAGCGGGATCGTGTAGTACTCCTGAGGCACGTTGTCCTTGTTTGCGTACAGCATCGTGCACTCGACGAACACGCAGGGATCCGGGTCCTCGATGCAGGCAGCCATGAGGCCCTTTGCGTCGTAGGCAGTGGAGGGATACGCGATCTTGATGCCCGGCGAGTGCATCAGCCACGACTCGAGCGACTGGCTGTGCTGCGCGCCGATGGGCTGACCACCCACCATGCCCACGCGAACCACCATCGGGATGGGCGTCTGCCCGCCGGACATGTAGCGCAGCTTGGCGGCGTGGTTGGTGAGCTGGTCCATGCACACACCGATGAAGTCGAAGAACATGATCTCCGAGATCGGCTTCATGCCAGCCATCGATGCACCGATACCGGCACCGATGATTGCCTGCTCGGCGATGGGCGTGTTGCGCACGCGCTCGTCGCCGTACTTCGCCGAGAGTCCGCCGGTGACCTTGAACACTCCACCGCCGGCCGAGTCGGCGACGTCTTCGCCCATCACGATCACGGTCGGGTCGTTTGCCATTGCCTGATCCATGGCCTGGTTGATCGCCTCACGGAAGCCCATCTTCTCGCCGGGCGCATCGCGTCCGGGCTCGGAGTTCGGCACGGTGGGAACGCCGTACACGTCGTTGGTGAGTTCCTCCATGCCGGGCCACGGATCCTCGCTGGCCTGCTTGTAGGTGGACTCCACCTCGTTGTTGATCTCGGCGTCGATGGCATCGACCTCAGCGGCGGTGGCATAACCCTCGTCGATGAGTCGCTGACGGAACTTCGGCACCGGATCGGCCTCGGTACGCGCCTTCAGCTCCGTCGGGTCCATGTACTCGTTGTTGTCCGACAGCACGTGACCGAGCGTGCGGAACGTGGCTCCCTCGAGCAGCACCGGGCCCTTGCCCGAGCGCACGAGCTCGAACGCCTGCTTGGCCTTGTTGTACATGTCGACGGGATCGGTGCCATCGGCGTGGATGGCGGTGATGCCGTACGCCGGCGCACGATCGACGATCTTGGTAACCCTCGTGGTCTGCGACAGGCGGGTGTGCTCGCTGTAGGTGTTGTTCTGACAGACGAACACGATGGGGAGATCCCACACCGTGGCCATGTTGACGGCCTCGTGGAACGCACCGATGTTGGTGGAGCCATCGCCGAAGTTGCACACCGTGACCCGGCCGTCCTTCTTCAGTTTCGAAGCAAGTCCGAGTCCGGTCGCAATGGGCAGACCCGCACCCACGATGCCCGTGGTGAGCATGAGGCCGTTCTTCACATCGGTGATGTGCATGGACCCGGCCTTGCCCTTGCTGCCACCGGTGAGGCGACCCATGTTCTCGGCCCAGATCTCACGGAGCGGCACACCGCACGCAATCTCGTCGGCCGTACCGCGGTACGTGGCGGTCATGTAGTCGGCGTCGGTCATGTTCTCGCCCACGGCTGCCGAGATGATCTCGTGACCGCGCACGGGGTAGTGGATGAAGAAGCACTCACCACCCATGATCGCCTTGCGGGCACGATCGTCGAAGGCCCGGATCCGCTGCGTGGTCCGGTAGATGCTGAGCATGGTCTGCTTGTCGATTGCGGTCATGGCAGCGAAATCTACTCGTCGGTGATTTCCCCGTCTTAGTCCGCACGCAACGGGCACCCCGGAACCATGTCCGGGGCGCGGTCCGAACCCGGCCTCAGGGCAGTTCGAGCAGCGTCACGGTGCCGGCCTCTCCGTCCACACGGATGCGGGCGCCGTCGGGAATCCGTCGCGAGGCGTCGAGCGCGGATGGCACACACGGGATACCCAGTTCCCGGCTCACGATGATGGAATGGCTGAGGAGCGCACCGATGTCCACCACCACGGCGGCTGCCGGCACGAACAACGGGGTCCACGACGGGTCGGTGGCTGGTGCCACGAGGATCTCGCCGGGCTCGAGGCCCCGCGGGTCGTCGGCACGCAAAATCACCCGTGCCCGACCCTCGGCGACACCCGGGCACCCCACTACGCCGTGGATCACGTCGCCCGGACGCATGGGCTCCACGGGACGGCGGCCCTTCTCGGGCCAGGTGTCCACCGGCGGCATCTCGCCCACGATGATGTAGGGCGGCTCGAGACGGCGGAGGCGTTCGTGATGCTCCCGGCGTGCGCGGAGTTCGTCTCGGTTCGGTGGGTTGCCGGCCGCTGCCGATTCGAGTTCGTCGACGAAGAGCAAGAAGATGTCGGAGCGCTGATCGATCCATCCGCGCTCCACGAAGCGACCGCCGAGTTCGCGCATGGCCATTCGGCCCTCGTGGATCACCCGGATGATGCTGGTCTTGGCGCGCTCTCGGCCGGGGATGAACGTGCTCGCGTTGGCCAGCCCCACGTCGAAGGTGGCGATGGCCACCGCGTCATCGGCGAGTGCCGCTCGCACCCGGTCGGCAACCGCAAGTCGATCGGCCTCACGCGACGCCGTCTCGGCACGCGGGTCATCGGTATCGGGAGCCATGCGCATCCGGTCGATCGAGGCGAGCACCGTCTCGGGCCGAACCTCCCACACCTCGGCGGCGAGGTCCCACTCGTTCGATCCGCGTGAACCGAACTCGGCGATGAAGTCCGCGAACCCCGCCACGAATCGCTGGGCGTCCGCATCGGACGACGAGCCGAGTCGGTCGAGCAGACCGCTCACACCGGCATCGAATGCCGACGTGAGCACCGCCGACGAACGCACGATTCGTGAGAGATCCCACATGGCGTACGACGGCGCTGCGGAGTCCACGGTGCCGTAGCCGGTCAGCAGGCGGAAGCCCCATTCGGGATGACCGATCGATGCGCAGACCCCGGCGATCATCCCGGGACCGAATGATGCGGCAATCGACTGGTTGATGTGCTGGAAGAACATCCGGCGGAACAGGGGTCGCAACGCGAGCAGCGAACCCACCAGTGCGGCATCGGACATCGATGCAAAGTCGGGTCGGCGTGCCCGCAACTCGAGTGACTCCACACGGTCTGCCTCGAGATCACTGTTGTCCATGTCGCCGGTGGCCCACGCGATGTACGCGTTCATCACCTCGGTGGTGTGCGGATTGGTGTGCCAGTCCTCGAACTCGTACGGCGGGACATCGGGGTGGTTGTCGAAATAGATGTTGTCGAAGTCGGTGGGCGTCATGCCCGGCGTGCGGCCCGCCCAGACGCGAAAGAAGCCTGCCCCCATGTACGCGTACCCGCCGAAGACGCCGATCATCTCGGCGCGCCGTTCGTCGAGTTCGTGCTCCTGCATGCCGAGTCGGCGAACGAACAGATCACGCCAGCCGGCAACCGTTGCGCCCTCCCAGACGGCATCCCATCCGAGCGGCGATGTTGGCTCCGACAGCACCTCGCCCACATTTGCGCGCGTCCAGAAGCGATAGCGCGGGGCGATGACGTTGCTCTCGATCCACCTCATGGCGAGATTCTCACCCACCCGAGCGTTACGGGTCTACCCCGTGTTGGGCGCTCAGCGAGCGGGGCGCACGCCGCCGCTGGAGCCATCGACTCCACCGGCCGCGTTCATGCGTGCATGTGCACGTCGCAGTGCAGCCTCGGCCTCGGCATCGTTGCCCTGGCGCATGGCCTCCTCGGCACGCTCCATGGCGCGCCGCGCGCGATCACGATCGATCTCCTGAGCGAGTTCGGCGAGATCGGACAGGATCGACACGCGGTTGTGGCTCACCTCGACGAATCCACCGTGCACCGCCAGATCCTGCACCGATCCATCGGCGCCATAGATCTTGGTGACGCACTCGGTGAGTGCACCGAGGAACGGGGCGTGGTTCGCCTGAAAGGCGATGTCGCCGCCGCCGAGGGTGCGCGTGAGCACCATCGTCGCCTCGCCGGAATACAGCAGGCGTTCCGGCGACACCACTTCCACGCGCATCGTCTCTGCCATGGTCAGCCAGCCTGCTCCTGCAGCGCCTTGGCCTTGGCGAGCACCTGCTCCACGCCACCGACGTTCAAGAACGCCTGCTCGGGAACCTCGTCGAGGTCGCCGCGCAGGATGGCCTCGAAGCTCTCGACGGTCTCGGCGACCGGAACGGTCTCACCCTTGACACCGGTGAACACCTCGGCCACGTAGAACGGCTGCGACAAGAAGCGCTGGATCTTGCGGGCACGGTTCACGGTGAGTCGGTCTTCGTCGGAGAGTTCGTCGAGACCGAGGATCGCGATGATGTCCTGGAGTTCCTTGTACCGCTGCAGGTTCTCCTGCACACCGCGGGCCACCCGGTAGTGACGATCGCCCACCACATCGGGCTGCAGGATCGTCGAGGTGGATGCGAGCGGGTCCACGGCGGGATAGATGCCGAGGGCGGCCACCTGACGGGACAACTCGGTGGTTGCATCGAGGTGGGTGAACGTGGTGAACGGGGCCGGGTCGGTGTAGTCGTCGGCGGGCACGTACACGGCCTGCAGCGAGGTGATCG
>JAFMJD010000098.1 GCA_017853685.1 Actinomycetota bacterium | reverse complement strand
CATCTCGGCGAGGTTGGCACCCTTGCCACCGAGCAGATCCTTCATCTGCATGGGGGCACGACGGTGCTTGTGATCGAACGGAAAGACGTAAGGCACGGCGTGCGAGCCTATCTGGGCCCGCGCCCGTCCTTAGGATGGAGCCGTGCCCACGTTCCGGATCCTCGGATTCCCCGTGCGGGTTCGCATCGGCTTCTTGGTGTTCCTCGCCGTGGTGATCGTGTGGAACCCATCGGTGGGCTGGCGCTTCGGACTCGCCGTCACGGTGTTTTCGCTCATTCACGAACTCGGACACGCCGTTGCGGCCCGTCGACTCGGCGCCGAGCCCGAGATAGCGCTCGATTTCCTCGCCGGAACCACCCGGTACACCCCTCCCCGGCCGATCACCCCGCTCGAACGTGCGGGCGTCGCCCTTGCAGGGCCGTTCATCGAGATCCTGATCGGACTCGCAGCACTCGGCGTTCTGCGGGTGAACCCACTGGACGTGCCCGCAGTGTTCGATCACACCGAGGCTGCGGTCATCTGGATCGCCGGCCCCATCTTTGGCCTGCTGAACCTGTTGCCCATCTACCCACTGGACGGCGGACACGTGCTGGCCGGCGCGCTCGAGGAACTCTGGCCGAGCCGGGGACGCGACTTCGCCGAGTTCCTCAGCACCGGGTTCACCATCGGCTTCGGCGTGCTGGCCCTGGCGGTCGACTCGATCCGTTGGCTCGCTCCGTTCGCGCTCCTCTTGGTGGCATTGCAGGCATGGTTGCGCTGGGGCCACCTGATTCGGCCGGTGCGCCGCAGGCGCGTCGCCGTCGACGGCAGCGAGTCCGGCGGCGGTTCAGAAGCCGAGACGGCCGTACAACTCGCCGACGAGTCCGTCGATCGGGATCCTGACCTGATCGGTGGTGTCGCGGTCGCGGATCGTCACAGCACCGTCGTCGAGTGAGTCGAAGTCGACCGTGACGCACAGGGGTGTACCGATCTCGTCCTGTCGGCGATAGCGGCGACCGATCGACTGGGTGTCGTCGTACTCCACCATGTAACGCTCCGAGAGCGTGCGGTACACCTGCCGAGCCAGCGGCGTGAGCGTGTCCTTCTTCGAGAGCGGGAGCACCGCCACCTTGAACGGGGCAAGGCGCGGGTGCAGGCGCAGGATCGTGCGCTGTTCACCGCCCACCTCGTCCTCGTCGTAGGCGGCCAGCAGGAAGGCCGCCATCGTGCGCGTGGCACCCGCAGCGGGCTCCACGACGTACGGCACGTAACGCTCGTTGGTGGACTGATCGAAGTAGTCGAGTTTCTGACCCGAGTGAGTGGCGTGCTGGGTCAGGTCGTAGTCGGTTCGCTGGGCGATCCCCTCGAGCTCTCCCCATCCCCACGGGAACAAGAACTCCACATCGCTCGTGCCCGCCGAGTAGTGCGAGAGCTCGTCCGCGTCGTGCGCCCGGAGGCGCAGCATGTCGGCAGGGATGCCGAGATTGACGTACCAGTTGAGCCGTTCGTTGCACCAGTACTCGTACCACTGCGGACCCTCGGCCGGCGGCACGAAGAACTCGAGTTCCATCTGCTCGAACTCGCGCGTACGGAAGATGAAGTTGCCCGGTGTGATCTCGTTGCGGAAGCTCTTTCCCACCTGAGCGATGCCGAACGGCGGCTTCTTGCGCGAGGTCTGCAGCACATTCCCGAAGTTCACGAACATGCCCTGCGCGGTCTCGGGCCGGAGATACACCTCGGCGCCAGAACCCTCCACCGGACCCGCGTAGGTCTTGAACATGAGGTTGAAGGCGCGCGCCTCGGTGAATGCCCCCTTGGCCCCGCACCCCGGGCACACGTTCTTGTCCTCGAGGTGATCCTCGCGGAAGCGCTGCTTGCATGCCGTGCAGTCCACGAGGGGGTCGGTGAAATTCGCAAGGTGACCACTGGCTTCCCACACCGCCGGGGGCGCCAGGATTGCAGCGTCGATGAGCACCACGTCATCACGTTGCTGCACCATCGAACGCACCCATGCGTCTTTCACGTTGCGCAGCATCAGCGCCCCGAGCGGGCCGTAGTCGTACGAGGAGCGGAATCCGCCATAGATCTCCGCCGAGGGGTACACGAAGCCACGTCGCTTGCAGAGGTTGACGATCTGATCGAGGTCTTTGGCGGACATGGGAGCCAAGACTACGTCTGTGCGCGGCGAGCACCACGTGACCCCATCCCGGCCCCATCGGTGCCTTACGCTCACTGCATGCCGAGTCGGACCCCGAGGATCGTCATCGCCGTCGTGCTCGCTGCGACCGTCGCAACGAGTGCATGCACCTCACGAGACGACTCCATCGTGCTGTACCCGGGCGGCACCGAACCCTCGGTGCCCGAACCCACCACCACTGCTGCGCCCACCACCACTGCTGCACCCACCACCACGGCTGCACCCACCACCACGACCGAGGTCATCGAGAGCGATACGGCCTGCGGGCGACTCGCCCCGCTGCAACCGAGCGCGCGCACCATCATCACGGCTCCCCTCGACTGGGAAGGCAGCGGCGCACAGGACTTCACTGCAACCCTGTACGAGACCGCGCCCGACACCGCCGACTACCGCCTGCGGGTGGATCGCGAGGGTGTCGGCAGCGAGATCGCTGTGCTGATGTCGCCGGCGGCAATGGAGAACCCGAAGGGTCCCGGTGAGCCGGCGATCATCGCTGCGGTGCAGGTGGACGGTTCGGGCGACGGGGTGCAACCACAAGAACTGCTCGTTCGTATCGGCAACGTCGCTGGCCGCAAGGACGGAGACCGAACGATCTCGGGTGGCTACGACCTCACGGTGTTCTTCAGGAACACTGCGGCCGGTCTTCCCGAGGTGGGCTGTCTCACGCGCTTCGCCGCCGTCGACGGCACCGAACTCGTCCTCCCCATCCGCTCGGGTGGCTTCGAGACCGCCGGGTTGGCCTGCGACCTCGAACCCGACGGCGCCGGTGGATTCCGCGAGTACCTCGTGCGCACGACGGCGACGGCCACCAAGAAGCGCCGCCAATATGCCACGCGTGACATCGAACTCGTGCGTGGTGACGTGACCCAGACTGCACCCACCCCCGACACGAGCGATCCCGATGGCACCGACTCCACCGACGCACCCGATTCGTCGAACCCCGCCGGAGCGAGCGGACCCGCAGCACCCACCACCTCCACCACCCTGTTCGTGCCGGTGCGAGTGGCCGGCGCATTGCTCGACGGCGAGACCACCAAGGGCACCGAGAGCGACTACCAGAGCCCCACGAGTCCGTTCCTGCGCTACTCGAGCGTGACTGGTTGTGGCCTCGACATCGAAACCATCCCGAGCGACTGACGTCTACTCACGCTCGCCGCGCGCAACTGCGGATGCCGGTGTTCAGCCCTGCTCGAACATGGCCACCGACCGGAGGCGACGCTCGAGGTGATGCTCGAGTGCAGCCGTGGCGAGTTGGGCCACTTCGGCAGTAGCCGGCGACTCGGGTTCGTCGAGCGCAGCATTCAGCTGTCCACCGAGGATCATTCGCGTGAGGCGCAGGGCGTCGCCGGACAGCGGTCGACCGCGTCGGCACGAGCGACACAGCACCCCACCTTCCTGCATGTCGAACGCCACGAGCGCCACATCGGGTTCACCGGTGCTGCACCCGACACACACATCGAGTTGCGGTTGCACACCTTCGGCAGCGAGCAGCTTCCAGTAGAACGCCGGCACCACCACCGGCGACGGCCGTGATTCGAGAGTACGCAGTGCTCCCACCAGCATCCGGTACACCGCAGGTGCAGGTTCGCGATCGGGAACCACCTGATCCACCGCTTCCACGAGCGCGAGGCCTTGGGTGAGGCGATCGAGATCGTCGAGGAGCGCGCCCGGACTGTCGATGGTCTCTACCTGGCTCACCACGTCGAGGTTCCGTCCCTCGTGCATGAGCAGACTGAGGTGCGACAACGGTTCGAGTCGACCGCCGAACCTGCTCTTGGTCTTGCGCACGCCCTTGGCCACGGCCCGAACCTTCCCGCGCTCAGCAGTGAGCAGCACGATGATGCGGTCGGCCTCACCCAACTTGTAGGTGCGCAACACCACACCGGTGTCGCGATACAGGGACATGCGATCGATCCTAGGCAGTGTGCGCAGCGCCGCGTGGCGCACTCACGGGGCTACTAGCGTCTCGGCCGTCATGGACATCGCTCGGCAGGCACTCGACGACCTCGCGCGCGTCACGACCGCCCTCGAGGCAGCCGAGGATCGACCCGGTCAGCAAGAGATGACTGTGCTCGTCGCCAAGGCGATCGAGAGCCGCCGTCACCTCGTGGTGCAGGCGGGAACCGGCACCGGCAAGAGCGCCGGCTATCTCGTTCCGGCGATACGCGCAGCCACCGACTCCGCAACGGGCGAGAGGCGGCGCGTGGTGGTGGTCACGGCCTCCAAGGCGCTCCAGGATCAGTTGGCCACCAAGGACCTGCCCTTCATCGCCGAACACCTCGGACTCCCCTTCGAGTGGGCCGTCCTGAAGGGACGGAGCAATTACCTGTGTCTGCAGCGCGCTCACGAGTTGGGCGAGCAGATGTCCGGCGCCAAGCGTCCCGCCGCAGGCGCACAAGAGACCCTGGCCGCAGTGGGGCTCGACCATCTCGAATCGGTGGACGACCTCCCGCTGCCCGTGCGCGCCGACATCAAGAAACTCATCACGTGGTCCACCCGCACGCGCACCGGCGACCAGGCCGACCTCGACTGGGCCCCCTCGGAGCGCGCGTGGTCGGAACTCACGGTGTCCAGCGAGGAATGCCCTGGCGCAAAACGGTGCCCGATCGGTGAGCGCTGCTTCGCGGAGTCAGCACGACTGGCGGCCGCCGAAGCAGACCTCACGGTCGTGAACACGTTCCTGTACGGACTCGACGTGGCGAGCGGCGGCGCCATCCTCCACGACCACGACATCGTGATATTCGACGAGGCACACCAGCTCGAAGACGTGATGAGCGACACGGTCGGCGTCTCGATCGGCCCGGGTCGATTCACCCGTGTTGCTCAGGCAGCGCGCAAGGTGCTGCAGGACCCTGCGATCCCCGCAGCGTTGAGCGAGAGCGGTTCGGCGCTCATGCAAGCGTTGGCACCGTCGCTCGGGCAGCGTCTCAGCAACCCGCTCCCCACATCCATCGCGGAGGTCCTCGCCGAAGCCCGGCTGCGCCTGAACGACACCAACGCAGCACTCGGCGCCATCAAGGACTCGATCGAGAGCCCGAGCCGCTCGGGCGGTGCAGGCAGCGGGTCGCTCGACGACGCCAAGCAACGAGTGCTGCGCGCGCAGACACTCATCCTGCGACTGACCGAACACATCGATCACGCGCTCGCCTTCGGCGAACAGTACGTGCCGTTCGTGAGCGGCGGTCCCGAATCGCCGAGGCTCGAGATCGCCCCGCTCGACGTCGGTCCGGTGCTCCGGGAGTCCGTGTGGTCCAAGCGCACCGCCATCCTCACGAGCGCCACGATTCCTGCCTCGCTGACCGAACGCGTCGGACTGCCAGCGGCAAGCACCGAGGCCGCCGACGTCGGGAGCCCGTTCGACTACGGCTCCCATGCACTGCTGTACTGCGCCATGCACCTCCCGGACCCCCGGAACCCGGCCTACAGCGAGCGCCTTCACGAAGAACTTGCTGCGCTCATCGAGGCCGCCGGCGGCAGGACACTGGCGCTGTTCACCTCGTGGAAAGCGATGGATGCCGCCGCGGCGTACCTCACCGGTCGCTCCCCTGCGCTTCCGTACCGCATCCTCACCCAACGCGATCTCCCGAAGCCCGCGCTCATCCGCGCATTCACCGACGACCCGTCTGCATGCCTGCTCGCCACCTCGGGTTTCTTCCAGGGCGTCGACATCCCCGGCGACACGCTCACCCTGGTGACCATCGACCGCATTCCCTTCCCCCGGCCCGACGATCCGCTTCTCTCGGCACGCCGTGAACAACTCGGTGCTGCTGCGTTCCGTCAGATCGACATTCCCCGCGCGTCCATGCTCCTCGCCCAGGCAGCCGGACGACTCATCCGCACGGCCACCGACCGCGGTGTGGTCGCCGTGTTCGACTCACGACTCGGCACAGCGAACTACCGGTGGGACCTCGTGCGCGCGCTTCCTCCCATGCGACGAACCCGTCATCGGGCAGAAGCCGAGGAGTTCCTGCGCTCCCTCAGGGATGCTGCAGGAGGTGGATGAGGCTGCTGGTATCCCAACGCCGACCACCACGTGCCATCACCTGCGCGTAGAACTGGTCCACCAGCGCAGTCACCGGAAGGCGAGCACCGTTGCGCTCGGCCTCGTCGAGCACGATCCCGAGGTCCTTGCGCATCCATTCCACGGCGAAACCGAAGTCGAACGAGCCCGCGTCCATGGTGAGCGCACGGTTCTCCATCTGCCACGACTGCGCAGCACCCTTGGAGATCACACCGATGACCTGCTCCACATCGAGACCTGCGTGGCGAGCAAAGTTCACTCCCTCTGACAGGGCTTGGACGAGGCCGGCGATGCAGATCTGGTTCACCATCTTGGTGAGTTGGCCCGAACCCACCGGGCCGAGCAGTTCGCACGAACGTGCATAGGCCATGATGACCGGTCGAACACGGTCGAACACTGCGGGTTCACCACCACACATCACCGTGAGCGCACCGTTCACCGCTCCCGCCTGACCTCCGGACACCGGCGCATCCACGAAGCCCACGCCGTGCGCGGCGCATGCAGTGCTCACCTCGCGAGCCACATCGGCAGATGCAGTGGTGTGGTCCACCAGGACTGCGCCGCGCTGCATACCACTCAATGCGCCGTGCGGCCCCAGAGCGACGGTCCGAACGTCGTCGTCGTTCCCCACACACATGAACACCACATCGGCGTTCGCCGCCGCCTCGCGCGGGGTGGCCGCCACCTGTCCACGATGTTGTTCGGCCCAGGTCTGCGCCTTGTCGGCGGACCGGTTGAAAACAGCGACATCGTGCCCCGCAGCGGCAAGGTGTCCCGCCATCGGGGCACCCATCACTCCGAGACCACAGAATGCAACTCGTGCCATGCGTGAAGTCTTACAGGCTCACCCACGGTGTGACAGGCTCACGGCATGTCCGCTGGTTCGCCCCCGTTGTTCGACCCCGTCGTCCAGATCGCGTATTACGTCTCGGACCCCGAGGAGGCGGCGCGTACCTGGGCGCGCGAGCGCAACGCAGGACCGTTCTTCGTGCGACGACACATACCGGTCACCGACGTGACCTATCGCGGTGCTGCTTCATCGTTCGACCACACGAGTGCATATGGCTGGTGGGGCGACGTCATGGTCGAACTCTTCACCCAGCACGATGACGCCCCCACAGCAGTGCGGGAGCGGTTTGCCCGGGGCGAGACCGGACTGCACCACCTCGCATGCTTCGTGGACGACATCGGTGCGGCGCTCCAACGCTGCACCGACGCCGGACTCGTCGTGGCGCAGACGGCCATGGCCGGCGACACGCTGTTCGCGTTTGTCGACGACGTGACCCGCAACGGCCACTACTGGGAGTTGTACGAGGGCAGCGAGCGCCTCCGCGGTTGGTACCAGTTCGTCCGCGAAGCCTCGGTGGGGTGGGACGGCAGCGAACCCGTGCGGGTACTCGGCTGAGTCACTCGGGCGTGACGTAGGCGGCCGTGATCCCGCCGTCGATGATGAGCGACTGTCCGGTCATCCACGACGACTCGTCGCTCGCCAGGAACAAGGCTCCGTTAGCGATCTCCTCGGGATTGCCGAACCTTCCCATCGGGATGTGCACCAATCGCCGCTGTCGCTTCGCATCGTCGGAGAGGAACTTGGCGAGCATCGGGGTCATGATGGGGCCCGGACACAGGGCATTGGCCCGAATGCCCCGACGTGCGTAGATCACCGCAATCTCGCGGGTCATTGCAAGGACCGCACCCTTGGACGCCGTATAGGCGATCTGCGGTGTGGCTGCACCCATGTGTGCCACGAAGGAGGCCACGTTGATGATGGAGCCCCCACGACCGGCGAGCATGGCGGGTATGGCGTGGCGACAGCCGAGGAGTACTCCCCGGACGTTGATGTCCATCGTCCGTTCGTAGGTCTCGAGCGGTGTGGCGACCGGATCGTCGTCGTCGCCGATCATCACGCCGGCATTGTTGTAGAGCACATCGAGACCGCCGAATGTGGAGACCGTGTGCTCCACCGCTGCGGCGACCGCGTCGGAATCGCTGACATCGCAGTGCACATAACTCACCTCACCGCCCGATGCGGCGACGGCCTCCACCGCTGCATCGGCGACCTCCGGATCGGCAACATCGGCGATCACCACACGCGCGCCCTCGGCGGCGAAGCGTTCGGCACCCACGCGACCGAGTCCGGATGCGCCCCCGGTGATCAATGCCACTTTCCCCGCGAGCCTCGGATCACCTGCTGCCATGTGGTTGCCCCCTCATCATGCGCAGCGAACGCTACTGCGCTTGCCAAACTGTGTCGGTGAGCCTCGTTCGCGTCGTGACATGGAACGTGCACGGTTCGGCCCGCCCCAAGCGAGACGCCCTCGCCACGGTGATCCGGTCGTTCGCACCCGACGTCGTTGCGCTGCAGGAGATCCGCATGGGTCAGGCCCACCGACTTGCGAGCCGCCTCGGCTGGAACGTCGTGTGGACCCGCAAGCACTATCCGCTCGGGCCTTTGGTGTGGTGGAAGGCCGAAGGTCTCGCAGTCCTCTCGCCCCATCGACTCCGCCAACGGCACACGTGGCTCCTCACGCCGGGCATGCGCCAGTCCACATTCCGACGGCGCATCGCACAGCACGTGGAGGTGGACACCAATCCGCGTACTGGAGCACTGCTGCGGATCGAGGTGGTGAATGCTCACCTCGCGAGTGGCCCGGATGCAACAGCTGCACGACTCGAGCAGGCGAAGCGGCTGGCCACCCACATGGGCGCTGACACCGACCGCTCACTGCCGATCGTCGTGTTGGGCGACCTGAACACCCACGACGAACCCGAGGTGCTCGACGCGCTCTTGGCCCACGGACTCCGCGATGCGTGGCCCGAGGCCACAGAACGATCGACGCAGTCGGGCTGCACCTCGCCGAGCGCCGACCCGGCGCAACGAATCGATTTCGTGCTGTTCGGGCGGACCTGGACCTGCCGGAAGGTGCACGTACCCACGGCCGATGCGGGATGGCCGGCGATGTCGGACCACCTGCCCGTGGTGGCAGACCTCGTTCACACCGGACCGTGAGCCGGTCGCTCAGATCCGTTCGAAGTACCGGCGCATCTCCCAGTCGGTCACCGTCTGGTTGAACGCCACCCACTCGGCTTTCGCGGTCGTGAGGATGTGGTGGTGCACGTCGTCGCCGAATGCGGCGCGGGCGATCTCCGACTGCTCCCACAGCGCAATCGCATCAGCGAGGTTCCACGGAACCCGCATGATGTCGTCGGCCGTGTAGCCGTTACCGGCGTAGGGCGCCGGCGGTTCGATGCGGTGCTCGATGCCGTACAGACCGCCAGCGATCGTGCCTGCGAAGGCGAGGTAACTGTTTGCATCCGCGCCGGGGATCCGGCACTCGACTCGAGTGGACGAACCGTGACCCACCTTGCGGAAACCCAGCGTTCGATTGTCGATTCCCCAACCCACGCCGGTCGGCGCCCAGGAACCGGGCTGAAAGCGTTTGTAACTGTTGATGGTGGGCGCCCAGAGCAGGGAGAACTCCCGTGCGGTCGCCATGAGTCCGCCGAGGTACCAACGGAACATTTCGCTCATACCGTGTTCGCCGTGATGGTCGTACATCGCTGACTCGCCGTTGCGCCACAGCGACGAATGGATGTGGCACGACGAGCCGGTGTCGTCGAAGTCGTATTTCGCCATGAAGGTCACGCTGCGACCGTGTAGCGCGGCAATCTCCTTGGCGGCGTTCTTGTAGATGTGGTTCCGGTCGGCCATCTCGATCGCGGGCGCGTAGTCGAGATTGATCTCGTGCTGTCCACGACCTGCCTCGCCCTTGGAGAACTCCACCGGCACACCTGCCGCCTCGAGCCCTCGGCGGATCTCACCGATGAGGTACTCGTCGAACGTTGTCTGGAGCACGTGATAGTCCTGCAGCCACGGCGAGTGGTTCCGCAAGGAGCGATACCCCTTGGCGTGTGCCTCCTCGTAAGAGTCCCGGAAGACGAAGAACTCGATCTCGCTCCCGATCATCGGTGTGAAGCCCTGCGCTTCGGCGCGCTCCACCTGTCGGCGCAGCACCTGCCTCGGCGAGACCTCGATGGGATCCTGCGTGTTCACATCGAACAGATCGCACAGCACCAGTGCAGTGCGCGGCACCCACGGGATGATGCGGATGGTGCTCCAGTCGGGACGAGCGAGCATGTCGCCGTAACCGAGGTCATAGCTGGCGAAGCGATAGCCCGGAACCGGGTTGTTGTCGATGTCGCAGGCGATCAGGTAGTCGCAGTTCTCGGTGCCGGCATCGGCTGCATGCTCGAGGAAGAAGCGTCCCGTGGCGCGCTTGCCGGTGAGACGGCCGTGCTGATCGACGAATGCCATCACCACGGTGTCGATCTCGCCCGAGGCGATCCTCGACTCGAGATCAGTGCGGCTGACGTGGACGCGCGAACTGTGCGTACTCATGCCGGCACAGTACCGGCGGACCGGGTCAGGCCTTCTTGGCGGGCTTCTTGGCCGCCGGAGCCTTCG
>JAFMJD010000006.1 GCA_017853685.1 Actinomycetota bacterium | reverse complement strand
CGGGCCGCGGTGCGGACTGAGGGCCGTCGAAACTGCCCGGTGAACAGTCTCGGCGGTGCGGGCCGGATCGAGCACGGTCTCTGCCGACTTGGTGATGGAGGCCACGATCGGCACGTGATCGAGCTCCTGCAACGAGCCGGATCCCCAACGACGGGCGGGTGCGCGCCCACCCATCACCACGAGCGGTGAACCGTTGAAGTGCGCCGTCGTGATGGCCGAGATGCCGTTGGTGACACCCGGACCCGCAGTGAGGGCCGCAAAGCCGGGACGGCGAGTGAGTTTCGACCAGGCCTCGGCGGCGAAGGTGGCGGTCTGCTCGTGGCGGGTGTCCACCACCTGCATGCCCTGGTTCCGGGCGGCGTCGTACAGCGGCCAGATGTGGCCACCGTTGAGCGTGAACATCACGTCGGTCCCGAAGGACCGCATCACCGAGACCGCCTGCTCGCCGGCGTGACCTGCCTGATCGGCCATCCCCAACCCCCCTGTTT
Source organism: Actinomycetota bacterium (assembly GCA_017853685.1). Taxonomy (GTDB): domain Bacteria; phylum Actinomycetota; class Acidimicrobiia; order Acidimicrobiales; family Ilumatobacteraceae; genus WLJO01. The sequence goes on along the minus strand of JAFMJD010000006.1, from coordinate 36,556 downwards.
CCCCCACCGTAGTGCGGGCAACCACTCCGGACGCAGGACACGCAATAGGGTGTCTGGGGTGTCGGCCGAGGTACAGCAGACCAGCCCTGCCAAGGCAGCCCCGCGGCTGTACTGGTGGAAGGAGGTACTCCTCATCGGGGTCTTCTATGGGCTGTACACCTTCAGCCGGAACCGCTTCGGTTCGGCCCGCCTGAGCGACCTCGGCAAGCCCTCACAGGCCTTCGACAACGCCCGCCAACTCATCCGGATCGAGGACGCCATCGGGTTGTTCCACGAGCAGGCGATCCAGCAGTTCTTCCTCGGCGCGCGCTGGTTCATCCGGTTCTGGAACGTGTTCTACGGAACAGCGCACTTCGTGGTGACCATCGGTGTGTTCGTCTGGATGTACCGCAAGAAGCGCCACATCTTCACCAAGTGGCGCAACTGCATCCTCGCCACCACAGCGCTCGCGCTCATCGGCTTCTCGCTCTACCCGGTGATGCCACCGCGGCTGCTCGACAGCACGTCGCACTACGGCGGTGCGCAGATCATGCAAGAGCGCGGCATCGAGCCCTACGAATTCGTGGACACCCTCGAGGAAGTGGGCGGGCTCTGGTCGTTCGATTCGGGAACCATGAGCAAGCTCTCGAACCAGTACGCCGCAATGCCCAGCCTGCACTGCGCGTGGTCCACGTGGTGTGCGCTCGTCGGCTGGCGCCTCACCCGTCGGCGCTGGGCGCGCGCGCTATTGGTGGCCTACCCGTTCGCCACCCTGTTCTGCATCGTGGTAACCGGCAATCACTACTGGATCGATGGGCTCGGCGGTCTGCTCACACTCGGGGTGGGCTACCTCATCGGTCACTACTTCGACGTCTGGAACGATGCCCGTATCGCCCGTCGAGCGGCTCAGTAGATCGAGTAACCACCGTCGATGGTGATGATGTCGCCGGTGTGCCACGAGCTGGCATCGCTGGTGAGATACACCGCAATGCCGCCGAGGTCGGCCGGCTTGCCCCAACGTCGCATTGGGATGCGGGGCATCACGTTGTCGGCGAACTTCTTGTAGGCGAACGACGGAGCAGTCATCTCGCTCTCGGTCCAGCCGATCACCAGCGAGGTCGCCCGGATTCGATGCCGTGCGTGCTCCACCGCAATCGCTCGCATCATGGCATTCAGGCCCGCCTTCGACGCGCCGTAGTGCTCACCTTTCTGCTGGCCCTGGAACGCTGAGCCCGACGACGAGAACACGATCGAGCCACCCACGCCCTCGCGCTCGAACTGCGCCTTCATCACCCGGCAGGCGGCCTGCGCCGTGGAGAACGCTCCATCGAGGTTGATGCGCATCACGCGGTGCCACTCCTCCATCGTGAAGTCCACGAAGGGGATGCCGCCACCGGGCACCCCGGCGTTCACGAAACAGGCATCGAGACGCCCGAAGGCCTCCACGGTCTGGTCCATGGCTGCACCCACGGCGGCGTGGTCGCCCACGTCGCACTGCAGTGCCAGCACCCTGCGGCCCGTGGCCTCGAGTTGCGCGGCTGCCGCTGCGTTCTTGGTGGCGTTGGTACCCCAGATCACGATGTCGGCGCCGTGCTCGGCGAGCGCCTGGGCGAACCCCAGTCCGACACCCCCGTTACCCCCGGTGACCAGCGCAACCTTGCCGCGGAGATCGAACAGATTTGCCATGGTGACCGACGCTACTCCCTCGTCGTTCGCCACCTTCCGACCGCTAGCGTCCACCCCGCTGTGCAGCTGTCGTCGATCCGCTCCCCCGAAGACCTCAAGACCCTCTCGTACCCCGAACTCGCCGAGCTCGCGGGCGAGATCCGTGACTTCGTGGTGCAGGCAGTGAGCGAGACCGGCGGGCACCTCGGATCGAATCTCGGCGCCGTGGAACTCACCCTCGCACTGCACCGGGTCTTCGAGTCGCCCAAGGACGCCATCTTGTGGGACACCGGCCACCAGGCCTACGTGCACAAGATCGTCACCGGCCGACAGGACGACTTCGTCACCCTGCGCCAGGGCGGCGGGCTCTCGGGCTACCCGAACCGCGAGGAGAGCCAGCACGACTGGATCGAGAACAGCCACGCATCGACCGTGCTGAGCTACGCGTACGGACTCGCCATCGCGCGTGACACCGGTGTGGACCCGCGTCGGCACATCGTTGCAGTGATCGGCGACGGATCGATGACCGGCGGCATGGCGTACGAGGCACTCAACAACCTCGGCCACTCCAAGCGGCGCGTCATCGTGATCCTGAACGACAACGGCCGCTCGTATGCGCCCACGATCTCGAATCTCACCGAGTCTCGCGCCGATCTTGCGGATCGTTCCGAGCGCAACGAAGTCACGTTGCCCGAGCGACTCACCGAGAAACTTGCTCACGCCTACACCTCCATCCGGCTCAACCCGGTGTACGTGCGCCGGCAGCGACGCATCGAGCAGTTCCTCCGCGAGATCCCCGTGGTCGGCGAACAGGCCGAGCGAGGCGTCGAGGCGTTCAAGGCCGCGGTGCGCGAGTTCCTGCAACCCCCGTCGTTCTTCGAGGCACTCGGATGCCGCTATGTGGGCCCCATCGACGGCCACAACCTCGCCGAACTCGAGCCCGCGCTGCGCAACGCCGTAGCGCTGTCTGCCGAGGGTCCCATCGTGGTGCACGTGCTCACCGAGAAGGGTCGTGGTTACCCGCCGGCCGAGGACGACGACGAAAAGCACCTGCACGACGCACCGGTGTTCGACCCGTCGGTGGGTCCGCCCAAGGCCGTCCCCACCGGGTACACCCAAGCGTTCGCCGACGCCGTGCTCAAAGAGGCCGAGGCCGATGCGCGAGTGGTGGCCATCACCGCGGCGATGCCCGGACCCACGGGCCTGCTGCCGTTCCAGAACCGTTTCCCCGACCGCTTCTTCGATGTCGGTATCGCCGAACAGCACGCCGTCACGGCTGCAGCTGGCATGGCGATGGGAGGCCTGCGTCCGGTGGTCGCCCTGTATTCCACGTTCCTCTCGCGGGCCTGGGACCAAGTGCTGTACGACGTCGCGCTGCACCGCCTCCCGGTGGTGTTCTGCCTGGACCGTGCCGGCATCACCGGTGACGACGGCCCCAGCCATCACGGCATCTACGACATGGCGCTGCTCTCGAAGGTTCCCGGCATGCGGGTGCTCGCACCATCATCGGCACAAGAGGTGCAGCAGATGCTGCACGACGCGCTTGCACTCGCCGATGACGGACCGGTGATGATCCGGTACCCCAAGGGCGCCGCACGGCAGGTGACCGAGCACGAAGTGGGAACCGGCCTGCGTGCGCGCCGCTCGCGCAGCGGCGACGACTCGGTGTGCATCCTTGCGGTGGGCAAGATGCTCGCTGCCGCCGAACGGGCCGCCGACACCCTCGCCGCCGAGGGCGCTCCGGTCACCGTGTGGGATGTCCGCTCGTGCGCCCCACTGGACCAGTCGATGCTCGACGATGCCGCACGTCATCGCATCGTCGTCACCGTGGAGGACGGCATCCGCGAAGGCGGCATCGGCATGATCATCGCCGACCTGCTCGTGTCGCACCGCTCGCCCGAACTGGCCCGCCCGTACGTCGAGGTGCTCGGGGTGCCCAACGTGTTCATCCCCCAGGCCAAGCCCGACACGATCCTGCGTCGCCTCGGCCTCGATGCCGACGGAATTGCTGCCACGGTTCGCCGTCTGCTTGATGCATGATGGCCGGGTGCACACACCCCCGGTGAGCGACCTCGCAGACGAGTTGGCGCTCGCACTCGAACTCGCCGACCTCGCCGACTCGATCACCCTGCCCCGCTACCGGGCCAAAGCGTTCTCGGTGGACTGGAAGGCCAACCGCACCGAGGTCACCGAAGCAGACCGCGAGACCGAAGCTCGCATCGCTGCAGTGCTGGCCGAACGTCGGCCACAGCACAGCCTGCTCGGCGAGGAGCACGGAGCGCGCGGTAATCCCGACGCCGACTGGCGTTGGGTGGTGGACCCCATCGACGGCACCTCGAACTTCGTGCGCGGCATCCCGGTGTGGGCATCGCTCATCGCCCTCGTGCACCGCGAACACGGACCGGTGGTGGGCGTGGTGTCAGCGCCTGCGCTCGGTCGACGCTGGAAGGCTGCAGTGGGTGTCGGTGCCTTCGTGGGCGACCACCCACTCGCGGTGTCGCCCACGGCGTCGCTCGGCGATGCCCAGGTGTCGGTCACGTTCAACGCAGGGTGGGACGAACTCGGACTCACACCGCGACTCGTCGAACTGCAACAGCGCGCCTACCGAGCACGAGGCTTCGGTGACTTCTGGCAGCACATGCTGGTTGCCGAGGGCGCCCTCGATGCCGCAGTCGATGCCATCGGCCTGTCGCCCTACGACCTCGCAGCCGTGCAGGTCGTGGTGGAGCAGGCGGGCGGCACGTTCACCGATCGACTCGGCGAGCGCACCTATCTGCACGACAGTGCGGTGTCGAGCAACACCCATCTGCACGATGCGGTGCTCGGGGTGCTCAACGCTCCTGGAAAATAGCGATGCTGCCGCGGTAGTTCGCCACCCACACACGACGGGTGACCGGGTCGTAGGTGATGCCGATGGGGTGCACGCCCTTGGTGTTCAGTCGCTGCAGCACCTTGAAGTCCGACGTGCGGATCTTGGACACGGTGTCGCTGTAGAAGTTCACCACGTACAGACTCGTGCCGTCGGCAGACAGCGCCATGCTGCGCGGACGCTTGCCGCTCACCACGGTTCGCACCCTGCCGGTGGCGAGGGTGATCTTGCGCACGGCATTGGCCAGATTGTTCGACACGTACAGCGTCTTGTTGTCGGGCGACAGGATCAGGTGCCGCGGCGAGGTTCCCGCACCCTTGACGTTGGACGTGGCGTAGGTGCGCAGGTTCACCTTGGTGATGCGGTTCGCGCCCATCACCGCGATGTAGGCGTACGTCGAGTCCGACGTGATAGCGATGCCACGGGGGAAGCGCCCCACCGGCAGCTCTTTCAGGGTTGCCCCCGTGTAGATGTTGATGATCGACACGCTGTACGAGCACCAGTTCGACACGACGAGCTTGGACCCGTCGGGGGTCACGGCCACGTACTTCGGCACCGCTCCCACCGGGATCACCTGATCGATCGTGAGTGTGGGGATGTCGATGCGATAGACGAAACTCTTGTCCCAGCGACCCTTGGCGCACTTGTCGTTACCCGGTCGGCTGTATCCCTTGCCGTACATCTGGTAGTTCGACACATAGGCCTTGCGCCCGTTCGGCGAGAACGCGACCTCGACGGGTGACCCCTTGTAGAGGCCGGACTTACCGGGGATACCGAACTTCTTGAGGTCCACGGTGTCGGGGATGACCTTCACCAGCTTGCCGGTGCGGTCGAACACCGTCACGTTGTGGCGGTACATCATGTTCTGCGAGAACACGAGGCCCGTCGGCGAGATGCCGAGGCTCTTGGAGAACAGGCTGCGTCCGGTGATGCGCTTTTCGAACACCAACTTGCGCGACGCCGAGTCCGCGGCCTGAGCCTCGACCCGTGTTGCTGCGGGCAGTGCGCCCGACACCAGTGTTCCGAGCGCAACCGCCGAAGCCAGCAGCACCCTGCGCCGGATCGTCACCCGAGTTCGGTCCCGACGACGCTCACGAAACTCACGCATGCGCCGGGCGAACCGCCCAGGTTGTGGGTGAGTGCCTTGTTCTTGCCTGCTGCCACCGAGGAGATCTGGCGCGCACCTGCCTCACCGCGCAACTGGGTCCAGCACTCGAAGAGCATCCGCAGTCCGCTCGCTCCGATCGGGTGGCCGAACGACTTGAGGCCGCCGTCGGGGTTCACGGGCAATTCGCCGTCGAGGTCGAACGATCCGTCGAGCACGTCTTTCCAGCCGTAGCCGCGCTCGGAGAAACCGAGGTCTTCCATGAGCACGAGTTCGGTGGGCGTGAAGCAGTCGTGTACCTCGGCCATCGCCAGCTCCGCACGCGGGTTGGTGATGCCGGCCTGCTTGTAGGCGTCCACGGCGCTGTGCACCACCTCGTCGAACGAGGTGTAGTCGTACGACGGATCGATGGGGCCGTCGGCGGGGCCGGCGACGAACGACAGCGCCTTCACGTAGAGCGGCTTGTCGGTGTACTTGTGGGCATCCTCGGCGCGCACGATGATGGCTGCGGCCGAACCGTCGGACACACCCGAGCAGTCGAAGATGCCGAGCGGGCCCGCCACGATGGGGCTGCACGAGATGGTCTCCTTGGAGACCTCCTTGCGGAACTGTGCACGCGGGTTGAGCGCACCGTTGCGATGGTTCTTCCACGCAATGCGCGTGAGCACCTCTTTGAGTTCCACCGGATCGACGCCGTACTTTTTCGCATACGCCGGGGCGAGGAACGAGAAACTTGCGGGCGCAGTGACGGTGAGCGGTGTGCCGTCGTGTGCCGGTGCTCCCACCACGAGACCCGAATACCCCGAGTCCTTCAGCTTCTCCACACCGATCGCCATGACCACGTCGTAGGCGCCGGACGCAACCGCGTAGCACGCATTGCGGAACGCCTCGCTGCCGGTGGCGCAGTAGTTCTCCACGTGCGTCACGGGCTTGTGCTGGATCTTGAGCGGCCTCGACAGCGTGAGGCCCGACAGGCCCGAGCCCATCGTGCCCAACCAGAACGCATCGATGTCGTCGAGTCGCACACCCGCATTGGTAAGCGCAGCCGACGACGACTCCACGAGCATGTCGTCGGTGGACTTGTCCCAGTGCTCGCCGAAGTTGGTGCAACCCATGCCGATGATGGCCACCTTGTCGCGGATTCCGTGTGACGCCATGTCAGTCCTCCTTGGGCCCGGCGAACGCTGTCGCCGTGCGGGTGCTCGTGGTCATTCTGCCCGACCGCGGATCGGTCGGGCCTTCCAGAAGTAGTTGTGTACGCCGTCTTGTGTGTAGAGACGGCGGAAGGTCATCTCCACCCGGTCGCCGATCTTCACCCGATCGGGATCCACGTCGGTGAGTTCGCACTGGAACCGGCCCCCGCCGTCGAAGTCGATCACTGCAGCCACCACGGGCGGGCTGAGGCTGTAGGCCAGTCGGTCCACGGTGTAGGTGGCGATGGTGGCCTGCACATCGGCCATACGGACCGGCTCCATGTGATCGATCTCGCCGGTGCCGAAACTCACCCTGGACGGCGGCAGGTGCACGAATCCGGTCTCGTCCCGGGATCCGAAGAACCCGAACTTCCACTGATTGCGCCGCAGGCTCGGCGGGGCGGCCGGTCGATCCGGCTCGGGCCGGCGCGGCGGCTCGCGGTGCAGCAGGCCACGCCACGTGAGGTACGAGGCGTAGGTGAGATCGTCACGGGTCGAGGCGATCTGCGCAGCCACCGTTGCGCCCTGTCGGGCCCGGAAGGCGGCGAGCTCGGGCGTGGCCCGGAGGAACCACACACTGGCACCGTCGGCGAGGATCACCACCGCGATCGTCTGGCCGGGTTCGGCCCGATCGAGCACGTCGCACAGGTTCACCATCGCCTGCGCGGTACCCGAGTTGCCGATCGTGGCCGACAGGTCGTCGGCGACGGACTCGGGGCGCACCCCGATCGCCTTGGCCGTGGCCTTGGCAGCACGGCCGTGCAGACCGCTGATGATGACGTGGTCGAACGAAGCAGCAGACACACCGGTGCTGTCGAGTGCGCGCTGGAACGCCTGCTGCACCAACGGCAGGTAGGCGTACTCACCGAAGCGTTCCTCCCACTGTTTCGACGCCACATCACCCGGTTCGCGCCAGCGATCCACGAACTCTGCAGTGGCGAAGGCCCCACCGAACTGCTCGCAGATCACGTTCTGGTCTCCGAAGCAGATTGCTGCGGCGGCGTCGCCGCCATTGGACTCGTCGCCACCACCGGGCAGACCGACACGGATGTCCGACACGAGCGCAATCTGCGGACCACCGCTCGCGGCGCCCATCATCGCGGCCACCTGCGAACGCACGGACCCGATCGTGTCGAAGGCCCCGGCCCAGTCGGGCAACGCCAGTGCTGCGTGGATCCCCGTGGCGTTCGTCTTGTCGAGATAGGCCGGTGTGGCCGTGGCGAACCACAGCGTGTGCGGAACGAACCCGGACGGAGCAGCCGCAAGTGCGATGCGACCTGCCTCCACCGCCATCGAGGTGGTGTCCTCGTCGTAGCTCGCCACCGACCGCGTGCCGCGCCCGCCGCCGCTGCCGAGTGCCGCGCCGATGGCGCTGCGCTGCAGACGCCAGTAGGGGATGTAGGCGCCGTAACTCACGATTCCGGACATGGGACCTCTTCGACGATCGAAACCCGATGCGGGCCGATGACCCGCCTCGCTGCATCGTAGTCAGGCACCCCCGGGCTCCGGGGCAGCCGACCGCCTCAGCGGTGGCACGAACGAATCAGGAGTAGTACGGGTTCTCGCCCGTGGCGTGATCGGTCACGTCCACCACTTTGACCACGGTGGGGATGCGCTCGACGAGCATCGTCTGCACACCGTCCATCATCGTCATGCGACTCATCGAGCACCCGTGGCAACCGCCACCCATGCGCAGGTACGCCGCGCCCTCGCCGTCGTGGCCGACGAAGGTGACAAAACCGCCGTGGGCGGCCAGCGCCGGGTTGATCTCGGCCGTCAGCAGCGCATCGATCTCGGCCGAGAGCGCATCGTCGTGCGTGAGTCCCTCGATGCGGGCGCCGACGGGCTTGTTCGGGTTGCGGATGACCAAGCCGCTCGAACCGGCGTAGTCCAGCACCGCGCCCTGGAGCTTGTCGATGTCACGGGCGGGGATGATGACCTTGAGACCGTTGTGCGTGCGCACCTCGTCGGTGAAGGCAGCCTTGGTGTACTCGTCGAAGGACAGGTCGTACTGGAAGGTGTCGCCGTTGTCGCCGGCAACCTCGAGGCGCAGACCCAGTCGCTCGGCGTCGGCTTCCTCGGCCCGCAACTCGATCAGCGTCGCGAGTGCTGCATCGGTGATCTCGATGATCGGGGCCGATGCGGGGGTAGCGGGCGCAAGCGGCGACTGCACGCCTGCGGCCAGCGGGGATGCAGATCCGGGGGTGGTCACATCGCTGAGGCTATCGGCGCTCAGACGATGGGCGTGACCGGTCCGCCGCCGTCGCACTCGATGCGTTGGCCCGTCACGTACCCAGCACCGTCGCTGCACAGCCACAGCACCACATTGGCCACGTCTCGCGGTTGGCACACACGCCCGAACGGCATGGATGCATCGACCGAGCGCAGGTCCTGGATGTCTCGCCGTCCGGTCATCGCGCGAGCAAGGCGCACACCCATGTCGGTCTCCACGAGACCGGGAGCCACCACATTCACGTGGATGCCATGTGGGCGTTCCTCCTTGGCGAGGGTGTACGCAAGGGCTTCCATCGCCGCTTTGCCCATGTTGTACGGGGCACCGTTGGGGCCCATCGTTCGACCCGCCACCGACGACACCATCACGATGTCGCCCCGGCCACGGGTACGCATCGACGGCAGCACCAGTCGGCACAGATGATGTGGGCCCACGGCGTGCGTACCGAGCAGACGCGCAACCTCGGTGGGATCGGTGTCGGCCACCGACAGGCCTCGAGACGCAATGCCGGCGTTGCACACGAGGATGTCGATATGACCGAAGTCGGCCAGCATGGCTTCCACCATCGCTGCATCGGCGTCCGGGTCGTCGATCGAGGCCCCGTACATGCGAGCCACCCCACCGGCCGCCGTGATGGCTGCCACGGTGGATTCGGCCGCCTCGACGTCCTTGCGGTAGTTCACCCCGACGGCTGCTCCCTCGGAGGCCAGCAGTTCGGAGATTCCCCGCCCGATGCCCCGGCCACCGCCGGTGACAAGCGCCACACGACCCGACAATTGCCCCACTACCACTCCCCCTTGTCGCCGTGTGCCAACCTACTCATTCGTGCAGGAAGGTTCGAAGAAAGCGATTCTGGCGGCCTTCTGCGCGAACCTCGGGATCGCCATCGCCAAGTTCGTCGGCTTCGCCTTCACCCGATCGGCCGGCATGCTCGCCGAAGCCGGCCACTCGCTCGCCGATACCGGCAACCAAGCACTGCTCCTGCTCGGATCACGGCGCGCACGGCGCGCACCGGACCGGCGCAATCCGTTCGGCTACGGCCGGGAGCGGTATTTCTGGTCGTTCATCGTGGCGCTCGTGCTCTTCAGCATGGGCGGACTCTTTGCGCTCTACGAAGGCATCAAGAAACTCGCTCACCCGCACGAGACGAAGAACCTGCCGGTCGCCATCGTGATCCTCGCAGTGGCCATCGCACTCGAGACGGCGTCGCTCGCCACCGCCGTGCGAGAGGCCAACCATGTGCGACCTGCCGGGATGTCGTGGTGGACCTTCATCCGCACGTCTCGCTCACCCGAACTTCCGGTGGTCCTGCTCGAGGACACCGGAGCCGAAGTGGGCCTGATCTTTGCCTTTGTCGGGGTGCTGCTCTCGCACTTCACCCACGACCCGGTGTGGGACTCGATCGCGTCGATCGCCATCGGCGTGCTCCTCACCGTCATCGCCATCATCCTTGCGGTGGAGATGAAGGCCTCGCTGCTCGGCGAGACGGCGAGTACGGAGAGTGAGGCCCGCATCCGCGCTGCCGCCAACGAGCATCCCGCAGTGCGCAGCGTCATCCACCTCAAGACCCAGCACATCGGCCCCGAACAGTTGCTCGTGGGTATCAAGGTCGAGTTCGACCATTCGTTGAGCGTTGCGGATCTCGCCACGGCGATCGACGGTGTGGAGGCAGCGATCCGCGAGCGCGAACCGATGGCGCAGACGGTCTATGTCGAACCCGACATTGCGCGCACCGGGGCGAACTGAGCCATGTCTCGCACCATGACTGCGGTTCGCTCCAACGCGAGCCGCCTCGACGCAGGTTGGCCCGCACTCATCACCTCGGTGTGCGTGCTCTCGCTCGGCTCCACCGTGGCCAAGAAGGCCGGCACGCCGGGCATCACCCTCGCCTGTGTGCGCTCGCTCATGGCGTGCGTGGCATGGCAGATCATCCTTGCGTTCCGCGGCAAGCACATCACGTGGAACGGACTCAAGACCGCTGCGCTGCCCGGCGCCATGTTCGGCATGAACATCGCCTGCTTCTTCACCGCCGTGCAACACACGAGGGTGGCGAATGTGGAGTTCCTCGGCGCCCTCGGACCGCTCGTCATCGTGCCGGCCAGCGCGTTGTTCTACCGCGAGCGGATTCCGTGGCGAGCCCTGGTGTGGGGTGCACCTGCCATCGGCGGCGTGGCACTCGTTGCGCTGATGAGCGAGAAGAACCAGGGCGAGTCGAACGTGTTCGGCGTGGCGATGGCGATCGGGTCCATCTTCACGTGGGCCACCTACCTGCTGCTCTCCAAGAAGTTCCGCCCGCGCATCGACATCGGTGAGTTCATGGCGTGCACGTCGCTCTCGGCGGGCATCGTGGTGCTGCCGTGGTCCATCTCGCAGGGATTCGTCACCGCGATTCCCGCCCATGGCTGGCCGTGGCTGCTGCTGCTCACCCTGAGCAACGGCGTGATCGCCCACACGCTCATCCTCGTTGCACAGAAACATCTGGCACTCGGCACGATCTCCACGATGCAGGTGTCGCAGCCCGCGCTGGCCGCCGGTGCGGCGTGGTTGCTCCTCGGCGAGTCGGTGCGCCCGGTGCAGTTCGTGGGCATGGGTGTGGTGATCGCGTCGCTCGTGCTGTATTCGCTCACCGTGCAACGAGCCGCATTCCCCTGGCAGGCCAACCGCCGCTAGCATCGTCGGCACAACGAACGGGGAGCTCGGGGAACCGCCGGGCTGAGAGGGTGCACCGCCGTCACCGACCCGAGAACCTGATCTGGGTAATGCCAGCGGAGGGATGCCATGAGCACAGCACTGGTGGTCGTCGGGGGTGACGCACTCGATCCACGGGCCGTGACGCAGTGGCTCGAACACCACACCGACTCCACGATCGTCATCGCCGCCGACTCGGGATACGACCATGCCGTGGCGGCCGGCCTGCAGGTGCACATCGTGGTGGGCGACCTCGATTCGATCTCGCCGGACGGACGGGCCCGACTCCACGCCGACACCATCGAGGTGGAGACCCACCCCACCGACAAGGACTTCACCGACACCGAACTCGCCCTGCGCGCCGCCGCGTCGCGCGGTGTCGAACGGATCACCGTGCTCGGCGGGGGCGGTGATCGTCTGGACCATTCGTTGGGGGCGCTGTTCGCTCTGGCGGATCCTTCACTCGCCCACATCGCGGTGGAGGCGTGGTGGGGCGAGGCGCACATCGTGGTGCTGCAGGGGCCAGCCACGCGCACCGTCGCCGGACGAGCCGGCGAGGTGATCTCGCTGCTGCCCGTGGGCGGACCCGCACACGGGCTGACCACCCGCGGTGTGCAGTACGCGCTCGACGACGACACCTTGCACCCCACCGCCAGTCGCGGCGTGAGCAATGTGCTCACCGACGACCGGGCACACATCACGGTGCGCTCGGGTGCATTGCTGGTGGTTCGACCGCACGCGCTGCGACCCCTCGACAAGGAGATGACGTCATGAACACACATGCTCACCCCACTCGCGGCGGCGCGGTGCGGCGTCGGTTCCATCGGGTGGTCTGCACTGCAGCACTGGCCGCGCTGGCCACAACCGCAGCAGCGTGCTCCGACAGCAACGACTCCGCCGAGCAGATCACGCTCACCGTGCTGGCCTACGACTCGTTCGTGGAACCCGCTTCGCTGGCCACGTTCACCGCGCAAACCGGCATCCGCGTGGTGGTGGCCAAGGCCGGCGACACCGGGACGCTCGTGAACAAGGCGATCCTCACCAAGGGGCGTCCCGAGGGCGACGTGCTCTGGGGACTGGACTCGAACCTGTTGTCGCGCGCGGTGAACACCGACGGCCTCTTCGTCGCCTACGAGTCCGAGGTCCTCGATGCGCTCGACCCCGCCGCAACAGCACTGGTGCCGGGCCATGAGGTGACACCGGTGGATATCGGCGATGTTTGCCTGAACTACGACCGGGCATGGTTCGAACAGCGCGCCGTTGCGCCGCCCACGTCACTCGAGGACCTCGCCAAACCTGCGTATGCCGATCTGCTCGTGGTACAGAATCCCGCCACCTCCGCGCCGGGCCTCGCGTTCCTCCTTGCCAGCGTCGCCCACTTCGGCGACACGGGTTTCGCCGAGTGGTGGCAGCAATTGCGAGCGAACGGCGTTCGCGTGGTGGAGTCCTGGGACACCGCGTACTACGACGAGTTCAGCGCAGGCGGCGGGAGCGGCACACGCCCCATCGTGGTGAGTTACGCATCGAGTCCGCCCGCCACGATCATCTACGCGTCGGACCCGAAACCCACCGAGCCGCTCACCGCATCGGTCGAGGCATCGTGTTTCCGGACCGTGGAGTTCGCCGGGATCCTCGAGGGCACCCGACACACCGAGGCCGCACAACTCCTCATCGATTTCCTCGTGAGCGAGACCTTCCAGGCCGAACTCCCGCTCTCGAACTTCGTGTACCCGGTACGCGTAGGTGTCGCACTGCCCGAACTCTTCGAGCGCTTCGCCCGCCCCACCGCAACACCGTTGTCCCTGCCTCCTGACGAGATCGAGGCGAACCGCGAACGCTGGATCACTGCATGGACCGACACCGTGCTCGACTAGCGCCCGCATGGGCGCCGTGGGTACTGGCCGCCGGGCCCGTCGTCTTCGTCGCGCTCTTCTTCGTGCTCCCGGTGGCTGCCATCGTGGCGAGGGGCTTCGAGCCATCGGCCATTGCCGACGTACTCGGCTCATCGCGCGTGCGCGGGGTGCTGTGGTTCACCGTGTGGCAGGCAGCACTCTGCTCCGTACTGGCGATGCTCATCGGCCTCGCACCCGCCTACGTGCTGTCGCGCTATCGCGTGCCGGGCCGACGCACGGTGCTGGCGCTCGTCACGGTGCCCTTCGTACTGCCCACCGTGGTGGTGGGGTCGGCGTTCCTCACGGTGCTGCCGGGTTCGTGGCGTCGGAGCGTGCTCGCGATGGTGATTGCGCACGTGTGGGTGAATCTCGCCGTGGTGATCCGCACGGTGGGCGCATCGGTGGCTCAACTCGATCCGGCGCTCGGGGATGCCGCTGCCACCCTCGGTGCAGGTCCGTGGCGCACCATGCGCCATGTCACGCTGCCGCTCCTGCGTCCCGCCATCGCTGCATCGGGCTCCATCGTGTTCCTGTTCTGTCTCACGTCGTTCGGCATCGCACGTCTGCTCGGCGGGCCCACCCGGCCCACGCTCGAGGTGGAGATCTGGCGCGTCACCACACAACGGCTCGACCTGCGCACGGCCTCGGTGCTGGCACTCGTACAGCTCGTGGTGGTACTGGCGCTCATGGGCGCCTGGACAGCAGTGCAGGCCCGATCGTCACGCATGCACTCGATGCGCACCGTGCAGCACCTCCGGAACGCCCGGACTCACCGTGGACGGATGCTCGTCATCGCCGTCGCTGCGCTCACCGCCATCATCGCCATCACCCCGTTGTTGGTGCTCGCCGTGCGCTCGTTGCGCACCGGGGCCCAGCAGTGGTCTCTCGACGCGTGGCGCACGGTCTTCGGACGCCCTGCGGGCTCAGTGCCCGGCGCCGCACCGAACGACACGGCTCCATGGGAGAGCCTCATCACCTCGTTGCGCATCGCAGCAGTTGCCACGGTGATCGCCGTGGTCATCGGCACGCTCGCCGCATGTGCGATTGCGCTCGCACGTCGTGGCTCGGGCCTGCTCGACACAGGACTCATGCTGCCGCTCGGCACGTCGGCCGTCACCGTCGGTTTCGGTCTGCTCATCACCTTCGATCGAGCACCGATGGACCTCCGCGGCTCGTGGGTGATGCTGCCCCTCGGACAGGCCCTCGTGGCGCTGCCCTTCGTGGTACGCGTCGTGCTGCCCACGCTGCGCGCCATCGACCCGGGCCTGCGCGAAGCGGCCGCCACGCTCGGCGCGCCACCGCGGCGCGTGTGGCGCGAGGTGGATCTCCCCGTGCTGCGCCGCGCGATCGGGGTTGCCTGCGGGTTCGCACTTGCGATGTCGCTCGGCGAGTTCGGCGCCACCAGTTTCCTCACCCGCGTGGGTAACGAGACTGCCCCCATCGTCATCGCCCGCCTGCTGAGCCGACCGAGCCAGCTCAACCTCGCAACGTCATCGGCACTTGCCACGCTGCTCGCCGGCGCGACCTTGGCGGTGATGCTGGTGATCGATCGCCTGCGCGGCGAGCGCGGAGTGTCGTTCTGATGCTCGACGTGACCGATGTGAGCATGCGCTACGACGACCGACCGCTGCTGGAGCACGTGTCGCTGCATGTGCCGACCGGTGAGCGCTGTGCGCTCGTCGGCCCGAGCGGGAGCGGCAAGAGCACACTGCTGCGCATCATCGCCGGGTTGGCACTGCCCGATGCCGGCGTGGTGTGCTGGAACGGCAGCGACCTCGCTCGTGTACCCACACACCGCCGACCCTTCGGGTTCGTCTTCCAGGACGAACAACTCTTCCCGCACCGGGATGTGGCTGCCAACATCGCATTCGGGCTCGAGATGCGTCGAGTACCGCGCTCCGAGCGTGCGGCGCGTGTGTCCGAACTGCTCGCGCTCGTCGGCCTCGACGGGTTCGGCGACCGTGACGTCACCACGCTGTCGGGCGGCGAGGCCAAGCGTGTGGCGCTCGCACGCGCGCTTGCACCCCGACCCGAACTGCTCCTGCTCGACGAGCCGCTCACCGGGCTCGACCGTGACCTCCACGACCGACTGGCCGATGACCTGCGCACGGTGCTGGCCACCACCGGCGTCACTGCCATCTTGGTGACCCACGACCTCGACGAAGCGGCACGCATCACCGACCGCACGGTGCGTCTCGCCGAACTCAGCGGTCGCTGACGGTCACCTGCAGGTCGAGCGTCACGGTGCCCGACGACGTGTCCACCTCCAACCGGACCTGCCACGTACCCGGCACGGCGATCTGCACGGCGTAGGCCGAGTAGTGATCGGGGCCGTCGGGCACGAGCGGGATCACCAGGTCGGTGAGACCGCGTTCGGGGTTCGCGAGCACCGCCCGCGCTGCGCGGGTGGGTTCGGTGGCCCCTACCTCGCTCACCACGAGGTGCACGTCGTTGGATCCCGCACGGGCAGGGGTGAGCGTGAGGCTGGCGGTGAGGTCGTCGGCTCGGGCGCTGACCGTGACGGGCACCGACGACGGGCGCTCATTGGGTGCCGCACCCGCAAGGCCGACAGACACTCCCGTCACCATCAGTGCGAGCACCGTCTGCGATACGAACAACGATCGTGCAGATCGGGGACCGTGACGGCGCAGCACGCCGCGCAGCATCACCGCGATCACCAGCACGAACACCACCAGCGCGGTCTTGCCCACGAGTGTTCGACCGTATGCCGTGTCGCCGAGGGAGCCGGGGCGCTCCACGGTCCTCCACATCTGCAGCACACCGGTGATCACCAGCACACCGACCGCCCAGAGACCCTTCGTTGTCCACACCTCCACCGGCCGAGCGGGACGCCCATCGCTCGCCAACAGCGAACGGCGGGCCAGCACGATCACCACGAGTCCCCCGAGCCAGACCAGTGCCGCTCCCCGGTGCACCAGGTCCAGCAACACGCCGAGCGCAGCGAGCCTTCCGCGCGCTGCGTGCCCGGACCACGCAAAGGTTCCGAGCAGACACAGCGAGAGCGTGAGTGCTGCGGCGCGCCACGCCCGCGTGGCCGCCAGTCGGATCGACACCACGATCACCACTGCAACGGCTCCGAGTGCGGCACGCGCAATCGTCAGCGCACCGAACTGCGTGGCGATCACCTCGGACCACAGGCCCGTGTCGAACAATGCGCTCGGCGAACCCGCGCTCGAGAGTCCACCCTGCACGGCGATCGACAGCACTGCGCACACTGCGACGAGTACGGCGCCCACCAGTCCGGTACCCGTCGGCCCGGCATCGGGCGCCGATGTCGGCGCGCTGTCGCTCTCCCGTCGCGTCAGCAGCACGACGGCAAAGGTTCCGAGCAGCAGTGCGAGGCCCGCCAGACCCGCACCACGCAACACACCGAGGGTCCATTCCCATCCGTGTGCAGCGGGGTCCGTGAGTCCCGACAGCCCACGCACCGCGGCGATCTGGTCCGATGCCTGTGTGCCGATCTGGAAGGCGAATGTGTCGTGCTCTACGTGTCCGTCGACCGCAGTGACGCGGTAGGCCACGACATAGGTGCCCGCCCCGAGGGCAAAGGGATCGGTGATGGGCACCACCAACTGGGTGCGATCCGGTGTCTCGACCGCGCGATCGAGCGCAATCGGCTCGCCGGCAGCAGTGAACAGACCCGTGTACGACAGACCGATCTCGATGTCGTCGTCGAAGTCGAGCACGATCTCATTGGGTGCAACCTCGAGGATCGCGCCCGCCCGGGGAACGGTGTCGTCGACCACCGCATGTGCCGAGGCTGCAGTCGGTGCGACGAACCCCGCGAGCACCGCAGCAACCACCGCGGCCAACACGGTGGCGAACACTGGGCGCAGCGCCCTGCCCCCGGCACGCCGGGGCCAGCCGAGGAGCATCATCAGCCGAAGGTCACCGGTTCGAGTCCTGCGGGCACTACACGACCCATGAGCCACGCAAGGCGTGTGGTGGTCGACAGCTGCAGTGCCGCCTTGGGCAACGAGGTCATGCCCATCGGTTGACGGCTGGACCATTCGATCGTGCGCAGCGCGAGTTCGCGCTTGACGTATTCGGGCGACCAGTCGTCGAACCCGAATCCATCCAGCCCGAGATCGGCGTGATGCACCTCGGTTTCGCGCCAACGCCGGAACGGCAGTTCGGTCACGGCAAGCTCGGGTCCGAGTGGCGAGCGCCACCGACCCTCCCAGCCGCGTTCGGCGGCCACGGCCCACGCCTGTTCGAGACGCGCACACGAGTCGCCGATCTCGCCCACCAGTTGCGCAGCGTCCTTGCCGACGCCCTCCTCGATCGCCGCATTACGGGCCGCGAAACCTCCTGCGTACTGATCCAGCACCTCACCGCGCGCCGCGCCGTCGAACACACGCACGTGGCTGTCTGCGTTGGCAGCGAGGTGGACGAGCACGTGTGCCACGCTCCAGTTCGGCAACAACGAGGGCGACGAAGGGTTCAGCGCACCGGCGCGCAGCAGACCGTCCAAGTGGTCCACGAGACGCCGATGCGCCTGCGTGCACCCCAGCACGGCCCGGTCGATGTCCTGCTGTCTCATCCGGTGGGCGACGGTAGCGGCCTCGGTACCGTGATGACATGCGTTCGGAGTCGCTCGTGCTCGTGAATACCGGAAACGGCAAGGGCAAGAGCTCTGCCGCCTTCGGCGTGATGGCCCGGGCGTGGGCCCGTGACTGGCGCACGTGTGTGGTGCAGTTCATCAAGAGCGAGGCGTGGAAGACCGGCGAGAAGAAACTTGCCGATCACCTCGGCGTGGAATGGTGGACACTGGGTGACGGCTTCACCTGGGAGTCCGCCGACATGGACCAGACCGAGGCGCACGGCCGGGAGGCGTGGCGCGTGGCCGCCGAGAAGCTCGCCAGCGGCAACTACGACCTCGTGATTCTCGACGAGATCACGTATGCAGTCACGTTCGGCTGGATCCCGGTGGAGGACGTGGTGCAGGCCATCACCGGCCGGGCACCACACACCCATGTGGTGATCACCGGACGCGACGCTCATCCTGCGCTCATCGAGGTGGCCGACACCGCCACCGAGATGCGCAAGATCAAGCACGCCTACGACCAAGGCATTCCCGCACGGCGCGGCATCGAGTTCTGAGCCGTCCGTCCGGGCAAGCGCGGTGAGGCGCGGCCGCACACGCTGAACGGCGAATCGCGTACTCAGTCGGCGGCGGACGCCACGTCGAGGAACGGGTTGTACGGATACGCGTTGGCGGGAAACAGCCCGAAGTGTGCTTCGTGTGCCGGCATGCTCGGGAGATCTTCGGTACGCACGATGTGGTGGAAGCCCACGCTGAACCACATCACGAGGTCGCTCTCCGCGAGGGATCGATTCTGCGCCGTCCACTCCACCAATCCCGCATCGGCTGCGCCACTGGGCACATACAGACCGCTCGCGAAACGCTCCGCCGCCGCGTGCGGCGTGACCCACAACGTCTCAGCAGCCCAGCCACCGCGGCGCATGCCCGGATCGCTCGAGTTCGGGGCCGGCGACACCGCAACAGCGTCACCCACATCGAGTTCGTAGCCCGGACGGTGTCCCGCCGGACCGTTCGATGCAGTCGAACGAATCAGGATGCGTTCTGGCGCACGCGGATCGGGCGTGTACCGGGCCGCGGATTCGGTGGCGACGACCTCTGCTTCGGTACGCCAGATGCTGGTGCGACCGGGGTTCGAGGCAACCGGTTCGGCCACGATGCGCTCACGGACCAACTCATTTACCGTCTGGTCCACATCGAGGTCCAGACGGAAGTTCATGTAGTGGTCGTGGTTCGTGGCCACCAGTCCATCGCCCACGAGCACCCCGTGATCATCGACGCCGACTCGTTGCGCCTCGTCGGCAGTATGGGCGTCCACACCTTTCTGCAGCACCACACCGGCAGCGAATACGTGGAATCGAATGCTGCCGTCGGCACCAAAGACATAGTCCACGATGTAGTCGTAGTTGCCGATCGTGGAGATCCAACGGACGACCAGTTCGATCTCTGCCGCGCCCACCGATTCGTGCCGGTAGGCGACATTGCCGGTGGGACGTTCGAAGACACAGACCGACCGCGGACGCACTTGCGCGAGCGCTGCATCGTCGGGAATCAGCACATCGGCGAACGTGGAAGTCGTGGGACAGTCGATACCGGGCTGCAGGCTCGACAGTGTGGTGCCCATCCCGAACTCGGCCGAGTCGAGCAGTGTGCGGAACGACCACGCGGGGTCGGGGTCCTGATAGGGAACGAAGAGATCCGACAGATACGCCTCGTACATCACGCGGCGGGCGCCGGTTCCCGTGTCGAAGTCCAGCGAGTTCAGCTCGATACCGGTGCGACGGTTCGCACCCCATCGCATCGACCATCCGGCCCACTCGATGGCGTGATCGGTGACGCGCAGACTCGTCTCGTCGGCCGCTGTGAAACCGAGGTCGGCGAGCGGTGGACGTTGCCGCTGCGGATCGGGGGCCGCTGCCGCTGACGGCGCTGGCACTGCGCCCGAATCGGTGACCGACACCACCTCGCCGGTCTCGACATCCACCGTGGCCACGAGGCCCTCGACGGGTCGGGACAGATAGTTCGAATCGGTGCCACGCAGATACGGCAGCACTCGCACGAGCCGCCGTCCACTCTCGTCCGGTGCGGTTGTGGAGCCAGGGCCGAAGGTGACCATCACCACCTGGTCGACCGTGAGCGAGCGTGCTGTGAGCCCGGCGACGAAGCGAGCATCGCTGCGAGCAGCCGCGGACCCCACCCCGAACTCGGCGGTGGCGAATCCGGGTTCCACGCCGACCCGCGGGGTCCACGACACCAGAGAGCGCGCCGCGAGATCCACCACTGCTTCGAAGGTGTCGCCGTTGCGCCGCACCACTGCAAAGGCGCGGCGCGCAAGCGCATCACCGCTGCGCCACGACAGCACCGCCGCTTTGTCGGGCACGTCGAGCGCCACATACGGATACGTGCTGCCCGTTGCATAACCAGCCGCGTCGAGCACCGCACGAAAGGTCTCGAGTTCGCCAGCCGTGAGCGGATCCAATGGATGACCCGGTTTGGTTGCGACAGCGATCGACTCCACCTCCGGCGCACCTGCACGACCCGACTCGTCGTCGCTGTCGGTGCACGATGCGACGGCGAACAGGCACAACGCCGCAGTGCACGCAGCGGCCACCCCGACATGGCGCCGCACCCGCCGCCGCTCACCCACCGCGTTCATCGGTCCGAGTCTGTCAGGTCTGCCCACGCGGTAGTTCACACCCGCCCGTGTTGCCGCACGCCGCTCAGGACGACTGACGGACCGGCACCACGATGACGGTGCCGTCGGCGGCATGGTGCACCTGCACCGACACGTTGTAGAACTCGGCGAGTGTCTCGGGTCGCAGCACCTCGGCCGCAGTGCCCTGGGCGACGAGGTGCCCCTCGTGCATGAGTGCGAGCCGATCGCTGTACAGACCGGCGAGCGTGAGGTCGTGCATGGCCGAGACCACCGTGAGACCGTGCTTGCGGCGCAGGTTGTCCACCAGATCGAGCGCCTGCTGCTGGTGACCGATGTCGAGCGCCGTGGTGGGTTCGTCGAGCAACAGCACCGGAGCCTCCTGTGCAAGCGCCCGCGCAATCACGAGTCGCTGGCGCTCACCTCCGCTCATCGCCGCGAGATACCGATCCCGGAACCCGGCGAGGCCGAGTTGCTCGAGCACATCGTTCACCACATTGCGGTCGTGACGGGTCTCGGAACGGAAGGTGCCCACGAAGGGATTGCGTCCGAGCAGCACGTACTCGAAGGCCGTCATGTCGTCGGGCAGCACCGGCGACTGCGGCACATAGGCAACCAACCGCGCCCGATCACGATTCGGGATCCCGCGGATGGACCGCCCGTTGACCTCGATGTCTCCGGAGGACTCGACGAGGCCCACCACACTGCGCAGGATCGAGGATTTGCCGGCGCCGTTGGGGCCGATGAGACAGAGCCACTCGCCGGGAGCGACGGCAGCGCCGAAGGAGTCCACCGCGGTGCGCCGGCCGAACTGCACCGACAGCCCACGAATGTCCAGCCGGCTCATCGCGCCACCGCCCGGGTGCGCATGAGCACGATGAAGAACGGGGCACCGAAGAATGCGGTCACCACACCGATCGGGATGTTGTCGCCGCCCGACGCAGTGCGCGCAAAGGTGTCGGTGGCAATGAGGAACGCCGCGCCCACCAGCAACGAGAGCGGGAGCACCCGGCGGAAGCTTGCACCACCGAGCAGGCGCACCGTGTGCGGCACGATGATGCCGACGAAACTGATGAGACCACTCACGGAGACGGCTGCAGCGGTTCCGAGTGTTGCTGCGGCAACCACCCACAGCCGGATGCGCGAGACCTGCGCACCGAGTGCGTCGGCTTCGTCCTCGCCCACACGCAGCACGTCGAGTTGCCGGCGGTACAACAACAGCACCGCAGCACTCGCCGCGATGTACGGCGCAACAAGACGCACATCGCCCCACGTGGCGGTGTTCAGCCGCCCGAGGATCCACGAGAACACCTCGCGGCGGGTCTCGTCGTCCTGACGCTGCAGGAACGTCTGGAACGCCGTGGCAAATGCGGTGACCGCCACGCCAGCCAGCACGAGCGAGGTGGACGTGCGTGCGCCACCGGCGGCGCCGACGAGGTAGGTGACCACCACTGCGGCGATCGCACCCACGAACCCGAGACCCACGATGGGGTCGATCGCCCACGAATCACGTGACGAACGGAGGTACGAGATGGCGATGGTGGCACCGAGTCCTGCACCTGCGGCCGCGCCCAACAGATACGGGTCCACGAGCGGGTTACGGAACACCCCCTGATACGAGGCACCGGCGAGCGACAGCATCGCCCCCACCAGTCCGGCGAGCACCACCCGGGGCATGCGCAATTGCCACACGATGTTGCGCTCACGCAGATCGAGACCCGAGCGGACGTGGCCCGGCGTGAGCCGATCGAAGACCTCCACCAGCACGCGCCCGGGCGCAATGCCCGAGGTACCCGCGATGACACCGACCACGACAGCAAGCACGAGCGCGCCGATGGCAACGCCGAACACGAGCGAGCGGGGCCGACGGATAGCGAGCATCACTGCTGCTCGAACACCTTGTCGGGATCGGAGGTGAGGCCGGTGATACCGGTGATGACGGCTCGGAGGATCTCCACCACTCGAGGACCCCAGCGATTCGCGATGTCGTCGTCGAGTTCCACGATGCGGCCCTCCTTCACCGCACGGATGGATTCCCAACCCGGACGAGCCTTCACGGTTTCTGCGGTCTGCTGGCAGCACTTGGTGTCTGCGAGGAAGATCACATCGGGGTTCTTTTCGAGAATGAACTCGGGAGTGAGCTGTGGGTACCCAGCGGTCTGCTTGGTGTCCACTTCGTCGGCGATATTCAGCAGTCCGAGTTCGTTGAACACCGCACCGATGAACGTCTTGGATGACGCCGAGAAGAACGTGTTGTCCAACTCGTAGTAGTAGACGAGCTTGCCCTCAGTGGGGCGCGTGTAGGTCTTCAGGAGCGCGTTGATCTCGTCCTGCAGCTTCAGCGACACCGCGCCCGCAGTAGCGATGTTGCCGGTGGCCGCACCGATCTGCTCGATCTGCTGGTACACCTGATCGAGGTTCTTGGGTGCCTTCGCCGCAAACACTGCGATGCCAAGCTTGTTCAGCTGCGCATCGAGGTCGGGGTTCGTGCCGTCGGTCATCACCAGATCGGGCTGATACTTGGCGATCGCCTCGATATTGGGCTCGTACGCCGACAGATCCGTCACCGGCGCCTCGGGCGGGTAGTTGGAGAAACTGTCGACGGCCACCACTTGGTCGCCGGCACCGATGGCGAAGAGTGTCTCGGTGGCCGTGGCCGACAGCGACACGATTCGTTCGGGACGTCCGAGCGGCAGGGGCACAGTGGACGATGTGGTGGTGGTGCGCACCGGCGCCACGAGTTTGGAATCCGTAGCGGATTTCGACGACGAGCCACAGGCAGCCACGAGGGGCACCAGGGCAAGGGCGAGAGCGCCGAAACGACGACGACTCATCATGGGGTTCATCCTCCAAGGATCTGGAGGATGAAGAGGGAACGAGGACCCCGGACTCTCCGGTGCCGCGCGATCCACCCTTCATCCGAGGGTTGGTTGTTCGCACACAGCGCTAGGCGGCCGGACTCGTCTTCACCGACTGGGTGCCGGGAAGCTTTACCGTTGCGGGACAGTGCCGGATTCTCACCGGACTTCGCTAGGGACTGCATCGCCCGGACTGGCAGTCCGAGCGTTGGCGACCTTAGCGCATCGCGGCCGCAGTCCCCAGACACTGCACGATCTCGCCCAACACGGCCGAAGACGTGGCGAAATTCAGGCGCACGAACCGGTGCCATGCCTCGCCAAAGGTGCGACCCGCGCTGAGTTCCACACCGGCATCCCGGAACCATGCGTGCGGATCACGGGCCTCGACCGATCTGGCCTCGACCGGTTCGGCAGCGCCCAGCGCCGGATCCACCAATGCGGTGCAGTCGAGCCAAGCGAGATACGTCGCTTCGGGCATCCGGTAGCGCACTGCGGGCAGGTGTTGGGCCAACAGATCTGCAAGCAGATGCCGTTGGCGATCCAGGTGCGCAGCACATGCCGTCTGCCACTCGTCGCCCTGTGTCCACGCAGCACGGGCCGCCGCCACGCCCATGATGTTGCGCACCCCGGTGAGGTGGGCGGGCAGTGCATCGATCGCAGCGCGGATGTCGGGCGACCCCACTGATGCGATCGCCCACCGGAGGCCCGCAATGTTGAACGACTTGGACGCCGACGTGAGGGTGATGGTGCGCTCTTCCACCTCCGGCGACAACGAGGCGAACGGGACGTGGAGTCGGGGCGCATACACCAGTTCTGCGTGGATCTCGTCGCTGATCACCAGCAGACCGTGTCGTTGGGCGATGTCGGCGATGCGCTCGAGTTCGGCGCGCTCGAACACGTGACCGGTGGGGTTCTGCGGGTGACACAGGATCCACACCCGGGCCATCCCCGGTTCGGCCCGCAGTCTCGTCTCCAGATCGTCGTAGTCGAACGCCCACCCGGTGTCGGTGGCGTGCGCAGGCACCTCCACCAGTCGACGCCGCATCGAGCGCCACGTGTCGTGGAACGGTGGGTAGGCAGGCGTGTGCAGCACGATGCCGTCGCCCTCGTTGGTCATCAGGTGCACCACGAGGCGCACGGCCTGGGTCACGTCGTCGAACTCGCGGCAGTGAACCAGTGCTGGCTCCCAACCGTGCCGCGCCCGCATGCGCTCCACAAACACCTTGGCCATCGGCGTGCCGTCGTGCGCGTACTGCCAGTGCGGGTAGCCGAGATCACCGGTTTGCAGCACATCGGCGAGCGCATCGGTGATGCAGGCCGGCGGACGGAAGTCCATATCGGCCACCCATGCAGCGAGCAGGCCGGGACGACGCTGCCACTTGTCGCCCGGTTTCGATGCGAGCCACTCCCGGTCGAGTAGCTCGAAGCGCGGGTCGGACGCATCACGTTCGTGCTGTTCTGTCATCGCCGCTCGGTCCCCGGAGTTCCCGTTGCCGCCGACGCAGTTGCTCGCCCCGTGTCCGACTAGGCGAAGAGTCGCTGCAGGCGGCGCACGCCCTCTTCGAGATCCTTGTCGGCCAGCGCAAACGAGAGGCGGGCGTATCCGGGCGCACCGAATGCCTCACCCGGCACGAGTGCCACCTTGGCTTCGGACAGGATGATGTCGGCGAGTTCGAGGGTGTCTTTGGCAACTCGCCCCTGTTCGCCAACGGGCCGCCCGAGCAGTTTCTCGAACGACGGGAAGCAGTAGAACGCGCCCTGGGGCTCCATGCACGACACGCCCGGGATGTCGGACAACATCGAGTGCATGAGGCGCCCGCGCCGTTCGAACGCAGTGCGCATCATCTTCACGGCCTCGAGATCACCGGCCACGGCGGCAAGCGCGGCCTTCTGCGCCACGTTGCACACGTTCGACGTGGCATGGCTCTGGTAGTTCGTGGCGGCCTTGATGGCGTCCTTCGGGCCGATCATCCAGCCCACGCGCCAACCTGTCATGGCGTAGGTCTTGGCTACACCGTTGAGCACGAGGCATTGGTCGGCGAGGTCGGGAACGAGGGTGGGCATCGACGCAAACGTGTGCTCGCCGTAGGTGAGGTGCTCGTAGATCTCGTCGGTGATCACCCAGATGCCGTGACGCAGCGCCCAATAGCCGATCGCCTCGATCTCTTCTTTCGGATACACCGCGCCCGTGGGGTTCGACGGCGACACGAACAGCACCGCCTTGGTGCGCTCGGTGCGCGCTGCCTCGAGCTGCTCGACGGTCACGCGAAAGCCGCTGGCCTCAGAGGTGGGGATCACCTTGGCCACGCCACCGGCGAGTGCGATCGCTTCGGGGTAGGTGACCCAGAAGGGGGCGGGCACGATGATCTCGTCGCCCGGGTCGCACAGCACCGCAAACGATGCGTACACGGCGTGCTTGCCGCCGTTGGTGACGATCACCTGCTCGGGGCTGACCTCGAGGCCGCTGTCACGCTTGGTCTTGGCCGCAATCGCAGCCCGCAACTCGGGCAGTCCGGGCGTGGGGGTGTAGCGGTGCATCGCCGGATCCTGAGCGGCCGCAACGGCGGCCTCCACCACATGGGCTGGGGTGGGAAAGTCGGGTTCGCCGGCACCAAAGCCAACGACATCCTCGCCGGCAGCCTTGAGCGCCTTGGCCTTGGCGTCCACCGCGAGGGTGGGCGATTCGGCGATGGCAGCGACACGTGCAGAGATTCGGTTTGTGATTCGGCTCACGATCTTCCATGCTGGCAGGTCGATGGCCAAAAACCCCTCCGAAATTGTGATTCCCGCAGAACTTCGCCCCGCCGACGGGCGATTCGGCTGCGGACCCTCCCGTGTCTCCCAGCAGGCCGTCGACGCCTTGGCGTCCGTGGCCACCACGTGGCTCGGCACCTCGCACCGTCAGGCGCCGGTGAAGCGTGTGGTGGGATCCGTGCGTGCGGGGCTGAAGCAACTGTTCGGTCTGCCCGACGACTGGGAGATCGTGCTCGGAAACGGTGGTTCCACCGTGTACTGGGACGTGGCCACCTTCGGTCTCATCGAGCAGCGCAGCGCCCACTTCGTGTTCGGCGAGTTCTCCTCGAAGTTCGCCGAGGCAAGTGCAGCGGCACCGCACCTCGGTGAACCCGTGGTGGTGGAGAGTGCCACGGGCGACCATCCCGCAATTGCGGCGGTGGCCGGTGCCGATGTGTACGCACTCACCCACAACGAGACGTCCACGGGCGTCGCGATGCAGTTGCGCCGTCCTGCCGGGGCCGAGGCCGGTTCGCTGGTGGTGGTGGACGCAACCTCGGCGGCCGGCGGCCTTGCGTGGAGTCCGGCCGAGGTGGACGTGTACTACTTCGCACCGCAGAAGTGCTTCGCCTCCGACGGCGGCCTGTGGATCGCTGCGTGCTCACCGGCAGCGGTGGAGCGCATCGAGCGGGTGCACGCATCGAAGCGCTGGATCCCGGCATCGATGTCACTGAAGACGGCGCTCGACAACAGCAAGCTCGACCAGACCTACAACACCCCGGCACTCGCCACGCTGTTCCTGTTGGACCAGCAGGTGCAGTGGATGCTCGGCCAGGGCGGTCTTGCGTGGTGCGCGAATCGCTGCGCCGAGTCTGCGTCGTTGCTCTATCGCTGGGCCGAGTCACGCGAGTGGGCGACGCCGTTCGTGGCCGATGCAGCGAAGCGCTCGAACGTGGTGGGAACGATCGACCTGGTGGATCCTGCAGCCGGCGGGGTGTCTGCAAACGATGTGAATGCAGCGCTGCGTGCGAACGGCATCGTGGACACCGACAGCTATCGCAAGCTCGGTCGCAACCAGTTGCGCATCGGCATGTTCCCGGCCGTACCACCGACTGACGTTGCGGCGCTCACCGCATGCATCGACTACGTGGTGAACGAGCTCCGGGGCTAGGCCACCCGCCTGTACACCACAGGCCCCGGCGTACCGACTCGCTCGAAGTGCTGGTTGAACCACTCCGAGAGTTCAGGGCTCCACGGCACACGGAAGGCGTCCACCGACAGCACTACATAGTCGGCACGATCGAACCAACCACGCCACTTGGCCACCAACGCTTCGGGGTAGGGCGGGCCCGACGGCGGCGGACGCTCGGGAAGCTCCACCAGCCATTCGTAGAAACTGTCGATCATGGCGGGGCAACCCGATCCATTCGACAGACGATTGGCGTTGAGCAGGAGCGACACCTCGTCGGCCACCACGCACGAGCCGCGCGGAATGAACGCAGCGGTTCGTCCGCCGGGGTCACCCACGGTGAGGATTCCGGGGTAGTCGACGATCACTGCGCGTCCGCGCACTGCACCCACCGCACCGGCCACGCAGATAGCGGTCGCCATCGCGGCAAGTACCACACGCCTCACTAGCGCCCGCGACGAGCACCACCGCTCTGCAGCCATCGCATAGGCGTCCACTGCACAACCACCCGCAAGCGCAAGGAACGCCGCCGTGAAGTAGCCGTAGTGCATGAAGAAGTCCGAGGACCGCAGCAGTACTACCGACACCAGTAGTGACGCGATAACAGCAAACCAATCGAGCGTGGTGAGACGCCTGCGCAGTACGAACGAAAGCACCACCGCCGCTGCGAACAGCAGCAACAATGTGATGGCCCCCGAGGTTCCACCGGGCAGTGTGGGATACGAGCGAAACCCGGTGAGGAACACCAGTCGTTCCTTCGACGACAGCGCCCCGAATGATTCACCACGGTCCAACTGCAGCGTGACCACTTGACGTACGAAATCGCTCGGCGCCGCCAGGAAGAAGGGCAACATCGGCAGCACCGCTCCGAGTGTCAATCCGCCGAGCGCCCGTCGCCACAGAGTGCGCGCTGCGGGGATGCAGAGCACCGCAACCACCGCAATGGGCAGCACTGCCCAGAGCTTTACCGTCACGGCAAAGCCCAGCACCACGAAGCCCACGAATGATCGGCGACCCGTGGCGAGCGAATCGCTGTCCAGCACCAGCGCCACGCCGGCAAGAACGAAGAACACCACATACGGCTCGAGAAGCAAGGCTTTGTTCGCCGTCACGGCAAGCGGGAACACGGCGAATGACAACGATGCCGCCAACACACCGAGCCAGTGCCGCCGCCGGAGCACGTACGCAATGAGGGCCACGTTGCACACCGACACCGCCATCGTGATGATTCGGGAGAAGCCGAGCAGTGTGCGATCCGACAGGTTCCGCAGTAGCCAGGCAAAGGGAGCAAACAGCAGCGGAATACCTGGAGGGTGTGGAAACGCAAAGTCACGGTACGGGAGCGAACCGTGCACCAGCCGCACAGCCGACGCGAGATACACCCCGTCGTCGTACTCGTTCAGGCCGAGGAGCGCTCCGGGGCGGGTGAGCTGATACACGCCGATCAGCACCGCTGTGGCGATCGCGACAAATGCCGACACCACACGCGGGTCCGGTCGATACGGGACCACAGCATCGCCCGGGCTTGCGTGATCGACGTCCACTTCCGGAGCGTACCCAACCTCCCTGGCACGATCGTGACGCTGCAAGCCGCACGGTGTCCACCGCGTGGCTCGCGCGCTGGTGCACTAGAACTGTCGTCGTGAAGGTCACCGCGCTGCGAACCCGCATCGTCGGGGCGGATCGTTCTGCTGTCGCCCGAGCCGCCGTGGCTTTCTTCCCCGTGCTGCTGATTGTCGGCTTCGCCTGGGTCCGTCGCTGGACCGCTGATGATGCATTCATCAACTTCCGAATCGTGCGCCAGGTGCAGAACGGGAACGGACCGGTGTTCAACATCGGCGATCGAGTAGAGGCCGGAACGAGTCCGCTGTGGATCTTCATCCTCGCCGTGGTCGATGTGTTCCTCCCACTCGCTCTCGAGTGGATCGCCGTGGTGCTTTCGATCGCCGGCACGGCCCTGGGTGTTGGCCTCGCAGTGGCAGGCGCCCGTCGACTCCACTTGCGCGAAGCGAACTCCGAATGGCTCTTCCCACTCGGCGCCATGGTCTATGTCTCGCTGCCGGTTGCGTGGGACTTCTCCACCTCGGGCCTCGAGACCGGACTCAGCATCTGCTGGATCGGGGCCTCGTGGTACGTGCTCACCCGATGGGCTGCACACAGCGCCGGCCTTGCTGCTTCCGCAGAATCGACCCATGCCAACGCAACGCCCACACGGCTCACGTGGCCCGTGTGCCTCTTGCTCGGCGCGGGCATGTACGTACGTCCCGACTTTCTGATCTTCACCGTGTGCTTCGGCGCTGCAGCGCTCTGGATGTTGCGCGGGCAACGACGCCGTCAGGTGCACAGCCTGCTGTGGCTCCTCGCACTTCCGGTGGTGGGCACGCTGGCGCGGATGGCGTACTACGGCCTGCCGGTGCCGAACACCGCCATCGCCAAAGAGGCCTCCATGCCGAGTTGGCAGCGCGGATGGTGGTACCTCCAAGACCTGTTCGATCCGTACCTGCTGTGGCTCTCACTCGTTCTGGTACTCGTCGTGTTCGCCTGGCCATTGCTGCGTCGCAACACCGCCGTTCACCCGTTCCATCGGGTCCTCACGGTCGCCGCGCTATTCGGTGGCCTGCTCCACGGCTTCTACATCGTGCGTCTCGGCGGCGACTTCATGCACGGCCGCATGTTGCTGCCCACTGTGTTTGCCTTGATCTGCCCGGTCGCCGTCGCCCGGGTACGCGGGTGGCGCACGATCGGGCTCTACGTGATTGCCGCGTGGTCCGCGGTGTGCATGATCTCGCTGCGCACCCCGTACTCCACGTACAGCGAGCCCGGGAAGGAGCCGCGCATCATCGATGCGATCTCGCGGGCTACCAACATCGGTGATGAGCGCATCGTCTTCCGACGTCTGTCGGGCAGGGGACACCCTGTAACACTCGACGATTTCGCCAACTCGCTGTGGGGATTCGGCGCCGAGCAGACGAGCAACTATCTCGATCGTGGTGGCACTGGGTTCATCGTGGATACAGAGAGCAACGGCAACTTTCAGGTGTACCCGCTTGCTCAGGCTCAGGCGGAACGAACCAAGGCCGTCGTGTACGTCGGTGCCCTCGGCATCTACGCGTACCGCCTGCCCCGTGATGTGTGGGTGATCGACCGCTTCGGTCTGTCGAACGCCCTGTCGGCGCATCAGCGCCTCGCCGGACGAGGTCGGCCGGGTCATGAGAAAGATCTGCCCATTGCGTGGTTGTTCGCCGAATACACCGAGCCGGGCCTGCCGCTGCCGGCGCGAATCGACCCGGCAGAGGTAGAGGCCGCACGCGCCGCGCTGCGATGCGGCGGGATACCCGGTTTGCTCGACGCGCAACGTGCATCACTCGGAGTGTCTCGCGTGTTCCGCAATGCCACGGGCTCGTTGTCGAGATGGCGATTCCGCATGCCCACCGCACCGCTCGAGGCTGCAGCCGAACTCTGCCGCTGAATCGTGGCGTCGAGTAGCGCGCCGCGATGTGCATCACGTTGCGTGCTGCGATGCAGAGAATCTCGACGCAGAGAGATCCGCGTCGCACTACTCCCAGATCTTCGCTTGAACTTGTCGATCAACGTTTTCTGCGTCACACCCCATGTGCATCATGGCCACATGCATGCAGCACTGGAGCTACTGGCCAACGCGGCCGACGAACTCGAGGCGCTCCACGTTGCATCGCTTGCTCCGGCTGAGGTTCGCAGCCTGCTCGCCACCGTGCAGCATCACCTCGATCGCATGCAGGTTTCACACGCCCGCGCATTGCAGCACGGGCAGGATTCCGGCGCGTGGATCGGAACAGGCGCTCGCTCCATGTCTGCATGGCTGTCTGAGCACACCGGCGCCGCATACGGCGAATCGGTCCGCAAGATCCGTCTCGCCGACACCCTCGATCGTTGTGCCGAACTGCGCACGGCCGTCCAGCACGGTGAGGTCTCTCGGGCCACGGCCGAGGTGATGTTTGATGCAGTGTGCAGCGCACCCGATGCACAGTCGCTCTCCGAACTCGTCCATCGCGTGAGCGGACTCGATCCCAAGCGGGCCAAGCCCGCCATGGAGCAGTGGATGCTCGAGCACTCCCCCGAGACTCCCGAACAGCGCGAGGAGCGCCGCTGGCTTGCCCGTTCGTTCACACACAGCGGTGTGGCCGATGGCATGATCGCCGGCTCGTGGCGTCTGCCCGTGCTCGAGGCGCGCGAAGTGCTTGCCGCCGTGTCACATCTCGCCGGCAAGCCCAGCGAGGAAGACGGCCGCTCCACCGAGCAGCGCATGGCTGATGGGCTCATGCAACTCTGTGCTGCATATTCCAAGGGCACCATCACCGGAGGTCGCGAAGCGCCCACATTGTTGGTCACCGTCAGCGCCGAGACCTTGGCCGGCCTGAGCGATGCCCCCGGGGTCACTGCCCACGGCGATCCCATTCCGGCGCACACGCTTCGACACCTCGCCGATGATGCCCTCATCCGGCGAGTGGTCATGTCGAACCAACGCGTCGTCGAATTGGGCACTGCGCAACGATTCGCAACCGAGCAGCAGTTCCTTGCGCTCACCGCCCGAGATGGCAGTTGCCGGTGGCCCGGATGCGATATCCCGGCCGCGTGGTGCGATGTCGACCACCTGATACCTGCGCATGCGGGCGGGCCCACCACGCTGAACAACCTGGTGCTGTGGTGCCGCCACCACCACCGAGAAAAGCACCGACCCGGGGTCACGGTGCACGGCGACGCACATCATCTGCATCTCGAGCTCGCCGACGGCACCTCGGTGACGTGCCCACCCAAGGGCGTGGGCGCGCTCCACGAGCGACCACGACCGGCGGCGGCCTGACGCCCGAGAGCAGCACAGCATCTAGGCTTGACGCGTCATGGCGCGCAACGAGTTGCTCTGGGAACCGGGGGGCATCCCCACGCTCCACCGTCCCATCATGGTGCTCGCGCTCTCGGGCCTCTTCGACGTTTCACGTACGGCCACCAAGGCAGTCGAACACCTCGTCACCACACGCGTGGTGGACACCATCGCCGAGATCGACTGCGATGGGTTCTACGACTTCACGCAGGAACGCCCAACGGTGTGGCTCGACGAGTACGGCGACCGTCAGATCACGTGGCCGGTGAACGAACTGCAGGCCATTCGTTACCCCAACATGCCCCACGACCTCGTGGTGCTGGCCGGCGTCGAGCCGCACGTCCGTTGGCGCACATTCGCCGAACTCGTCATCGAAGTGGCACAGGCCTGCAACTGCGAAGTGGTCGTCACCCTCGGTGCGTCGCCCGAGGCGGTGCCCCATACCCGCGTGCCCCATGTGTTCGGTTCCAGCACCACCGCTGCGTTGGCCAAGAGTCTGGGACTCTCACGGCCGCAGTATCAGGGCCCCACCGGTGTTTTCGGCGTGCTGCACCAGTTGCTCGAACGGGCAGACATCCCGGCGATCTCGCTGCGCGTCCCGGTTCCGCATTACCTCATGAACGCGGAGCACCCCAAGTCCACCGCCGCCCTCCTTCGTCATCTCGAGCATGTTCTGGGTGTGCCCACCAACCATGCGGCACTCGACGACGAAGTAGCGCGTTGGCGCGAACTGCACGACACCGCAGTGGCCGACGATCGGCAGGCGGCCTCGTTCCTCGCCATGCTCGAGCGTGACTTCGATCGACGCACCGAGGCATCGATTCCCTCCGCAGAGCACCTCGCCGAACAGTTCGAGCAATTCCTGCGGGAACAGCGCTCCGGCGAGTGACACCCGGTA
Organism: Actinomycetota bacterium; assembly: GCA_017853685.1. GTDB lineage: Bacteria > Actinomycetota > Acidimicrobiia > Acidimicrobiales > Ilumatobacteraceae > WLJO01. The sequence continues at coordinate 3,179 of JAFMJD010000006.1, read as the reverse complement.
CTGGTATCCCGGTACCGGTAACCCGGTGCTGGTAACCCGGTCGAGGCACCCGGTACAGCGAACAAACCGGATTCCTGACAGGATCGCCGCATGAGCTTTCGACGTGTCATCACCGGCCACGACTCCGACGGCAACGCCGTCATCCTCACCGATGAACGGGTGGAGACCATCCGGGCCGGCGCCTTTGCCTACGACTCCATGTGGGCCACCGATGAGCCCGCCGTCGTACCCAACGATGGCTCCATCCCCGAACGGCCCTCGTTCTTCCCCGCATCGGGCGGAACACGCGTCTTCACGTGGGTAGCAGCACCCCAGAACTACTCGGGACCCGCTGCCACACCCGACGAGATGGAGGCTGCAGCTCCCGGTCTCGCAGCACACATGGAGGCCGATGCACCCGGCATGCACACCACGCAGACCATCGACGTCGACATCGTCGTGAGCGGCGAGATCTGGATGGAGGTGGACAACGGCGTCGAGGTACACCTCACCCAGGGCGATGTGGTGATCCAGAACGGCACACGCCACCGCTGGCACAACCGCACCGATCAGCCCACCGTCATCCTCTCGGTCATCGTCGGCGCCGAGCAGCACGGAAAGCACGGAAAGCACGGGCACGGTTCGAAAACAGACAACGGCAAGAACAAGAGCAAGAACAAGCAAGACAAGAAGCACAAGCACGACAAAGACAAGAACAAAGACAAGAACAAGGACAAGAGCAAGAGCAAGCAGGACAAAGACAAGAACAAAGACAAGAGCCAGAGCAAGAAGCGCAAGAAAGACAAGTAGCCCGACAGCGGCGCGGTGCAGAGTTGCCCGGTTACCCAGCCAGCGTCATACCGCGCTGCAGCAACAACGAACGGAATCGTGCGCTGCGCTCGCGGTAGTCGGCAAACTCGCCGTAACTCGTTGCACCGGGCGATAACAGCAGCACACCGCGACCTGCAGAGTCCGGGTGCCCGACCGCATCAACAACGTCAACAGCATCAACAGCATCAACAGCATCAACAGCGTCAACAGCATCAGCCAGCGTGGCCACCGTCACCGGCCGCACCCCACCCGCACGCTCCATCTCATCGGCGATGCGCACACCAGCAGGTCCCATGGCGATCACCCGCACACCAGCACCCACACCAGCACCCACACCGGCGCCAACACCGGCGCCAACACCGGTACGCGCCACCAACGTCGCAGCGAAATCCCGGTAGTCGATGGCGCGGTCGTATCCACCGAGCAGCACCGTCACCGGTCGATCCGCAAACACATCGAGTGCCGCAAGCACCGCCTCGGGCGCCGTGGCCAGCACATCGTCCACCACCGTGAGGCCACCCCAGTAGCCGAGCACATGCAGGCGGTGCTCCAGTGGCCGGAACGTGGCCAACGCCGCTTCGAAGCGCGGGTGCACGATCCCCATCACGTGCGATGCCGCGTGCACGGCGAGATTCGTGTTGCGACGATTGTGCACCCCCTGCAGGTTCACACCCTGCAGATCCACGAGCACACCATCCCCACCCGCATGGTCATCGCTGATGAGTCGCCGACCGGCAACCGGGCCGAGTGAACCGTCGGTCACCCGCACGAGCTCGGGTTGCATCGCGTTCACCAGGGTGGTGTCGCACTGGGCAAACAGTCGCACCTTGTCCGCCACATAGCGCTCGTAGGAGCCATGCCAGTCGAGGTGCTCCTCGTAGATCGATGTGAACACGCCGATCTCGGGCGAACACCCCGGAGCGTTCTCGATGTCGGCGCACTGATAACTGGAGCACTCGAGCACCACCCACGACTGCGGGGTCGACAGCACCTCCACCGCCGGGCGACCGATATTGCCGGCCAGTTCCACCGATTCACCAGCGGCGGCAACGAGATGTGCGATGAGACTCGCCGTAGTGGACTTGCCCTTGGTGCCGGTAACGCCCACCACCCGGCGCCCACCGCGCTCGGCGATCACCAGTGCAGTGAGTCCGGTGATCACTCCACCCTGCGCGCTGAACGCACGCAACTCGGATCGATAGCGACTCACCCCGGGCGACTTCACCACGACGTCCACACCGTCGAGCAATCCCTCGGGCACCTCGCGAGCCACAGCGAGCGTGCCGCCGTGTTCACGGGGGCCGTCGTCGAAGGTCTCCACCGACGCCGGTCGACACCACGTGCTGTCGGTCAACAGACCCATCGCCGCCCGGCCCTCACGACCGAGTCCCCACACCAGCACTCGCTTGCCATCGAGATCACGCAGTCGCATCAGCACCTCCCGACGCCATTGCCCGACACCAATGCGTACCAGTCGGGTGCGAGCGCATGGTCACCGCGTTCGGTGAGTGGGTTGTAGCCGGGGTTCACCGGTGCAGCACGATCCGAAAATGCCCGCACCACGGCGGCATCTCGCCATGCCGGATCACTGAGCACCGGACTCCCAGGCAATCCCCCGGCAAGACAGTGCATCGCCCACCGAGACTCCTGAACCGTACCGATGCACTCGAGCGGCGGTGCTGCACCGTCACCCAGCAGCGCACGATAGGCATCGGTGGCGCCGGCGTCGTGCAACAACCGCGCACCTTCGAAGATGTGATCCATGTCGGCCAGCGACAAGAACGGCGCAAGTCCGAGGTAGACGAACCGGCACTTGGGGCAGTCGCCACACCAACGCGTCGCCGCTGCCCGACCCACAGCGGTGTACGCCTGATTGCAACTCGTCACCACATCGAAGTACTGCCGCAGCGACGCGAAGCGACGACAAATTTCCACCTCGTGCAACGGACGCAACAACGAGAAGTAGGGCACAGGCAACAACGCAGCGAGTAGTCGCTCGCAGTCGAGGCTCTTTGACCACTGGTGGTTCACCGCCATCCCCCGGTGCTGTGCCACCGGCACCGAGGCCGACCATTCGTTGGACATGATCACGCCGGAACAGCCGCGCAATACCGCGTACACGGCGAGCGCCGCGGAGTTGATGGCAGTAACGGGTACGTGACCGTTGAGCGCGCCCTGCCGATTGAGCTCCAGCAACATGGGATCAATGTGTCGTTCGATGACCACATGCTCGAGGTGCGCGGTGCGCGCCGTGGCCTCGATGGCCGAGTGGGTACCCACCGATGCGAGCACCGGCGGCTGATCTGGTGTTCCCCAGCCCGCTGCACGCAAGGTCTCGATGGTGACGATGGAATCCTTGCCGCCACCTA
>JAFMJD010000097.1 GCA_017853685.1 Actinomycetota bacterium | reverse complement strand
GACATCGTCATCAACAACGCCGGCATCCTGCGCGACAAGGCCTTCCACAACATGGAGCCCGCACTCATGAACCCGGTGTTCGACGTGCACCTCAAGGGAGCGTTCCACGTCACCCAGCCGGCCTTCGTGAAGATGCGTGAGCAGGGCTACGGCCGCATCATCTCCACGTCGTCGGCAGCCGGCCTGTTCGGCAACTTCGGACAGACGAACTACGGCGCAGCCAAGATGGGTCTGGTGGGATTCACGCGTGTGCTCGCCGTGGAGGGCGCTCGCTTCAACATCAAGGCCAACGCCATCGCCCCGCTCGCACTCACCCGAATGACCGAGAACATCATGGGCAACCTCGGCGACAAGCTCGATGCCGGTCTGGTGTCACCCGTCGTCGCATTCCTCGCCAGCGAGGAATGCGATGTGACCGGCGAGATCTTCTCGGTGGGCGGCGGCCGTGTGGCACAGATCTTCGTCGGCGAGACCCAGGGCTATTACAAGCCCGACCTCACCGTGGAAGACGTGCGCAACAACTGGGACCGCATCCGTGACCGCGAGGGCTACGCCATTCCCATGAACCTCGCCGAGGAGACGGCCCTGTACATGCCCTTCTTCAAGGGCTGACAGGCGCCGCACGAAACCGGTTGACTCGCCGGACACTTGTCGGGAGAATTCCGGGCCATGGCACGTCCACTGACCGTCGTTGCGGCAACCCTGGTGACGTTCTGTGCGTCGGCAACGGCGATCGCGGTTCCCATGGCGGCGGCCGACGACACCGTGCCGCCGACTCCCACCTACACGTGCCCGATTCCGGGCGAGACGCCACCCGAAGCGTTCCCGGCACCCACGGGTGAGCCACCCGAACCGATCGCCCCGGTGAACTCACCGGCACGGCCCGGCGAGGGGCAGTGGACCCAGCGCATGGCCTTGCGTGATGTGCCGGTGCTCTGGACCACCTCATTCCGCCCGATCCTGTTCCGGCGCGCCACGGTGGCGAGTATCGCCGTGTTCGATCAGACCAAGTTGCGCGCAGCGCTCTACAACGGCGTGTTCCTGCCCGGCGGCGGGCCGTGGAAGAACTACAAGAAGGTCTCCGGGGCCGCCGTGCCCGCCCTCGTTGCCGCATTCAACGGCGGCTTCCAGTTCCGCCACATCCGCGGCGGCTACATGACCGAGGGCAAGGTGCGCAAGGCACTCGCCAACAAGCAGGCAACCCTCGCCATCAAGCCCGACGGATCGATGTTCATCGGCGTCATGGGCTGCGACATCCAGAACGACGGCTCATGGATGTCGCTGCGCCAGAACCTGCCCCCGCTGGTGTGGCGGGGCGCCTCGGCACTGCACCTTGCGCCGCGCAACACCTACTGGGGCGACAATTTCGGCGCAAAGACCTCCAGTCGACGTTCGGCGGTCTGCACCCGCACCGACGGACGCATGATGTACGTCTACGCGGGGAACGTCACCGTGAGGGAATTCGTCCGTGTGCTCGTTCGGGTGAAGTGCCAGACCGCCATGCACCTCGACATGAACGGAACCTGGGCGCAGTTCGCCTACTTCTACGGCGGCCTCGGCACGATGGAACGCCGCGGGCGCACCATCGACTCGCGCCAGTGGCCCTGGTACCGCTACCTCACACGCTCGCTCAACGATTTCGTCGCGCTGTTCGACCCCGAATTGCTGCCCGCAGATGCGGTGGCGTGACCGGCCCCGCTACGGTCTCGTCCGTGATCGAGGTTGCTGAGTTCACCGAACAGGCCCAGTCGTGGTTGGCGGCCAACAAGTCCACCGCCCCGCGCGATTACGGCGCCATCACCCCACCTGACCTGATCGGTCGGGCCAAGGAATGGCAGCGACGTCTGTACGACTCGGGCTTTGCCGGAATCCACTGGCCCACCGAGTTCGGCGGACGAGGACTCACACCTGCGCACAACGCGGCATGGATGGAGCAATGCGCGCTCGCCGGTGTGCCGCCGGTGCTCAACATGGTGGGTCTCGTGCTCGCCGGTCAGTCGATCCAGAAGTTCGGCACCGACCAGCAGCAGCAACAGCACCTGCTGCCCACCGTTCGCGGCGAGCAGGTGTGGTGCCAGTTGTTCAGCGAGCCCGGTGCAGGCAGCGACCTGGGCGGCCTCAGCACCAAGGCCGAACGTGATGGTGATCGCTTCATCGTGAACGGCCAGAAGGTGTGGTGCTCCGGTGGTCGCTACAGCGACTGGGGCATCCTCATGGCGCGCACCAACCCCGAGGCACCCAAGCACGAGGGCATCTCGTTCTTCCTGCTCGACATGCGCCTCCCCGGCATCGAGACCCGCCCGCTCAAGCAGATGACCGGTGAGGCAGAGTTCGACGAAGTGTTCTTCACCGACGTGGAGGTTCCCACCGAGTGCCTGCTCGGCCCACTGCACGGCGGTTGGGGTGTTGGCATGGCGGTGCTCACCAATGAGCGTGGGCACATCGGCACCGCAGTGATCGGCCTCGAGCGGCGACTCGACGCCATGGCGCGTCTCGCCGAGGGACGGGATCTCGACCAGACATCACGCCAGACCCTCACCGATCTGTTGTCCCGCGGCATGGCCTACAAGGCCATGGTGTCCCGACAGGGACCGGTGGCATCGACAGCCGCATCACTCATGAAACTCGGCATCACCGAGATGACCTTCGAAGCGGCCATGCTGCGCGGATCGATCGCCGGCGCTGACGCCATGCTCGAGAGCCCCGACGCGCTGGGCATGCTTGCAGCACCCGGCGGTCGAATTGCGGGTGGCACCAGTCAGGTGCAGCGCAACATCATTGGCGAGCGTCTGCTCGGCCTGCCGCGCGAACCAAAGGGCTGAACCGATCGCCCCTGACCGGCCGCAGTCACTCGCCGGCTGAACTCACTCGCACACGTTGGACATCGAGAGGTGACCGACGAGGGTCGACACGATGGTGTTGCCGGGCGCGAGGAATCGGGGTGGCTTCATGCCCACACCCACACCGCCCGGGGTCCCGGTGAAGATCACATCGCCCGGCAGCAGTTCGACGATGCCCGACAGGTACGACACGATGGCCGGCACCGAGAAGATCAGGTCATCGGTGCAGGCGGACTGCATCGGCTCTCCGTCGAGCGTCATGGCGATACGCAGCGCGTCACGATCGGCAAGGCCGGCGGCATCCACGATCCACGGCCCGAACGGCGAGAAGTTGCGTCGGCTCTTGCCGAGATTGAACTGCGGTGGCTTGGTGGCGAACTGCAGCGCTCGGTCCGAGATGTCCTGCCCGATGCAGACACCGGCGACACGATCCCAGGCGGCTGACTCTGCGATATCCCGACCACCTGCGGCGATCACCACCACCAGCTCCACTTCCCAATCGGTCATGCCACCCACCACGGGAATCCGTGCGGCGGGCCCGGCTGCCGAACTCGGGAACTTGGTGAACGTCAACGGACTCGTCGGGATGTCCATCTTGGACTCCTCGGCATGCGACCGGTAGTTGAGTCCGATTCCGAACATCTGCGGCGGGCGCGGCGAGGGCGCATCGAGGTCGGCGAGCGCGAACGGCACGCCCGGGTCGGTGACCGTGGCGGCGAAATCACGCACCTCGCTCCAGCGAGCGAACGCCGAGATCGGGTCGGCGGGTAGACGTCCACCAGAAGCCTTTTCGAGGTCGACGGAGTGGGTCCCGTCGCCCACCACGAGCTGCGAACGACCACGGAGGCTTGCGAAGCGGAGCGTCATGCACGACACTGTAGCCGAATTATCCAAGTGTCTAACTCGGCGGCCACGGCCGCAGAAGGCGGTAGCGGCGTGGCCTCACCGATCAAGTTCGCCCATGTGGTGCTCAAGACCCGCAACTACGACGAGATGGTTGCGTGGTGGAGCGACTTCCTCGAGGCAACGCCTCGACACTCCAACCCGTTCATCACGTTCCTCTCCTACGACGACGAACACCATCGACTCGCGATTGCCAAGATGCCGCACCTCGCTGATCGTGTGGACAACACCGTGGGCATCGAACACTTCGCGTTCACCTACGCCACACTCGACGACCTGCTCGGCCAGTACGAACGCATGGGCGCTCGCGGCGTGCGTCCGTACTGGACCATCAACCACGGCATGACCCTGTCGGCGTACTACCGGGATCCCGATGGCAATCAGGTGGAGACCCAGGTGGACACTCTCTCGCTCGCCGAGGCGGAGACCTTCATGGCGTCACCGGCGTTTGCTGCGAACCCGATCGGCATCGACGTCGACTTCGAGGCCATCGTGGCGCGCCGTCGGTCCGGGGCAAGCGTGGAGTCGCTCGTCGACTATTCCACCGCGGGTAAGTGAGCGTGGCGGTCACCCGTAAATCGCGCCCGCGGGATCGAGAGCGCGTCGAGCACGACCTCACGACGGCGGCCGCCGACCTCCTCGGCGAACTCGGGCCTCGAGCACTCACGGTACGCATGGTGGCCGAGCGCGCCGGCGTGAACCACGGCCTCATCCACCACTACTTCGGCGGCAAGCAACAACTGCTGTACGCAGCGATGCGCAGACTCGTGAGTGAACACGAGGAGTTCGTCGCTCGACGCACGGGTGGCAGCCCCATCCCTGCCCCGCTCGCACTCGTCGATGACCCGCGGTACCTCCGGGCGGTGGTGCGGTGCGTGCTCGACGGCGAGATCGACCTCGCTCGCGTCGAGGTGGCCACGGGCGTGTCGGTTCCCCGGCGAGCGCTCAACCATCTTGCTGCCACCCGTGGTCAGGACGAGCCCGATCTCGCCACCAAGACCGATGTGGCGCTCGGGATGGCAATCGAGATGGGGTGGGCGGCGCTCGAGCCCTTCATCTTCACCGTGCTGGACGTGAACACCGCCGAACAGGAGCCGATGCGCGAACGCGTTCGCTCGCTTCGACGCAAGGCGATCGGAGCACTCGCATGACGAGCACCACTCGCCACGTCTGCGATGTCGCCATCGTGGGTGCCGGGCCGGTTGGCAGCCTGCTTGCGGTGGTGCTGCGCGATCTCGGCCTCGAGACCGTGGTGGTCGAACGCGACCTCGCCCCGTACATGCTCCCGCGCGCAGCGGTGATGGACGACGAGATCCAGCAGGTGTTCCACGCCCACGGACTCGGCGAACAGCTGCGCGCCATCACCACCCCTATGCGCGGCGCCGATTTCGCCAAACCATCGGGTGAGCGCATCCTGGGCATCGACCTCCCCGAAGCCGGGCCGCTCGGATTCCCACCCGTCGTTTCGCACTTCCAACCGGAACTCGACGCCATGGTGCAGCGCTCAGCAGAGGCGCGTGGTGCAACGCTGTTGCGCGGCCGCACGGCGATGTCGCTCGAACAGGACGACGACGTTCGGCTCAGGCTCGACGATGGCAGCACCGTGGTCTCACGATGGCTTGTGGGCTGCGACGGTGCGTCGAGTTGGACCCGGCGCGCCATGGGCCTCACGCTCGACGATCTGGGATTCGACCAGCAGTGGCTCGTGCTCGACATGGAACTGTCGCCGGACTCCACTGCCGTGCTCCCCGACGTGACGAGACAGGTGTGCGACCCGGTACGCCCGACCACGTTCGTCCCGGGCCATGCGCGGTACCGACGTTGGGAGTTTCAGGTGCAACCCGACGACGATGTCGAACAACTGGCATCCGACGCCGGCATCTGGAACTTGCTCAGTCCGTGGATCACACCGCGCGATGCCCGACTCGTACGTTCTGCGCTCTACCGCTTCCATGCAGTGGTGGCTCCGCAGTGGCGCGCCGGCAATGTGTTTCTCGCCGGCGACTCGTGCCACCAGATGCCACCGTTCCTCGGGCAGGGGTTGAATTCCGGCTCGCGCGATGCAGTCAATCTCGCGTGGAAACTCGCCCTGGTACACCGAGGCGGAGCCGGTGACCGACTGCTCGACACCTACACCACCGAGCGACTGCCACACGTTCGTTCCACGGTGGAACACGCCGTGGACACCGGACGTCTCATCGACCAACTGGCCGGACGACAGAGCCACGGCATCGATCACAGCGCCGGCTACGGCGGAGCAAGACCGCAACCGGTCCTCGGCCCGGGCGTGTGTGTGCCCGGACATCCGTGGGTGGGGCACCCGATGAAGTTCTGCCCACAATTGCTGCCGGCACTGGCGGGCAAGCCATTGTCGTTCGCCATCGTGAGTGCGGGGCCGGTACCAACACCTGCATCACTGTCGGGGTTGCAGGTGCAACACGTACTCGCCGATGCAGACACCATGGATCGACGCCACGCCATCGTGGTCCGGCCGGATCGCTACGTAGCCGCCGTGGCCGACGACGATGCAGGTCTCGAGCATGCCGCGAACCTGCTCGTCGCCGCCCTCTGAACATTCGGGAACCTTTCACACAAAAACATCCCGAGGCATCAGCGGAATCGTGCACCACCCGGTACGTACGATGCTCCCATGTTCCCGGTACCCACGAGCCTGTCCCCCTCCCGAGTGCAGGCCTTCACCAAGTGCCCGCTCGCATTCCGCTTTGCGTCGATCGAGCAGTTGCCGGAGCCGGGAAGCGTGCACACCACCAAGGGCACCGTGGTGCACCGCGTCCTCGAGTTGCTCTTCGGTCTCGAACCGGCACAGCGCACACCCGATGCCGCGCACGGCCTGCTTCCGCAGGCGTGGTCCGAACACGTGAACTCCGATGAGTTCCTCCGCCTCCGCCTCGACCAATCACAGGGCGACGCGCTGCGCGCCGAGTGCAGCGTGCTGATCGATCAATACTTCGAGATCGAGACACCGTCCACCATCGAACCCGTGGGCACCGAACTGCGGGTCGAAGCCCGGCTCGGGCAACTCGAACTCCGCGGCATCATCGATCGCCTCGACCGTGCACCCGATGGCTCGCTCGTCATCACCGACTACAAGACCGGCCGGGCACCGTCACCTTCTCAACAGCAGGAGCGCTTCGCTGCAATGCACTTCTATGCGTGGTTGTGCGCCGAGACCCTTGGCGAGCGGCCGAGCGAGTTGCGCCTCGTGTATGTCCCGAGCAAGAAGGTGCTCGCCTCGGCACCGACCGAGCAGACCATCCGCTTCCTCCCGCGTCGCACTCAGGCGGTGTTCTCGGCGATCGAGAAGGCCTGCACCACCGGTTCGTTCCGCACCAGTCCCGGCCCGCTCTGCAAGTTCTGCTCGTTCCAACGTTGGTGCCCCGAGTTCGGTGGCGACCCGGACCGGGCGGCCAGCGAGGCACCGGTGGTGTACGCCGTGCCCGAACGCCCCGCGTGAGCAGGCAGACTGTGGCCATGTCGGCCGCAGCGCATGCTCCCGCGAACGGCGCTGCGCCCGGTCAGGATCACCTCGGGCCTGCCGTGGCTGCGTTCGATCGCTGGGCCGACGAACTCCTCGATCGCCTGCGTGGTCTCCCCGCGGCCGATCGCGTGTTCACGGCAGCATCAGAACTCGGCGACTTCTCGCTCATCTGGCATCTCGTGAGTTCCGCACGCGGGCTCGGGTCCGAGCGTGCGGCCTCCGATGCGATCATCCTGGCAGCGCTGATCGGCGCCGAGTCCCTGGTGGTGAACCAAGGCATCAAGCGGCTGTTCAAGCGCGTGCGACCCACGGTGGCAGGCGACGACCGTTACGCAGTTCGCCAGCCGTCCACATCGAGCTTTCCGAGTGGTCACGCAAGTGCGGCCGCCTTCGCAGCCACCTTGCTGGCAGCCCGCAGTCCGGCATGGACCCGACCGTTCTGGTTTGCTCTCGCCGGCGTGGTTGCGCTGAGCCGAGCCTTCGTTCGCATCCATCATGCGAGCGATGTGGTTGCCGGACTCGCAACCGGACTGGCGCTCGCGGCGGTGGCACGCCGAATCGTCCGCTGGTGATCCTCACCCGCAGGGATAGCCTCGCCACGGTGGCACCCGCCCCGCCCCACGAAGATCGCATGAGTGACGCCGAGGGCCTCATGTGGCGCTTGGACCGCGATCCGGCACTGTCGGGCACGTTCGGCAACCTGACGATCCTCGACCGGGCACCCGATTTCGCCCGGGTGCGCAGCAGGCTTGCGCTCGCCGCAGGTTCCATCGCACGCCTGCACCAACGTGTGCAGCCTGCGCCGGCGAACGTGAGCCCGCCGCAGTGGGTGGCCGACACCGGTTTCGACCTGGACTACCACGTTCGACGTATCGCGCTGCCCAAGCCGGGCACCATGGAGCAACTGCGGGACCTTGCGGCGCTGTTGATCGCCGATCCGCTCGAACGAACCCGACCGCTCTGGCAGTTCGTGGTCATCGAAGGGTTGCGCGGTGGTCGTGCGGCGGTGCTGCAGAAACTCCATCACTCGGTGGCCGACGGCGAGACCGGTCTGCAACTCACGCTGTCGTTCATCGACCTCGAGCGAGATGCACCGGACCCCGAACCGATGGCCCTGCCCGACACACCGCCGAGCGCGTCCACCGAACCTGCACCGCCGTCGAACACTCCATCGGGCATCGAGTCACTCACCGATCTCCTCGGCAGTGGCCTGCGCCTGCCGCTGAACCTGATGCGTCAGGTGCGCGGCCTGCTCGGCGAGGCCACGTCGAGTCCCGCGGCAGCAGAGCAACTCCGCATGCTCGTCGCGCAACTCACCGACCTCGGCAAGGCGCAGTCGCCGCTGTGGACCGAGCGATCGTTGCGACGAGGATTCGAGACTCTGCAGTTCCCGCTCGACGACCTGCGCGCCTCGGCAAAGCGTTTGGGCGGAACCCTGAACGTGGCGCTACTCACTGCGGTGGCCGATGCCACCGGCGCGTACCACCGCGAGTTCGACGCCCCGGTGGAAACACTGCGGGCATCGATGGCCATCAGCACCCGCACCGAGGAGTCCGGCAACAACGCCTTCACCCTGGCGCGCCTCACGGTTCCCACGGCCGAGATGCCTCCCGGTGAGCGGTTCGCTCTGGTGAAGGAGGCCGCCGAGGCCGCCCGTGCGGCTTCCAGTGCCGCACCGCTGGAGCGACTGGCGGGCTTTGCGTCAACACTGCCCTCTGCGGTGCTCACCCGGATCGCCCGGATCCAGTCACAGACGGTGGACTTTGCCACCTCGAACCTGCGGGCGGCGCCGATTCCGGTGTTCGTGGGCGGCGCGGCTGCGCTGGCCAACTATCCACTCGGACCGATCGCCGGCGTGGCATTCAACCTCACCGCCATGTCGTACAACGCCAGCCTCGATATGGGCGTGCATCTCGATCGAGCCGCCATCGAGCACCCGGATCGACTTCGCAAGCATCTGGAACAGTCGTTCCGACGATTGTCACGCGCGCGCTCCTGATGTGGCGCGCGGCCTCGTCGGGCCCGTGGGTGACCCCCCGGTTCAGCTCTGCGAAGCGTGTGAACTGACGAGCAGTGTGCGGACGTCGAGCAGAACGTCAGCCACCTCGCCCGTCGACACCAATTCGCGATGGAGCATCTCCGAGAGTGCCTTGTCGATCACCACGAGGGCTTCATGGATCACTTCGGCTTCCCGGGTCTCGGTCATCGCTCCTCCTCCGTCCTGCGGAGTGCACCGCAGGAAGTTCGTTCCCGCCACCGTACTCCTCGGTGGTGGGGATGTGACGCATGGTATCGCCGTCGTTTCGGCAGCGGATGTCGCCCCTCCCGGAGCGCAGGTTTCGATGTCCCTACGATGCCGGTATGGAACTTCGGGATCGTGTTGCGGTGGTCACTGGCGCCGGCCGCGGAATCGGACGCGCGATTGCGCACCGTTTCCACCAGGCGGGTGCCCGAGCGGTCGTGGTGGCCGATGTGTTGGCCGATGACGTGGAACGGACGACCGCCGAGATCAATGCAGTGCGCGCCGGTTCGGCGCTCGGCGTGGTGTGCGACATCTCGACCGCCGACGGCAATCAACACCTGATCGACACAGCCGAACGCGCCTTTGGGCCGATCGACATCTTCTTCGCGAACGCCGGAATCGGAGCAGGCACCGACCTCGACACTCCCGACGATGTGTGGCACCAGGTGATGCAGGTGAACACCATGGCCCACATCTATGCGGCGCGCATCCTCGTTCCCGGTTGGGTCGCTCGCGGCGAGGGCTATTTCTGCTCCACGGCTTCGGCCGCCGGCCTGCTCTCGCAGATCGGTTCGGCGCCGTACAGCGTGTCGAAGCACGCTGCGGTGGCGTTCGCCGAGTGGCTCTCGATCACCTACGGCGACCGCGGTGTGCGGGTGAGTTGTCTGTGCCCGATGGGGGTGAACACCATGCTGCTCAACGGACCCACCGATGCGGGTGCGGTTGATCATGTGGGCGCCGCCACCGTGAAGATGGCCGGTGCCGTGCTCGAGCCCGAGCAGGTCGCCGAGGTGGTGCTCGAGGCCATCGAGAACGAACAGTTCTTGATCCTGCCGCACCCCGAGGTGAAGACGTTCGTACAGCGCAAGGCCGACGACGTGGACCGCTGGCTCGACGGAATGCGGCGCCTGCAGGCACGCGTCACCGGGATGTCGTGAACGCCGTGGCCGCCAAGCGCCGCAAGCCCGAAGCCTTGTCACCAACACCCGCTCCCGATCCGGGTCCGACGCTCGGTCAACTCTCGCTCGAGGTGGGCGACCGTGTGCGGTTCCGGCGCGCGGCCGGCCAGCACTGGCAGGAGGCGACCGTGGAGGGCCGCGAGCGTGACGGCAGCGTTGCGCTGCGCGACGCCAAGGGTGCGAGCCGCTGCATTCGTCCCGATCTGCTCGAGGTGTGTCGCATCACCCGCGGCACGACTCGCTGGGAGCAGGTGCGCGAGACCGAGTGGGAGCAGTTGTCACTGTTCTCGCCCGAGATGAGCGACCCGAAGGCAGCGAAACGCTCGTCGTCGAGCAGACGAACACCCCGTCGAACCACCTGAGCCGCCGATCCGGCCACGGCGCCGCCCGAACCGTGCACCTATGCTCGCCCGCATGGGAGTACGCCTGGATCCATCCGACGAATACATGCACGAACTCGGCCCCGAGTCGAACTTCAACGAGAGCATGT
>JAFMJD010000096.1 GCA_017853685.1 Actinomycetota bacterium | reverse complement strand
CGCTACTTCATCCAGAAGGTGCACCCCAGCCGGTGGAGCAAGCCCCGCATGGTGGTGTGCGTGCCGTCGGGCATCACCGGGGTGGAGCAGCGCGCCGTGCAGGACGCCGCCGAGTTCGCCGGGGCCCGCAAGCCGGTGTACATCCTCGAAGAGCCCATGGCCGCAGCCATCGGCGCCGATCTGCCGGTGCACGAGCCGAGCGGCAACATGATCGTGGACATCGGCGGCGGCACCACCGAGGTGGCGGTCATCTCCCTCGGCGGCATCGTGAGCAGCCTGTCGGTGCGTGTGGCGGGCGACGAACTCGACGAGGCCGTGGCCAACTACCTGCGCAAGGAGTTCTCGCTCGCCATCGGCGACCGTACGGCCGAGGAGATCAAGGTGCAGATGGGGTCGGCGTGGCCGCTGGCCGAGGAGTTCACCGCCGAGGTACGCGGGCGTGACCTCATCACCGGACTCCCGCGCTCGGTGGAACTCACCACGGAGTTGGTGCGTGAAGCCATCGCCGAGCCTGTCGCTGCCATTGTTGATGCTGTGAAGACCACGCTCGACAAGACACCGCCCGAACTGGCCGCCGATGTCATGCACACGGGCATCACCGTCACCGGAGGTGGCGCGCTGCTGATGGGACTGGACCGACGTCTCGCCAGCGAGACCGGCATGCCCATCAACATCGCCAACGAACCGCTGTACTCGGTGGTGCTCGGGTCCGGTCGGGCACTCGAGAACATCGACGCGCTCCGCGGCGTGTTCGCCGTGGGCGGCGATGAGTGAGCGAGTCGGGTTCGAATCGGTGGGCCTGCGGGCATGAAGCGATTCAGCCGTCGCCGCGTGTTGGTGCTGCTCGTGCTCACGAGCGTGTTGTTGATTACGTTCAACAACACCAGCAACGCCGTTGTCGGTGACCTGCGAACCGGATTCGGGTACGTCTTCCGGCCCTTCAGGGGCGCAGCCAAGGTGGTCACGCGGCCGGTGCGCAACATGTGGCGCGGCATCACGCACTACGACGATCTCGAGCGACAGAACCTCGCACTGCGTGACCAGTTGGCGCGCCAGGCCGGCAACGCTGCTGCCGCTGAGGCGTTCGTGCAGGAGCACAACGAACTGCTGAAACTCCAGCAGTTGCCGATCGGCCCCAACATCTCCACCGTCACCGCACAGGTCATTGGTGGTTCACCCCGTGGCGACCAGCAGACCGTCGAGATCAATCAGGGTTCGCGGCGCGGCGTTCGTGTGGGCATGCCGGTGGTGAACGGTTCGGGTCTCGTGGGCAAGGTCACCGAGGTGTTTGCCGATGGTGCCATCGTGCGACTCATCACCGATCCGCAGTTCGTGATCTCGGTGCGTGTCACCTGTGCAGCATTCGTGCCCGGTGTGATTGCACCGCCCACCACCACCACGACCACCACGATTCCGATCCCCACGAACGCAAACGGCGAGGTGGTCATCACCGATCCCACCACACCGCCGTCATCCACCACGACCACCACGGTGTTCTCGGTGTTCACCGCACCCGAGTCGGTGGTGCCCATCGCCAGCACGGGTTCCACCAGTGGCACACGGTGCGACCGTGAGACCGGCAGCATCCGCGGACGGGGACGCAGCGATCCCCCGCAGGTGGGTCTGCTGAACGACGATTCGCTCAGCAGGGCCATCCTCGTGAACGATCAGGTGCTCACCGCAGGTGGTACCGACAGCCTCGCGCCACCGAACCTTCCCGTGGGTCGGGTGAGCCGCATAATTTTGCGCAAGGGCGACGCGCCCATCGTGGAGGTCAAGCCAAACGCCGATCTCGCGCACCTGAACTTTGTCGAGGTGCTGCTGTACCTGCCGGTGTCCGAGGTGGGCGGCTGACATGTTGTACGTCTTGCGCCAATCGTGGTTGCGCCTCACGGCCGTTGCGCTCGTGATCCTCGCGATTCAGACCACGCTGTGCGCAGAGATGAAGCCGTTCGGCGAGACCGTTGACCTCATGCTGCTGGGCGTTGCGGCGACCGGTGTGGTGGGTGGCAGCCAGAGCGGCGCGCTGGCCGGGTTCGTGTTCGGCATTGCGTTCGATCTCGTACTCGTGACGCCCTTTGGCATGTCGCCCCTGGTGTACGGCCTCGTGGGATTCGCCGCCGGGTACACCCAGAGCCTCACGTTCCAGCCCACGTGGTACCTCACCTCGGGATTCGTGGCCGCCGCGAGCGCGCTCGGGGTATTCGGGCTTGCAGTGGTGCAACAGATCGTGGGTCCCCGCGCCCCCATCGAGTCGTCCATCGTGCAGACTGCGTTCGTCGTGGGGATCGTGAACGGGATCTTCGCCCCGATAGCGATGCCCATCCAGCGATGGTGTCTCGGGCTGAAGCGAGTGATCGTATGACGCAGGCGACGAACCACCCGGAGCGGTGCACACATGGCCGGTGATCGACGCAACCGTCGTCTGGCCGCGCTCGGCATCGTGGCTGCGCTGATGTTCACCGGCATCGGCGTGCGCGTGTGGTTCCTCCAGGTGGTCGATGCCTCCACACTGCGCAAGCGCGTGGAGTTCTCTGCCCGACGTACCGTCACACTGCTGCCGCGCCGGGGACGCATCTTCGACATCAAGGGTCGGGTGATGGCCGACAACTCGCGCATCTTGGTGGTGACCCTCGATCGCTCGATCGTGCCGCCCGACTGCTCGCCCGATGCCCCCAAATCCCGTGAGCGTCGCTACACCCGTTTCTGGAACCTGCTGTCCGGGCCGCTCAACACGCCACCCGATGATCTCGAGGCGCGCTTCTGCAGCAACAAGTACGTGCCGCAGGAACCGGTTCCGCTGAAGACCTCGGTTACCGAGGAAGAGGCGCTGTACTTGCTCGAGCGGCGCGAGCAGTACCCGGGCATCGACGTGGTCGAGACCTGGAAGCGCCAGTATCCGTTCGCCCCACTTGCCAGTCACGTGCTCGGCTACATGGGCTCGATCCCGGCCGACAATCCGAACACCAAGAAGGTGAACGAGACCAAGGTCTACACCGAGAAGGGGTACCTGCTCTCCGAGCGCGTGGGTGTGGCCGGTGTGGAGAAGACCTACGAAGACGTGCTGCGCGGCAGCCCGGGCAAGCGCGTGTACGAGGTGGACGCCAACGGTCGCGTGCTGCGGATCGTCGAAGAGGTACCGCCCACCAATGGTCAGGACGTCCAGCTGTCGGTGGACCTCGCCATTCAGCAGTTCGCCGAACAGGCACTCGAGACCGAGCTCCGCTACCGCAGAAGTGTGAATGCGGTGCAGAGCGCAGCCGAGCTGAAGCAGTTCGGACGCAAGAAGTACCCCGCCACTGCGGGTTCGGTGGTGGTGCAGAACTATCAGACCGGCGCGATCGTGGCGATGGCGTCGTACCCCACGTTCGACAATCGCTGGCTCGACGGCAGTGTTCCGGCCGGAAAGTTCCAGCAGTTGTTCCCCGCCAACATCCCGCCCGACCAAGCGGCGCTCACGAACCGCGCGATCCAGGGTGGTTACAACGTCGGCTCGTCGTTCAAGGCGTTCACCGCCTACGCAGCACTGCAGGCCGGCTTGCTGCCCGGTGGCGCAAACTTCAAGTGGCAGGACAACGGCACCTACAAGATCATCGCGTGCCAGCGTGATCGCTCCCGCGAGCTGCGTCAGAAGTGCGTGTTCCGTAATGCGTGGAACGCAGCGCTCGGACGGCCGACGAGCTACGGCCTGATCGGTGTAACCGAGGCGCTCACGGTTTCCTCGGACACGTTCTTCTACCAAATCGGCGACGAGTTCCTCGAGCTGACGGGCGGACAGCCGATCTTCCAGAACGAGTTGCGACAGTTCGGTTTCGGCCAACGCACTGGCATCGATCTCCCATACGAGCGGTCGGGCATCCTGCCGGACCGTCAGGTAATGGCCGAGCTCCGAAAGAAGAAGGTCATCAATCCCGATGAGACCTTCACCTCGGGTCAGAGCATTCTGCTCGCCGTGGGACAGGGCGTGCTCGCTGTTTCGCCGATGCAGCTCGTGAACG
This sequence comes from Actinomycetota bacterium, assembly GCA_017853685.1. Classification (GTDB taxonomy): domain Bacteria; phylum Actinomycetota; class Acidimicrobiia; order Acidimicrobiales; family Ilumatobacteraceae; genus WLJO01. Next base: position 7,184 of record JAFMJD010000096.1, on the reverse strand, counting down.
CGTATGCCGTTTTTGCGAACGGCGGGAGCCGACTGCAGCCATCGGTGCTGAACGCCATCTATGCCCCGGGCACACCCGACTCGGCGACACCGGGCTATGCCGACATGCTGCAGGCCGAATTGGTGCTGGCTCGTGTGCCGAAGGTGGTGCAGACCCTCGACATGCGACCCGAACTTCGTGATCCGATCATCGAAGGACTGTCGAATGTGGTGCGGCGCGTGAGTTTCAACGGTCACGCCTCCACCGCAGGTCGTGTGTTCACGAGGTTCCCGCTCGACCGGGTGCCGTTGGCCGGTAAGACCGGAACGGCGCAGGGCGCAGGCAACCGATCGGAGAACGACTCGTCGGTGTTCGTCGCGTTCAGCAAGGACCCCAAGATTCCCTACGTGATCGGCGCGTACCTCGAGCGTTCGGGCTACGGCGCAGTGGCTGCGGCGCCGGTAGTGAAGTGCATGTTCTACGCCGTGTCGGGGCTGTACCCACGGCTCGACCCGGTTCGACAGGCCGATCCGCTCGATCTCGCTGCCGTGGTGCCGGCTCCGCCGAAGACACTGCCGAACGCGAACTGCCTCGACAACTACACCACCATCGTCACGGCATCGGACCGGGGCTGAGATGTCGATCGCCGAGCGCATCATCCAACGCGGCCCCACGTTCGGGTCGCTGCGCCGAACGCCTGGCGACCCCCGGCGCAACATCGACTGGGTGATGATGGCTGCGGTCGTCGGCATCATCGCGATCGCGTTGCCCATCGTCTACTCCACCACCTACAAGTTCCTGCCGAGTCGACAGCGTCCGCTCGATCCGTTCCTCTACACGCAGCGGCAGGTGATCTTCGTCATCGTGGGTGGCCTCGCGATGGCTCTGGTGATGGCACTCGAGTACCAGTGGTGGAAAGAGCGCGCGCGTTTCCTGTACGGCGCCACCATCTTCGGTCTGCTGCTGGTGCTCGGTCTCGGCCGCACCACCGGCGGTGCAACGTCGGCGTTCGACGTGGGCCCCATCTCGGTACAGCCGTCGGAGTTCGGCAAGTTCGCCACCATGATGTTCCTCGCTGCGTACCTGTCCGAGGACCGCACCGAGAACGTCTCGTACTCGAAGTTCCTCGGCGGCCTCATGCTCGTGGGTGCGCCGATGATCCTCACGGTGGTGGAACCCGATCTCGGTTCGGCGTCGGTGTACGTGGCGCTCGCCATGGGAGTACTGCTCGTTGCAGGTGCCCGCGTGCGGCACATCGTGATGATCACCGTGCTCTCGGCGTCCACGGTGTTCATTGCCGTCATCACCGGAGTGGTGAAGAAGTATCAGGTGAGCCGACTCGTGGGCTTCTTGAACCAGAACTCCGACGACAAAAAACTGCAGGACCTCATCCAGCAGGTGAAGCAGGCCAAGCGCGCCTTCGGCAACGGCGGACTGTTCGGCAAGGGGTGGCTCGACGGCCCACTCACGAACAACCGGTCCATCCCCGTGCAGTGGGCTGACTTCCCGGTGACCGCACTGGCCGAACAGTTCGGCATGCTCGGCGTGGCGGTGCTGTTGAGTCTCTACGGCGTGGTGCTCGCCCGTATCTGGCGCACCGCGCACCTGTCCAAGGACATGCTCGGCACCTACATCTGTGCTGGTGTGTTCTCGATGTTGCTCTGGCACGTGTTCCAGAACGTGGGCATGAGCCTGGGCATCATGCCGGTGACCGGCATCCCCCTGCCACTGGTGTCCTACGGCGGCAGTTCGCTCGTGTCGTTCCTCATGATGTTGGGCATGGTGCAGAACGTGCACATGCGCCGCTTCCGCTGATCCGCCCGGCCACCCGGCCACCCGGATACCCGGAAGCCCGAGGGCCCGCCGGTAGAGTCGGGGCACCATGAGGTCGCCACAGTCGGCATCGGTGTGGTCTCGGCTCGAACCCCTCTTGGGCAAGGTGCAGAAACCGGCCCGCTACATCGGGTGCGAGGACGGCGCCGTCACGCCCGCTTACCGCAACGGAAGCGTGTCGTGGCTGCTCACGTACCCCGACACCTACGAAGTCGGTCTGCCCAACCAAGGGCTGCAAATCCTGTACGAGATCCTGAACGAACGCGACGACACCGTCGCGGAGCGCTCGTACGCGCCCTGGACCGATCTCGAGGTGCTGATGCGCCAGCACGGCATTCCGCTGTTCTCGGTGGATACGCACCGGCCTGCGGGCGATTTCGACATCATTGCGTTCAACCTCTCGGCCGAGTTGGTGTACACCAACCTCCTCAACTGCGTGGACCTCGCTGGGGTGCCCGTGCGCAGCGAGCACCGGCGACCGGAGCACCCGCTCGTGGGCGCAGGTGGCCATGCCGCGTTCAACCCCGAGCCGTTGGCGGACTATGTGGACTTCTTCGTCATCGGTGAGGGCGAGGAGGTCATCGCCGACATCAGCGCCGTGGTGGGGGAGTGGAAGCGCAGCGGACGCACCGAGGGTTCACGCGAGCACGTGCTGCACGCGTTGTCGCTGGTGCCCGGTGTGTATGTGCCGTCGATGTACCACGTGGAATACGACGGCTCGTCGATCACCTCGGTGACACCGAAGTATGCCGATGTGCCGCGTCGCGTCGAGAAGCGCACCATCGCCGATCTGTCGGCATGGCCGTATCCCAAGCGCTTCATCACCCCGCTCACCGAAGTGGTGCACGACCGGCTCAGCGTGGAGGTGTTCCGCGGCTGCACGCGCGGTTGCCGTTTCTGTCAGGCCGGGATGATCACTCGTCCGGTGCGCGAGCGGCCCGCCGAGCAGGTGCGCACAATGATCTCCGATGGCCTGCGCCGTACCGGGCACGACGAAGTAGCGCTGACGTCGCTCTCCACCGCCGACTTCAGTGGGATCGAGCAACTGCTCACCCAAGTGGTGACTGATCCGACGTCGTGCGGTCAGCCCACGTCGATCAGCCTGCCGTCGTTGCGGGTAGACGCCTTCACCGTGGGCGTGGCGGGTCAGGTGAGTCACGGTCGTCGCAGCGGTCTCACGTTCGCGCCCGAAGGCGGTACGTGGCGCATCCGTCAGGTGATCAACAAGTTGATCACCGAGGAAGACCTCTACGGTGCAGTGGAGTCAGCGTTCGGACAGGGCTGGACCCGCATGAAGCTGTACTTCCTCACCGGTCTTCCCACGGAAACCGATGAGGACACGCTCGGCATTCATGATCTGGCGCGCAACTGCGTGGAGATCGGTCGCCGGTTCACCAACCGAGCGAGTGTCACGGTGAGCCTCGGCGGGTTCGTCCCCAAGGCGCACACCCCGTTCCAGTGGTTCGGTCAGAACACCGAGGCCGAACTGCGCCGCAAGATCGGTGTGCTGCGTGATGCCACGCACCGGGCCAAGGGTGTGCAGATGAAATGGCACGACCCGCGTGCCTCGCTGGCCGAGGGCCTCGCATCGCGCGGCGATCGACGGGTGGGTCGGGTCATCGAACGGGTCTGGCGAGAGGGCGGCACCTTCCAGGAGTGGGGCGAGCACTTCCGCCTCGAGCGCTGGGAACAGGCCATGGCGGCCGAGGGCCTGAGCTTCGACTGGTACGTGCTGCGCCATCGCACACGTGACGAGATCCTGCCGTGGGATCACATCTCGGCAGGCCTGCACAAGGATTTCCTCTGGGACGACTGGCAGGCGGCACTCGCCGGCAGCGGTCTGGAGGACTGCCGATGGACCCCGTGCTACGACTGTGGTGTCTGCACCGGGTACGGCATCGAGCACGTGGTGGCCTCGCCGGTCCCGCCGGCGGGCGGCAGCCAGGGCACCGGACAGAATCTCGCAGCGGGTGGCGAGGTACCGGTTCGTCTGCAGATCGGTCGACGTCCCAGTGCGGACACCGACGCCGTGGGGGTGCAACCGTGAAGGTTCGCATCCGTTATTCCAAACTCGGAAAGGTCCGTTTCGTGGGCAACCTCGACGTGACCCGAATCTGGGAGCGCTCGTTGCGCAAGGCCGCCCTGCCGGTTGCCTACAGCACGGGTTTCTCCCCGCGTCCACGACTCAGTTTCGGCTTGGCCCTACCCATGGCTGCCGGATCACTGGCCGAGTACGTGGACATCGAATTCGCCACCGACGTCGAACTCGACGGCCTGGCGGGTCGATTGAGCGAGGCCCTTCCTGTCGGTTTCGACGTGATGGCTGTCGCCCAGAAGTTCCCTGGCCAGGTGTCGCTGCAAGAGGACGTAGTGGCCTGCGATTGGGAACTCGAACTCGACGGCATCACGGTGGCTGCGGCCACCGCTGCAGTCGATGCCGCCATGTCGGCACCCCATTTGTTGCTGGAGCGGGAGCGCAAGGGCGAACGACGGACCGATGACGTCCGGGGTTCGATCGAGTCGCTGTCGCTGCGCCCCGGTGAGCGAACGGTGCTGACCGCTCGACTCGCCACCGTCGGTCGGGGCCTGCGCCCGACGGAATTGGTTGCGGTGATGTTCCCCGACTCGGGTGATGTCACCGACACGGTGCGGAGCCTGCTGCGCACCGAGCAATGGATCGAACGAGATGGTGCGCGCCAGGAGTTGCTCCCGGCGCAGTTCACCGTCGCTGCGCACACCGAATTGGTGGGCGCATGAGAAGGGACTATCGAAATGGATCAACCCAACGACATGTCGCCCGCTGGCGATGTGCACACTCCCGCCACATCGTCTGGCGACACCGGAGCCACTGATACCGCACCGACATCGGCCTCGACCGCTTCGTCGGCGTCTTCGTCGTCGTCCGACGCACCCGCTGCTGCTGGCGAGGGCGTGAGCACTGGCGGCGACGGAGCGGGCACCCCACGGCCGGCAGCGAAGAAGCGTCGGCGTGGTTCGAGAGGTGGTCAGCGCCGCAAGCGCCCAGCGGGATCCGGTGGCGCGGGTCAGCCCGGTGGCGCGGGCGCATCCGGGCACGGTTCGACCGATGACGATGATGACATCGACGATGTTGATGACGGCGTTGACGACGATGTCGAGGTTCGCAGCGGCAACGGCCGAACGGTAGATCGGTCACCCGATCGTGCAGGCGATCGTGCAGGCGAGGTCGAACTCCCCGAGCGCATGTCCGAGGGCCGCCCGTCGCCCGATGCCGCCAACAGCGCGCTGGTGCGTCGCCCACAGATCGGCGATACGCGTCCGGCGCCGTCGGCGCCCCCGCCGCCCCCGTCTCCGTCGGGTTCGGGTCAGCAGCGTGGTGATCGGCGTCAGGGTGGCTCACGGCCGCCGCGCAGTGGCGGCCAGGGTGCAGCGGCCTCGGGTGCAGCGGCTGCGAATGCGCCGGCTGCGAATGCACCGGGCGGGTCGAACGGGCCGGGGGCGCGTAGCGGTGAAGGCTCGGGCCCGCGCAAGCGCAAGCGCAACAATCGCAGTCGCTCCGGTGATTCACCGCGCCAGACCGGTGAGCGCGCCGCATCGGTAGAGATCGATCCCGAGGTGCTCGAGCGTCGGCGCGGCCGTGAGCGCAAGGGCCGCCCGGTGGGTCGCTACATGATGTGTGTGCACGTGGGGCACGGACTCACCCAGGTGGCGGTGCTGGAGGGTCGCAACCTCATCGAGCACTACGTGAGCCGACCGTCCGACGACGTGAGCCAGATCCACAGCAACATCTATCTCGGCAGGGTGCAGAACGTGCTGCCCGGTATGGAGGCGTGCTTCGTCGACATCGCCACACCGAAGAACGCAGTGCTCTACGCGGGCGATGTGCAGTACGACGCCGAGGACATCGTGGAGCGCAGCGCCGACAAGCCGCGCATCGAGCAGGTGTTGAAGAACCGGCAGTTGATCCTGTGCCAGGTCACCAAGAACCCCATCGGCGTGAAGGGCGCGCGCCTTACCCAAGAGGTGTCGCTCCCGGGTCGGTTCGTGGTGCTCATCCCGAACTCCAAGACGATCGGTATCTCCAAGCGACTGCCCGATGACGAGCGCAAGCGCCTGCGGTCGATCCTCGATCGTGTGAAGGAGGCCGATCACGGTCTCATCGTGCGCACCGCCGCCGAGAACGCAACCGAGCAGGAACTGCGTGCCGATGTGCTGCGACTCAACGAGACATGGCGCGAGATCGAGCAGCGGGCCGAAGCAGCACGCCGCGCGAACCGAGCGCAGTTGCTGTACCGCGAACCCGATCTTGCAGTGCGCGTGATCCGTGAGGAGTTCAACGCCGAGTATCGCTCGATCGTCATCGACGATCGTGCGCTCTACGAAGAAGTGCGCGGCTATGTCGAGGTGATGAACCCCGAGTTGGTGGACCGAGTGGAGTTCTACGACGCCGAGGCGGAGGGTCTCGGCCTCTACGAGCGGTTCCATGTGCACGAGCAACTCCACAAGGCGCTGGACCGGAAGGTGTGGCTGCCGTCTGGCGGATCGCTCATCATCGAGCACACCGAGGCGCTCACCGTGATCGACGTGAACACCGGTCGCAACGTGGGTACGTCGAACCTCGAGGCGACGGTGCTGCAGAACAACCTGGAGGCGGCCGAGGAGATCGCCCGACAACTGCGCCTGCGGGACATCGGCGGCATCATCGTGATCGACTTCATCGACATGGAGATCAAGGAGAACCGGCGCAAGGTGGTGGACGCGTTCCGGGGTGCGTTGTCCCGGGACAAGACCCGCAGCCAGGTGTTCGACATCTCCGAGCTCGGTCTGGTGGAGATGACCCGCAAGCGGATCGGCGAAGGTCTCCTGCAGTCCTTTGCCACCCAGTGCCCGAACTGCGAGGGCCGCGGGGTGGACGTGAACACCGGCCTGCTGGACTGATCCGCACCCGGCCGGCGCCCGGCCCGAGCCCATCGGCCACCCCTCGGCCACCCCTCGGTCACCCATCGGTGGGTCGATCCCGGGCTGGCAGCGGGCCGATTGTGGCCGGTCGGTCGCCCCGGTAGGCTCGACAGTCGCTATGTACGCAGTCATCGCCTCCGGGGGCAAGCAGGAAAAAGTGGCCGAGGGCCAGCAGGTGAACCTCGAGCTTCTCGATGCCGAGGTCGGCACCGAGGTCTCGTTCACGCCCGTGCTGGTCGTCGACGGCGCCACCGTGCTCGCCACCCCTCATCAGCTGTCATCTGCCCGTGTCACGGGCAAGATCGTGGGCACCGCCAAGGGCCCCAAGATCGACGGGTTCACCTACAAGCGCCGCACCAATCAGCGTCGCCGCTACGGGCACCGTCAGCACTACCACACCGTCGAGATCACCAAGATCACGAAAGGCTGAGCCA
>JAFMJD010000234.1 GCA_017853685.1 Actinomycetota bacterium | reverse complement strand
AGCACGGGCGTGGATTGCCTCGCTGTCACGGAAGAACCGCTGGAAGCCACCGATACGGAACAGCGTCCCGAGGCCTCGTCGGGTGTAGAGACGTGGCCGGCCGGCATCACGTGTCAGCGCAGCACCGATCAGCGCACTCGCGATGCCGATACCGACGATGACAGCGCTCGCTGTCGCACCGACGATCGACCGAATCACCGCAAATCCGACACCGCCGAACACCAGCATCATCAGCCCGGCAGAACCCGCACCGACACAACCAGCGGGTGACTTCGTAGCGCTGAAGGGCAACTGCTTCTGCGAGATGAGTCCGAGGTCGTGGAGGTGATCGTCGAGCAGGGACATGAATCCGCCGAGTGAGCTGCTCACACTCGAGGTCGCCTCGCCGAGCTCACGCTGTTGCTCATCGCCAAGCAGTGCCTGCAGGAGTGTCACTTCGTAGGAGCGCACCGGGCGCGGCTGGCGATCGTGCCGGCGGATGAACCAGGTGTTCGCGTCCTTGCGCTCGAGGATCACCATGCCATCTGCGGCGAGGTCCACGAGCGTGGCGGCGAGCAGCCTTGACACGTCCACCGTGCTCGCATCGCGGAGCCGCAGCATGCTGGCCGGGTCGAGGCCGAGTGGTGGAACAAACTCGAGCGGTGCCTCGGCGTGCGCGTCGGTGATAAGCACATCATTCGTGGGCACACCACGCGACATCCGCTCGGTGAGCTGTTCGCTGACTGGACCCTCGAACGTCGTGGACACCGCTGCAGCAGCCGTGGCGCGTGAGCGTCGTGCCCGCACCACAGTGATCAGGTAACCCGCAGAGAGCGCCACGTACAGACCGGCCCAGACGCCAAGTGGGACGCCGAGCGAACCATGCGGATCACCGACCGTCGGTGCCGCGGCAAACGTGCCGAGGGCATAGGTGACCTCGGCAGTGAAGCCCTCGCCGGGCTCGAGCGCACGACCGGCAGCGAAGCTGCCGCCATCGCCCGATGCGGTGGCACGTGCGCACGACTCGGCACTGCCGAACACACCGAGGAAACAACGCACGCCGTTGGGAGTACCGGGACCAGTGATCGTGTACGTGAGTGAGTCGATGCGCTGATCCCAGTCGGAAATGGCATCGAGCCGCACCACCGAGAACCCTTCCTCGGTGGTCACGGCGTTCTCGAGGACGTAACGCAACCGGTACGCATGGGCGCCAGTAATGGTGATGTTGGGATCACCGATGCGAACCAGCACTCCGTCGGTGATGTTCGTGACGCTCACATCGCCCGGTGTTCCGTCGGAGGTTGACACCTCGAGACTGCGCACGAGGTTCAGCCCGAGGTTGGTCTTCACCGGAATGCTGCGTTCGATGCCATGACGGTCCGTTCGGAACACCTGCACGATGTCCTCGGTGATCGTCACCGAGTGATCGGGGTTCACCACGGCCGACACGTCGAACGAGCGCGTCGTGTCCTGGCTGGTGGCTCCAAGCTCCCGCAGGCGTTCCAGCTCAATGAACTGCTCAGGGGTGATGGTGCTCAGGTCGTCGGGGGTCGGCGCAGCGGCAACCTCGGCCTCCGGAACCGGCAGGGGTGAGCCGGAGGTGACGTCGACGCGCCCTGCGTAGTCACGCTCGAGGTACGTCGTGAGGGTGAGCAGGCCACCCACCAGTGTTGCCACGATGGCAAAGGCCACCACAAGGTGAACGCGCCAGCGCCGGATCATCGAGTGCCACCGCTCATCACCCGATTCTCGCACTGGGGCGGCCCGTGGCCCGTACCATTGTCCACGATGTTTCTCGGTGAGAATCTCCTTGCATGGCTCCTGCTCGCCATCGGCGGGGCGCTCGGGGTCGGCAACGTGCTGGCTATCGTGCGCCCACCCATCGACCCGGACACCGGTGAACCCCGCATCGCACCCCGCGGTCGCAGCGCCGGCATGGCGGCCGTCGGCTTCGTGGTAGCGATCTGGGGCCTCGCCTCGCTGATCAAGGGCTGACCATGCCGTTTCGCCGGGCCCTCTCGGTGTTGTTCGCGATCGTTGGCTCGCTCGTTGCCGTCGTGGGCCTGGTGGTGGCCGTTGCGGACAAAGAAGTGTTCGACCGGCCGACCGTAGAGCGGACGGTCGACAAGATCCTCGCTGACCCTGATGTCAGCCGACTGCTCGGCCGCGAGATCGTGAAACGTGCGGTGGTGCTCGGGGACCTCGAGGCCGAGCGATCGCTGGTGCAGCAGTACGTGGACGAGCGCCTGAAGCAAGAAGCGGTGCAGGCCGAGATTCGCAGCGGTGTGTTCGCTGCCTACTCGCAGTTGATGGACTCGGACGATCCGAGGATCGAGTTCAACCTGCCCAAGCAGGGCAAGCAGGTGCGCCGACAGCTGGTGATGCTCAACCCCAACCTGGACACCACACTTCCGATTTCCGACGACCTCCTGCGGTTCACGCTCTTCCAGCGATCGTCCCTGCCGTGGGTCTATGACCTCGTGCGCGCTACCAGATCTGCAGCGTGGGGATTGTTCATCGCC
>JAFMJD010000233.1 GCA_017853685.1 Actinomycetota bacterium | reverse complement strand
CCACGAGGTACTGGTCGATGATGATCTGCGCGCCGTTGACGAAGTCGCCGAACTGCGCCTCCCACAGCACCAGAGCATCGCTGTTGCCCTGCGAGTAGCCGTACTCGTACCCGAGCGCGGCGTACTCCGACAGCAACGAGTCGTACACCCAGAGCCGCGACGGCGCACCCGGAATGTGCGCGAGCGGCGTCCAGCGTCGACCGTTGTCGTAATCGGTGAGCGTGGCGTGACGGTGGCTGAACGTGCCGCGGCGTGAGTCCTCGCCGGCGAGACGCACCGGCACACCCTCCATGAGCAGCGAACCGAACGCGAGCGCTTCACCCGTCGCCCAGTCCACCGTGCCGTGCTCGCGGTACTGCGCAGCGCGCTGCTCGAACTGCTTCGCCAGCTTGGGGTGCACCGTGAAGTCGGAGGGATACGCCGTGAGCGAATCGAACACGCTGTCCAGCACCGAGCGCGGCGCTCCGGTCTCGATCCACGGAAGCACACCCACCGGTGCAGGTGGCTTGGGAGCCTTCACCACAGCCGGGGCGTGCGCCCGGGTCTCGTCGAGCGACGACTGCAGGCGACCCTGGAACTCGCTGAGCATCTGCTCGGCATCGGTGAGGCTGAGGTCGCCACGACTGATGAGTTCTTCCACGTACAACTTGGCAACCGGGCGATGCTGCGCAATGGCCTTGTACATCTGCGGCTGGGTGTAGCTGGGATCATCGCCTTCGTTGTGGCCGTGACGGCGGTAGCAGACGAGGTCGATCACGACGTCCTTGTGGAACTTCTGGCGATACTCGAAAGCCAGACGCGCCACCCGCAAGCAGGCCTCGGGATCGTCGCCGTTCACATGGAAGATCGGCGCCTGCACGGTCTTGGCCACATCGGAGCAGTACGGCGACGAGCGCGAGTACTCGGGCGATGTGGTGAAACCGATCTGGTTGTTGATGATGAGGTGCACCGTGCCGCCCACGCGGTAGCCCGCGATGTCGCTCATGGCGAGACACTCGGCCACCAGACCCTGTCCGGCGAATGCGGCGTCGCCGTGGATCAGCAGCGGCAGCACCGGATACGACAGCGGCGGATCGATCTGATCCTGCCGGGCGCGCACGATGCCCATCACGATGGGGTTCACGGTCTCGAGGTGGCTCGGGTTCGCCGCGAGTTCCACACGGATGTCTGCGCCCTTGGGGCTCACGTACTTGCCGCTCGCACCCAGGTGGTACTTCACGTCGCCCGAACCCTGCACGGTGTTCGGGCCGATGTGACCCTCGAACTCCTTGAAGATCTGGTCGTAACTCTTGCCGACGATGTTGGCGAGCACGTTGAGACGACCACGGTGAGCCATGCCGAGCACGGCACCGTCGATGCCGGCCTCGGCGGCCGATGACAACACGCCGTCGAGGATCGCGATGGCTGCCTCGGCGCCCTCGAGGCCGAAACGCTTGGTGCCCACGTACTTGGTGGCGAGGAAACGCTCGTAGGCATCGGCAGTGGTGAGGCGCTCGGCGAGCCAACGCTTCTCGTCACGCGTCAGCTGTGTGGGCACGCCCTCGAGGCGGGCCTGGATCCACTCGTGCTCCGCAAGATCGCGGATGTGCATGTACTCCACGCCGATCGTGCGGCAGTAGGTCTCGCGCAGTACGTCGAGGAGTTCGCCGAGCTTCATGCGATCCCGACCTGCGACGCCACCGGTGAGGAACTCGCGCTCGAGGTCCCACAGGCTCAAGCCGTAGTGCGCAGGGTCCATCTCCTCGAGCAGGTGCGGTTCCTTCCAGCGCAGCGGGTCCAGGTCGGCCATGAGGTGACCGCGCACACGGTGCGAACGGATGAGGTTCGACACTGCCATCTGCTTGCGCAGCAGCGACTCCTCACGGTTGAGCGGGCTGATGTCGCTCCCCCAGCGTGCCGGCTCGTAGGGAACCCCGAGGCTGCGGAACACGCCGTCGTAGAACTCGTGCTCACCCAGCAGGTTCTCGTGCACGCGCTTCAGGAACATGCCGCTCTCGGCACCCTGGATGATGCGGTGGTCGTAGGTGCTGGTGACCGTCACCACTTTGGAGATGGCGAGTTCGGCGAGGGCCGACTCATCGGCGCCCTGGAACTCGGCCGGGTAGTCGATGGAGCCCACACCGATGATGACGCCCTGACCGGGCATGAGCCGCGGCACGGACTGCACCGTGCCAATCGTGCCGGGGTTGGTGAGCGTGATGGTTGCGCCGAGGAAGTCGGCAACGGCCAACTTGTTGGTTTTCACCTTGCGGATGAGCGCGTCGTACTGGTCGAGGAACTCGGCGAAACCGAGTGTCTGTGCATCGCGCAGCACCGGCACCACGAGCGTGCGCGATCCGTCGCCTTTGTCCACATCGACCGCGAGACCCATGTTGATCGACGGGCGGCGTACGAGGAGCGGCTTGCCGTCGGAGGACTCGCTGTAGCCGTTGTTCATGTTCGGCACACCGTCGGCGATGGCGCGCACGATGGCGTAGGCGATGATGTGCGTGAAGCTCACCTTGCCGAGGCCGACACGCG
>JAFMJD010000095.1 GCA_017853685.1 Actinomycetota bacterium | reverse complement strand
ACCTGCGTGCCGAACTCGATGCAGAGGACCGGGGATGGGAAATCCTCGGATGTGTGCACTCCCACACCCATACCGAGCCGTACCCGAGCCCCACCGATGTGGCCCAGGCCCCCGATCCGGCCTGGTGCTACGTCATCGTGAGCCTCAAGCGCAGCGAGCCCGAGATCCGCGGCTACCGAATCGTGGGTGCGGACCCGGCCACGGCCATCACCGAGGTGGAACTGGCCGTCGGGTGAACCGATAGCATTCCTGACGCAGTTGGTCGGAATTGAATCCGCACTGCGTCGAGACCCAGCACACGCTGATCCGGAATGGGCCAGCAGTCGATCACCGGCGCAGTCGGTACACACCCGGGAAAGGGGAACGCAGCGATGGTGTTCGAGAACGTGCTCGACATGATCGGCAACACCCCGATGGTGGACGTCAGCGTGCTGTCGCCCAACCCGCGTGTGCGCCTCATCGCCAAGTTGGAGAACCAGAACCCGTTCGGGTCGGTGAAGGACCGCATCGCCAAGACGATGATCGAGTCGGCCGAGAAAGACGGACTGCTCCGCCCGGGCCAGCAGATTATGGAGCCGTCGTCGGGCAACACCGGTATTGCGCTTGCTGCCATTGCCCAGGTGAAGGGGTACCCCATCAAGATCCTGATGCCCACCTCGGTGTCGGTGGAGCGACGCCAGATGCTGGAGATCTTCGGTGCAGAACTGATCCTCACCCCGGGCGAGGAAGGATCCAACGGCGCAGTGCGCCGTGCGCTCGATCTGCACGCCGAACACCCTGACTGGTTCATGCCGTACCAGTACGCCAATGACGCAAACCCGCGGGCGCACTACGAGGGCACCGGTCCCGAGATCATGCGTGACTGTCCCGAGATCACGCACTTCGTAGCCGGACTCGGCACGAGCGGCACGCTGATGGGGGCGGGCAAGTACCTGAAGGAGCAGAACCCAGCCATCAAGGTGGTCGCCGTAGAGCCTCCGCTCGGTGAGCGCGTGGAAGGTCTGCGCAACATGGAAGACGGGTACATCCCGCCGGTGTTCGAGCACTGGAACGGGTACGACCTGCTGGATCGCAAGCGCGTCGTGCGCCCCCGTGAATCCATCGAGTGGACCCGGCGCCTCGTGAAGGAATGCAGCATCTTCGCCGGGATCTCCACGGGCGCTGCGCTCGCAGGTGCCGTGAAGATCGCAGGCGAGATCGACGAGGGCACCGTGGTGTTCATCGTGTGCGACGGCGGGTGGAAGTACCTCTCCACCGGTGCCTACACCGATGACCTCGACGCAGCCGAGGCGCGCGCCGAGCAGATCATCTACTTCTGATCGAGCACCCGCTCAGAAGTCGAAGATCTCGCCGAGCAGACTCTTGGTCTTGCTCTTCTTCTTGTAGCCCTTGCCGGAGCGCTTCCAGTCGTCGTCATCGTCGTCGTCCCAGTCGTCGTCACGCTTGCGGCGGTATCCGGCATCGGGAACCTGCTGCATCGGCGCCGGGGCGGGCGCAGGCAGCGGAGCAGTGGGCTGAGCCGCAACGGGAACTGGCGCCACACTCGCCGGCGCCATGGCGGGAGCGGCGCGTTCGATGAGCTTGTCCAGCTCGCCACGATCGAGCCACACCCCGCGGCACCGGGGGCAGTAGTCGATCTCGATGCCGGAACGTTCGGTCATCACGAGTCGTTCATCGGTACAGGTCGGGCAGTTCATGACAGAAAACCTCGCAGTGTGAGTGGGGGATCAATGCTGTGTTGTTGTCAGGGGGCGGCGTCGGCCGCACGTTTTCGCAGTTCGAGATTCACGAGTTCGACCATGCGTTCGGCGAGATAGCGGTGCCCTGCATCGGTGGGATGCAAGCCGTCGGTGCTGATGAGTCCCACCACGTTCGAACGATTCGGATCGAAGAACCACCGCTTCTCGAGCGGATTCACGAAGTCGGCTTCGGCTCGCAGTGACTCCACGCGCAGAACCTCTTCGAGTCGTTCCACCTCGGGCGGAATGCGTGCGTCCACCCAGGCGGGTCCCACCACGAGCAGGGTGGCAGACGGAACTCGCTCACGGATGCCGGCAAGCGTGGCTGCCACATCGGCCGCGTACGACTCCTCGGGCTCGCCCGCATCGTTCACGCTGCCGAACACGATCACCAGATCGGTTTCCGACTCGATCACGGTGTCTGCCATCTGGGCAAAGGTGAGTCCCCGCACGCCGGGCGAGGAGTAACCGGACCCATTGCCCGATTCCACCGACACGGTGTGGGGCACCTCGGTGGAGTCGAGCAACGTGTCGAGTACCTGAGTCCAGTTGGCGTCGTCCTCACCGCCCAGTGGTGTGCCCGAGGTGAACGAGTCGCCCACGATGGCGATGTCGATCGGATCCGCAGTGGCATCTGCCGTTGAGTCCGAGCAACCGCTGAGTGCCAGGCCCGCAACGATCGATCCCGCAGCCAGCACGAGCCGAACGGTGGTCACCACGGTCGCCGATCAGACCTGCTCGAAACGCATGGACCGCAGGCGGGCGATGCGCTCCTCGGTGGCCGGGTGGCTGCTGAACAGACGGGCCATGCTGGCGTTGCGTCCCTGGCGGAACTCGGCGAGCGGATTGTGGATGTAGGCATACGCCTGTGCCGGTGCCACCGCCATGGGGCGACGTGCAGCCAGCACCTCGATGCGCTCGAGAGCAGATGCGAGTGCTTCGCCGTTTCCGAGGAGTTCGGCTGCGCCGCGGTCCGCCTCGAACTCGCGTGAGCGGCTCACCGCCATCTGGATGAGCGATGCAGCGATCGGCGCCAGCAGCGACATGAGCAGCATGGCGAGCGGATTGGGCCGGTCCTCGTCGTCACGGCCTCCGCCGAACATGCTGGCGAACATCGCCATCTGTGCGATGTAACTGATGGCCGTTGCGATCGCCGCGGCCACCGAACCGATGAGGATGTCCCGGTGACGTACGTGCATGAGTTCGTGCGCCATCACTGCCTCCACCTCGTGGCGGGGCATCGACTGCAGTAGTCCCGTCGTGGCGCACACCACGGCGTGCGAGGGATTGCGGCCGGTGGCAAACGCATTGGGCTGATCGCTCGGCGAGATCGCCACGCGGGGCATGGGCAAGTTCGCCCGCTGGGCAAGCGTCGCCACCATGTCGTAGAACTCGGGATTGTCGGAGCGCTCGATGACCTTGGCGCGAGATGCGCTGAGCGCGAGCTTGTCGCTGAACCAGTACGAGCCGCCCACCATGACGAAGGCGATGGCGAGTCCGATGGTGAGTGCGCCCGAGCTGCCGCCTCCGAGGAGACCGGCCACGCCGACGATGAGTCCTCCGAGGGCCGCCAGCAACACGGCGGTCTTCGCGGTGTTCTTGAACACGTTCAGATTCCTTTCTGGTCGATGCAGGGTTGGGGATGGGGATGGGGAGTTAGATACGTACTGAGTGTGGTGGGGGTAGGGGAGTAGGCCGAAGCGAGCGAAGTCATCACGAGGCGTGCGTGCACTGCTGGGCTCATCGTGTGCCTGCAGCAATACGCAGCCGAGCAATCAACTTGCGCACTTCATCCACCACGAGGATGCTGCTGGCCACGGCCACACAGATGAGCCACTCGGAGGCCGAGATCGACGTGGTGTCGAACAGGCTCTGCACCGGACCGAGGTGGGTGACCGCCACCTGCAGCCCCAGCACCAGCACCAGCGAGACCCACAGCCAGTGGTTCGTGAAGGTGGATCGGTGGAACACGCTGCGCGTGTCGTGCCGTGCGTTCAAGATGTTGAAGAACTGGAACAGCACGAACGTGTTGAACGCCATGGTGCCGGCCACGCTGGCCTCGCCTGCGGCGAGCGCCTCGCCCGGGCCCCACTGCAGCACGGCCAGGGTTCCGAGGGCCATCACCAACGACGACAGACCCACTGCGCTCCAGCGGCGACGCGTGAGGATCTTTTCGTCGGCTGGCCGAGGGCGCTGCGCCATCGCGTCGTGATCCACCGGATCGAGGCCGAGCGCCATGGCCGGCGGGCCGTCCATGATGAGGTTCACCCACAGGATCGCGATGGCCGTGAAGGGCTTGCCGCTCGCGATGCCGAAGATCGATGCGAGGAGGAAGAGCGTGGCGAACCCGAGCGTGGTGCTCAACTGGAAGCGCACGAACTTGACGATGTTGGCGTAGATGCCTCGGCCGCGCCCCACGGCATCGACGATGGTGGCGAAGTTGTCGTCGGCCAGCACCATCGTGGCGGCTTCCTTGCTCACGTCGGTTCCGGTGATGCCCATGGCGATGCCGAGATCGGCCTGCTTGAGGGCTGGCGCGTCGTTCACGCCGTCGCCGGTCATGGCCACCACGTGGCCGCGCTTCTGCAGTGCCTTCACGAGGCGCAGTTTGTGCTCGGGCGAGACTCGTGCGAATACCGACACCGCTTCGATACGGGCGTCGAGTTCCTCGTCGCTCATCGCTTCGAGTTCGGCACCCGACACCGCTTCACCTCGGAGGCCCAACTGCGCACCGATCGCGGTGGCGGTGGAGACGTGGTCGCCGGTGATCATCTTCACGTCGATCCCTGCGCCGTGTGCCTCGCCGATGGCGGCCCGGGCCTCGGGTCGAGCAGGATCCACGATGCCCACGAGCGCGAGCAACGTGAGGTCCGACACCAGGTCGATCGGGTCGCCACCGCTTGCGGTGAACTCGGCCCAAGCGTCTGGCGCCATCTCGCGGTGTGCAATAGCCAGTACTCGGTAGCCCGAACCGCCGAGGCGGTGATTGTGCGCCTCGATCTCGGAGCGGTACTGATCCAGGGCTGCAGCCACGCCGGCACGATCGATCACCCGGGCCGAATGGCCGAGCAGTACATCGGGTGCGCCTTTCACGATCACGCGCACCACGGGCTCGCCGGCGGTGCTGGTGAGTTCGTGCACGGTGGCCATGAACTTGTTGGTCGAGTCGAAGGGAACCTCGGCGATACGGGGGTGGTGTGTGCGCAGTGCAGCGGTGTCGATGCCGTCCTTGGCAGCAAGCACCACCAGAGCGCCCTCGGTGGGATCACCCACCAACTGCCATTCGCCGTCGGTTCCCGGACGGATCTCGGCGTCGTTGCACAGCGCCATCGACACCAGTGCGGTGTCGAGACCGACCGGGTCGTCGTCGCCCCGGCGTCGGATGGTGCCGTTGGGTGCGTACCCGCCGCCGGTCACCTCGTGCACCTCGAGCTGGGTGATCAGCTCTACCGCCGTCATCTCGTTGAGCGTGAGCGTGCCCGTCTTGTCGCTGCAGATCACCGTGGCGCAACCCAGTGTTTCCACCGAGGCAAGTCGCTTCACGATCGCATTGCGTCGAGCCATCTTGGCCACGCCGACTGCCAGGGTCACCACCGTGACAGCAGGGAGTCCTTCGGGGATCGCAGCGACGGCGAGCGCAACCGAGGTGAGCGCCACCTGACTGAACGAGTCGCCGCGCACCAGTCCGATGATGAACACCACGGCCACGATGCCGAGGGCCAACTTGGCGACGCTGTGGGCGAGGCCCTGCAACTGACGCTGCAGCGGTGTGATGCCGGCCTCGGTCTCGCGCAAGAGGGTGGCAAGGCGCCCGATCTGGGTGTGCATGCCGGTCGAGGTCACCTCGAACTCGGCACGTCCACGGGTGATGGCGCTGTTCATGAACACCATGCCGCTGCGGTCACCCACGGGTACGTGCTCGCCGGTGGGGCCACCAGCGACCTTCACCGATGGCTGGCTCTCGCCGGTGAGCGCCGCCTCGGTGGATTCCAGGTTGGTAGCCGTGAGCAGCACGCCGTCGGCAGGCACTCGATCGCCCGCTTCGAGCAGCACGATGTCGCCGGGCACGAGGGCAACCGAGTCCACGTACATCAACTCGCCACCGCGGCGCACCCGCGCACGCGAGGTCATCGACCGTCGCAGTGCTTCCACCGACTTCTCGGCGCGCTGCTCCTGGACGAAGCCGATCACGACGTTGAGGATCACCACCGAGAGCACCACGAGCGGCGTCTTCAGCTCACGAGACACCACGAGGGCCACCACTGCGGCAGCCATCAGCATCAGGATCAGTCGGTCGGTGAACCCGGCGAGCAGACGCTTCCACCATGGGATCCCGGCATCGGCGGTGAGTTCGTTGGGTCCGTGCGTTGCGAGGCGCTGTTCGGCCTCGGCGGGAGTCAGGCCCATCAACTTGCCGGCGAGGGCTTCGGTGCTCACGATCGCCGGCGCAGGAGACGACCCGGAGCGGTCGGAGGCATCATCGGAGGGCAGGTGTTCGGACAAGAGGGTCACTCGGGTTCCTTCGGTAAACAGCGTTAACAACGTTGAATGTCCGAAGGTCTTTCCCGGCCCGATCATTCGGACCCACTGCAACCGGGTGTGTTGCCACACCGTGATGACGACTGCAATGCGGAGGAATACTCCCCTTCTTGGTGGGTGATGCTAGCGGTCGATCGCTTGCTTCAAACGTCACCGACACTACCGTGGGTCACATGTCACGACTGTTGCCCGTAGTGCGTTCGCTCGTCGTCCCGGCGGTGGCCGCCGGAGTGTTGTTGGGTTGTTCATCGGGCGGGGACTCCGCCAAAGACGCAGACACCGAACTCCCGACATCGAGTAGCGATGTGAGCGACACGACTCCCGGCAGCGACACGTCGTCGGTCAGTGTTCCGGTGGACTCCGCTGTACCCAGCACGGCATCCACCACCGTTCCGGCAACGCCATGGCGTGAAGACGCTGCCACAGCACTCACGGAAGTGCTCGGCGCCATGGAGGGAACGGGTGACGGAGTCGGCATCGCGCAGCGCTGGTTCGCGCTCCCCGTCGCGCCCCCCATCCCCGCCGACGCCGCGCTGTCGGGCGCGTATCTGCGTGCCTCGCTCGACGCCGACGGTGCCATCGAGGTGCGCTGGGACGTTCGCTTCGCGACAGCGACGGCAACCGCTGCAGAGATCGAGGCTGCAGTGGTCTCCGGCTTCGCCGATCCGCGCTTTGTTGCCGGGGTGCGCGTGGTCTCGGACCTCGACGACGGTGAGTTCGTGACGCTCAACTACCCGACGACCGACGAGGGTCTGGCCGCCGGTTGGCAGACGCTCAGCTTCTCGATCGGTCCGGAGACCGACATCGATGGTCCCACCGGGAAGCAGCGGCTCGTGGTGAATGCGAGCCGAACCGTGTCGTCGCTCGCCGACCTCGGTCTGCCCGGGTTCCTCACCGCTTGGGTGGAGCAGTTCCCGCCGTTGCCCGACGGTGCGACCTTCGCCGAGCTCGAAGCCGATCTCGTCAACCTCTCCACCCGGGGCATCTGGATCACGTCGAGGGCGACGGCACCTTCGGATCGGTATCCATCGCTCATCGACTACTTCTCGAAGGATTGGAGTTCGGGCGACCTGCAGTACGGCAGCTCGCCGACCCCGGGCGATATCGCCAGCAACGACTACTTCGCCGCGGGATCGTCCCCCACGCTGGCGGGCTATACGGCGTGGGTCACCACCACGCGCTCGCTGGACAACCCCGACGAACCGGCGCGTGTGGAATATCAAGTGCGTGTGGAGGAATCCACGCGCTGACGCAGAAGGCGCCGGACTCAGGCGCCGGCGTTCTCCATCGCTTGCGACAACGTGCTCCACGCAAGCGTTGCGCACTTGATGCGCACGGGAAACTTGACCACGCCCTGGAGCGCCTCGAGGTCGCCCAACTTGGCGGGTTCCTCGCCTGCGGGTGCGTCGGCCACCTCGAGCCCCATCATGCGACGGAACGCATCGAGGATGCGGTGCGCGTCGGCCACCGACTTGCCTCGGATCGCCTGGGTCATCATCGACGCCGACGACTGGCTGATGGAGCAACCCTGGCCGGACACCTTCACATCGGCCACGGTGTCGCCGTCGACCAGCAGGTACACCTGGATCTCGTCGCCGCACAACGGATTGTGCCCTTGGGCCATCACGGCCGGCGGGGTGTCGAGGGTGCCGCGGTTGCGCGGCGAGCGATAGTGATCGAGGATGATCTCGCGGTAGAGGTCTTCGAGTCCGGGCACGGCGTGATCCTCCTGATCAGGTCCTCATGACGTCCGAACGCACGGGGCTGTGCTGCATTCTGCCAGACCCGCCCGCTCAGAAGGCGAAGATGTCGCTGGCCGAGTCCAGCGCATCGGCGAGCGCATCGGCATCGCGCTCGTCGTTGTAGATATAGAAACTCGCTCGGGTAGTGGCTGCGGTGCCGAGCAGACGCATGAGTGGCTTGGCGCAGTGGTGCCCGGCGCGTACGCACACATTCGACTGGTCCAGCACCTGACTCACGTCGTGGGGGTGGATACCCCGGAAGTCGAACGACAGCGTGGCCCCGCGCACCTCCACATTCGAGGGTCCGTGGATACGGATCTCGTCGCCGAATCGGGCATGGAGGGTGTCGAGTGCATAGGTGGTGAGCGACATCTCGTGCGCACGCACCGCCGCCATGCCGATGCGGCTCAGGTATTCGATGGCTGCGCCGAGGCCCACCACTTCGATGATGGGCGGAGTGCCTGCCTCAAACTTGGCCGGGAGCTCGGCTGTGGTGAATCCGTCGAGGCGAACATCGCTGATCATGTTGCCGCCGCCCAGGAAGGGGGGCATGGACTCGAGGAGGTCCTCGCGTCCCCAGAGCACGCCCACACCGGTCGGGCCGCACAGTTTGTGCGACGAAAAGGCGAGGAAGTCGGCACCGAGTGCCTGCACATCGGTGGCGTGATGCGGCACGTACTGGCAGCCATCGACGATGGCGATGGCGCCTGCTGCGTGCGCGGCGTCGGTGAGTCGGCGTACCGGCGTGATGGTGCCGAGCACATTGGACATGGCCGTGAACGACAGTGCCTTGGCGCCGTCGAGGATTGCGCTCAGGTCCGTGAGGTCCAACTGTCCGTCGTCGGTGAGCGGGATCCATCGGATCTCGATGCCCCGTTCGTCACGCAACATCTGCCAGGGAACGATGTTGGCATGGTGCTCCATGTGGGTGAGCACCACCGCATCACCACGCTGCATGTTCGCCCGACCCCACGAGTGCGCCACCATGTTGAGCGCCTCGGTGGCGTTCTTGGTGAAGATCACCTCGTGCGCACGCGGTGCGTTGATGAACTGTGCAACAGCGTTGCGGGCACCCTCGTAGGCGTCGTTCGACTCGGCAGCGAGTCGGTATGCGCTGCGGTTCACGGGTGCGTAGGCCTCGCTCATGAAGCGAGTCATGGCATCGATGACGTGGCGAGGCTTCTGCGTGGAGTTCGCCGAGTCGAGGTACACGATGCGCTTGCCGTCGATCGTGCGGTCGAAGATGGGAAAGTCCGCCTTGATCGCCGAGACGTCGAACGACATGACTACGACCGCCTCAGTTCGCCGGCCGGAACGCGTCGTAGCCGTCACGCTCGAGTCGCTCGGCGAGTTCCATGCCGCCCGACGCGACGATGCGTCCGCCCACCAGGATGTGCACGAAGTCGGGCTGCAGCTCGTCGAGCAAACGCTGATAGTGCGTGATGAGCACGATGCCGAGTGTGGGGCGATCCTTGCGGATCTCTCGAATTCCCGTGGCGACGATGCGCAGCGCGTCGATGTCGAGGCCCGAATCGGTCTCATCCAGGATGGCAAGTTCGGGTTCGAGAATCGCCATCTGCATGATCTCGTTGCGCTTCTTCTCGCCGCCGGAGAATCCCTCGTTGAGGTATCGATCGACGAAGGCCGAGTCCATGCCGAGTCGCTTCATCCAGTCCATGGTGGCGAGGCGCAGTTCGAGCACCGACAAGTCGATCCCTTTGCGGGCCGAGAGTGCCTGACGCAGGAACTGGATGACCGAGACACCCTGGATCTCCTGGGGGTACTGGAACGCAAGGAACATGCCCGACTTCGCGCGCACGTCGGTGGGCCAGTCGGTGACATCGTCGCCCTGGAACACGATGTGTCCGCCGGTGACCTCATAGGAGGGGTTGCCGAGCAGGGTGTTGGCCAAGGTGGACTTGCCGGACCCGTTGGGTCCCATGATGGCGTGCACCTCGCCGGCACGGACCACGAGGTCGAGGCCGTTCAAGATGTCGGGCCCGGGTGCGGCGCCCTCCTCGGCGGTGGGGCGGGCACGAAGGGCCTCGATGCGCAGCAGGTCGGCGGCATTCGGGGAACCGGTCACCCGTCGGAGTCTAATTCCGGGCGGGGATTTCCACTATCTGCGTAGTGCAAACTCTGCTCAGGGCAGTGCGAACTCTGGTCACAGCGTTGCAGGGCCGCTGCGCAGTGCCCGCCAGATCGCTCGGTACGACGGATACTCGAGGCCCTCGGCCACGTACCCGGACTCCATCAGCATGCGGTGGTAACGGGGGAGGTGGCGGAACGGGATGCCGCTGTCCACGTGATGGGCGAGGTGCAATCCGATGTTGAACGGCACGAGCACAAAGCGGGCGAGCGGTCGCTGGCGTACCGAGTGAGTGGTCTCGCGTCGGTCAGCAGATGCACGCATCCCGCCGTGTTCGGCGATCGAGCGGAGTCGGTTGATGACCCGCCACACCGTGAGGTACGGGACGAGCCACAGCACGGGATACATGAGCGGATGACCGAATATGGTCATCGACGCTGCAATGAGCACTTGTACGAGCACGATCTTCCAGACCGTCGTGCGCACACGCGGGTCCGGTGAGCGCCAACCCGCACGTAGTTGTGCACGGAGGAGCCGCAGGCCGGTACTCCCGCGTGCATCGCGCCACAACTTGCGGCGGAACGATGCGATTCCGATCGGGTAGCCGCGGTACAGCGCAAGATCGGGTTCGTCGGGTCCGAACTCCTGGCGATGATGTGCCATGTGAACGCGCCGATATGCGTCGGTGGACGTCCACACCGGGAATCCGAGCATCCAGCGTCCCACCAGATCGTTGGCGTGGCGGTTCGAGAACAACAGTCGGTGTGCGGCCTCGTGCATGAGCGATGCGAACTGGGCGTGGGCGCGCCCGATGAGTATTGCCGACACCACCCACGCGGCTGGCCACCACGACCATGCGGTGCACCATGCGGCGGCCCAGAGCACTGCGCCGGTCTGCACGAGCACCGAGAGCACCGAGCATGCGTTGCGCGCATCAGGGATGCGACGCATCTGCTCGCGCAGTGCAGGCGAGAGGCGTCCGTCGGGTCGGATCGAACCGGTGTCACGCGCAGCCGTGAGCAGCGATGCAGCGGGCACCATCGTCGCAACCACGACGCCGACGGTAGTTCCCGGTGGCTGACAGAATGACGCCGTTCGCGAAAGGGAGCCCCGATGTCTGAGCACCAACAGCACTGCGCCGTCGCCGCCACATTGATCGACCAGATGGCCGGGATGC
>JAFMJD010000232.1 GCA_017853685.1 Actinomycetota bacterium | reverse complement strand
GGTCAGGAGTCCGAGGCGAGAAAGTTCTCGATGAGCGCTTTCACCTGCAGCGACGCCTTGTCGGCGTCTGCCGGCCGCTTGCGTTCGACCGCAGTACGCATGAGGTCGATCTGGTACTGCGTGGACTCGCGGAATGTGGTTCGTTCGAGTTGAGCCGCCGCTGCCCGCCAGAGTGTGTCGATCTCGTCGAAACGCTCCGAGCCGTTGCCGTCGATGATGGCGGTGCTCAACGAGAACGCGATGTCCCGCACGCGTGGCAGCAATTCCTCCAGCGTTCCTGCAGGCAACGTGGTGGTGGCATCGACACTGGTGGGCGGAGCCACCGTGGTGGTGGTGAGCACCGTGGTGGTGCCGCACGCAGACACGATCATCACGGCGCACGCTGCGAACACCACGCTGCCGCGCAGTGGTCGCATCATGCGGTCACCAGGATGCGTGTGCTGGCGAAAGCGCCCACGCCCACCCTGCTGCCGTCGATCTCCACGGTCATCGTGCCGTCGGGCGCCGTAGCGCGGACATAGCCGTTGTTGCCGGGGAGGATCTGTGACTCCTCGAGGAACTCGAGCAGTCCGGGTGTGAACTCGAGTTCCTCGGGAATGCGGGCCACCGTGAAACGAGTGCCGACCGAGAGATCTGCGAGGCGCACCGAATCGGGTGCTTCGTAACTCGAACCCGGAATCGGGTTGCCATGCGGGCAGGTGGTGGGCTCGCCGAGCAGATGATTCATGGCGACCTCCACTCGTTCGCTCATCACGTGCTCCCAGCGGCCCGCTTCGTGGTGCGCGTCGGCCCACGACAGTCCGAGCACGTCGGTGAGGAAACGCTCGGCCAAGCGATGTCGGCGAACCACACGTTCGGCGAGTGCCACGCCCTGCGGCGTGAGGTGGATGCGGCCGTTCTTGTGCTCGATGAGTTTCTCGGTCTCGAGGCGGCGGATCATCTCCGACACTGCGGGCCGCGAGACCTGCAGACGTTCGGCGATGCGTGCCTGAATCACATCGAGGTCGTCCTCACGCAGTTCGAAGATGCACTCGCAGTACTCCTCGAATGCGGGATGGTGCTCGCCTGCGCCGGGCATGGGGAAATCCTACCGACGGCGTCGCAGGTCAGTTCGTGCCCTGATCCCGGAGGAATTGCTCGACCTCTTCGATGAGGAGGTCGCTCTCCTCGGCATCGATCGGGGATTCGCCACCTACGGCGGTGTCGTCGTCGCTCGCCTCGATGTCGTCGTCATCGTCGTACTCGAACTCGTCGTCGTCGCTGTCTGTGCGAGCCTCGAGGCGACGCACGTAACCGATGAGATCGCTGTCCTGTTCGACAAGTCGTTCGACCCGGTCCGAGTACTCGGCCACCTCGTCCTCGAGCACTCCCTCGGGGACGGGCGTACCGATCACGTCACAGGCTCGTTCGATGAGTGCCACTGCGGCCTTGGGCGAGGGCAGCTGCGATGCATAGGCCGGTACCGCGGCCCACAGCGACATGGTGGGCAGGCCGGCTCCGGTGTAGGCGTGCTGCAACACCCCGACGATGCCGGTGGGGCCCTCGTAGCGCGAACGGCGCAGGTCGTAGCGATCGATGAGGTCTTGATCCGTGGCGGTGCCGATCAGGCTCACCGGGCGGTTGTGCGACACGTCGGCGAGCAGTGCGCCGAGTGTGAGCACCATGCCCACTCCCATCTCGGTGGCGAACTCCACGAGTTCCTCGGTGAAGGTGCGCCAACGCAGGCTCGGCTCGGGACCGAGGACGAAAATGACGTCGCCCCCGGGAAGCGATGCGTGCCACGCCGAGACCGTGGGCCACACGATCTCTCGAGTGGTGCCACCCGTGAGACGAACGTGGGGTCGGGTCGTGGCGAAATCGGTGAACTCCTCGGGATCCACGGTTGCCAACGGACGCGCATCCCACGCCTCGATCATCGTGCGTACTGCGGTGGATGCTGCATCGGACGCATCGTTCCAGCCCGTGAAAGCGGCCACCAACGTGGGTCGGTGCAGCCTCGGGTGCGAGTGCCAGCGAACGTGATCCATCGGCCCCGACGCTAGCCAACTTTGCGGCGGCGCGAACCAGCGGCCAGTTGGCCGGTTGCGCCTGCACCCGCCACTAGAGCGAGGGTGGGATGTAGTACTTGGCGCCGCCGCCGCTCGCCACCACGTCGTCGAGCCAATTGCCCTCGTAGACGTCGTTGGGGCCTTGCTGCAAGTCGTTGGCCTCGGCATCGGGAGCAGTGGTGACGAGGGTCCATGCCTGACGCTTGTATGTCCAGTTGTCCGGGAACAACCGGTGTGCCTCGCGCCACCACGGCACGGCCGCATCGTGACCCGCGGTGAGCAGCAGATGTTGACCGAGCTCGAAACACGCCGCCGCGCGCGCGTCGTTGTCGGCGCGTGGTTGTGAGCGACGCACCACCTCGTCGGGGCTCAGTGCGAATCGGCTGGAGGCTCCGTTGCGCGCCCAGTCGATGATGGCGGCACGGTACTCCTCCGATGAGTCGGGGATCGCCTTCACCTGGCGGAACATCTCGGTGGT
>JAFMJD010000005.1 GCA_017853685.1 Actinomycetota bacterium | reverse complement strand
GGGCGCCTTCTTCGACCTCCTGCACGCGGGCAAGGAATCCATCGCCCTGGACCTCACCGACGCATCAGGGCGTCGCACGCTTGCAGCGGTGTGTGCACGCGCCGATGTGGTGATCGAGGGATCACGGCCGCGTGCGCTCGCGCAACTGGGTATAGATGCGGAGCGTGCTCCGGCCCGGGTGTGGCTCTCCATCACCGGGCACGGACGACATCAGCCGATGCGAGTCGGATTCGGCGACGACGCAGCAGTGTCAGCAGACCTGGTGGCAGTCGACGATGAGGGTCCGGTGTTCGCGGCTGACGCTGCGGCGGATCCCATCGCCGGACTGCTTGGCGCAGTGGCCGTGTTGGATCGACTTGCGTTTGGTGGGAAGTGGCTCGTGGATCTGTCGCTCGCCGGGGCCGCCGCAATCGCCGTCTCGTACGGCGCGTCGGCGGGGCAGCCCACATCACTCGACGAACCGGTGCAGCGTCCGAGAGCGCGGGTACCGATGGGTCGTGCCCCCGCACTGGGTGCGCACAACCATGCGCTGTCCTCCCTCTTGGCCTAGCAGCGCAACGGCCTTCAGCCGAGCGACACGATTGCCTCGTGCTCGATGTGTGCCACGAGCAGCCCGTCGGCGTGCACCGTCATGTCGACGATCGCTCGCTCGCCGGATCGAGAGAAACGATCTACCACTGTGCTCTGGACGGTGACATCGGCCCCTGCACGTGCGAGTGCGCGGTGCGACACGATGCTGCGCGTGTGTATCCACGGCCCACGAACGAGGTGCTGGTGGAAGATGTTGTTCGCGAGCGCAGGCCAGACGGCCGGATGCACCACACCGGCAAGCGGGCACACATCGAGATCGTCGCCGGCGCGCACGCCGTAGTCGGGTCCGTAGTCGCCGTCGAGAACCACGTGGTAGTCGGGCAGCGGTTCGCCGTTGCGGTGGGGAGCGGGGCGGTGGTCATTACGCCAGGCTCGTACCACGGCACGTGCGCGGTCGTCGTCACCCACTCGTGCCTCGATGGCGACTTCGTCGTCACCCGCCGGCACTGGTGTGCAACGGACCACGTCGCCGGCGAACACCGGTGAGCGGAAGCGCATCTCGCACCCGCCACCGGCGAGCCAGTCGAGTCCCCACGCACCCAGGAGCGGGTGCGTGAGGTACGCGTAGGTCGTTACTCCGGCAACGAGTGCCCCGGGAAAGCCAGCGGCACGGGCGCCGGCATCGGTGTGGATCGCATTGCGAGCGTGTTCGGGCAGGTTCTGTGCGACCACGCTCCACGCTTCGGGTTCGCGGTCGCCGGATCCGGTCATATCAGCTCGCCGGTACGAACCCGATGTGCAGCTCTTTCAGCGCGCGCAGCGCAAAGTTCGGTGCGATGTCGAAGTTGTTGAGCGGCGTTCCGTCTGCATGCTCGAGGAACCACATGCGGTCGACGCGCTCCACGAGTGCCTTGAAGCCGAGGAAGAGCTCGCGGCGGGCCAACGGTGCGCCGAGACAGAAGTGCGTGCCTGCGCCGAAGGCAAGGTGTGTCTTGGTGTTCGAGCGGTCGAGATCGAGATCGGCCGGGCACTCGAAATGCCGCTCGTCACGGTTGGCCGATGCGTAGCGGATGTTGATGGTGGAGCCTGCGGGAATCTTCACGCCGTGCAGTTCCACATCGTTGGCGGCCGTGCGGAACAACCCCTGCACCGGACCCTCGAGGCGCAGAACCTCCTCGACGAGTTGCGGGAGGTACTTCTCGGGATCGCTCTTGAGCGCTGACCAGACTTCGGGTCGCTCGATGAGCAGCTTCACGCCGGCGGACAACGCGTTCGTGGACGTCTCGGAGCCGCCGACGAAGGTGTCGGCCATCATCTCGGCGTGCAACTCGTTGTCGTTGAGCGTGCGCCCCCACTCGGGGATCACGGTGTTCACCAGATCGGAGAGCAGGGTGTCGTCGGGCTCCTTGCGGAGACGCTCGAAGATCGGCTGGAAATAGTGCTGTGCCTCGATCTCCATCTCGGTGGACCAGATGGCTTCCTCGTCGGTCTGCATCATCCCGAGCCGCTGCACCCACGCGTCGGTCCATGCCTTGATCTTCCAGATGTCCTCTTCCTTGGCGCCCATCTGCTTGCCGATGACGATGAGCGGGAGCGGGACGGCGAACTGCTTGACCCAGTCGCATGTACCGGCTGCGATGAAATCGTCGATGAGGCGGTGAGCGAGGCTCTCCACGAACTCGTCCATCATCTTGATCTTCGAGGGTCGGAATGCGTGATCGAACAGCGCGCGCATCTGCTTGTGATTCGGGTCGTCACGACCCGCGAGCGTGGGGGCAGGCGTCCAACCCTTGGTCTCGTACAGCTCGGCGATCTTCTTCTGGCGCTCGGCCATCGCCGGGGTGGCAACCCTGCCGCGCGAACGGGCACCGTTCACGAAGTTCTCGGTGTCGAAGATGATGGCGCGCACGTCGTCGTACCGCGTGACCACGAAGAAGCCCGTGAGCGGGTCCTGCCACACCGGGGCTTCCTCGCGCAGGACCCCGTACGCGTCGTACGGGCACTTGTTCACTTCGGGCTTGAAGAAATTGACTTCGTCGAGTTCCATGACCGACCCCCCAGTCGCGTGCGAACGCCACCTTTTCTAGCGCGCCGGGCATGTCGCTGACCACCCCGGAGGCGTTACCGTCAGACGCGATAGACGCGTTCGGCTGTCCCGGCGAAGAGTTGGGCCCGATCGGCGCTGGGGAGATCGCTCGTCATCCGCTTGTACGCGTTCCACATCGTCCGGTACGAGAACGACACCTTGTCCACGGGGAAATTGGACTCGAACATGCAACGGTTGGCCCCGAACCGCTCGATGATGTGGCGAATGGGCTCCCCCCACGCAGCGATGATCTCGTCGGACGTGGCCACGCTGCCGCGTTCGGCCCAGCCGCTGCCGTAGGGACTCATGCCAACGCCACCGAGTTTGACGACGACATTCGGACATGCTGCGAGCGCGGTGATCTGGTCGGACCACCATGCATGGATCTCGGCTCGACGGTTGGCGTACGAACCAACGCCCAGCGGGGCGCCGATGTGATCGAGCACGATCGTGGTACCCGGCACCGCAACGGCGAGGTCGATCAACTCGGGAAGTTGGACGTGGTAGAGCCAGGCATCGAAGGTGTATCCCCGGTTGCCGAGCATCGTGACCCCGGCCCGGAAGTCGTCGGCCTTCATGAGGCCTTCGGTGTTGGGTTCCACCTTGCTCGAACGTGCCGAGCCGGTGGGGTCGAAGGCCAGTCGGTGACGAATACCGCGAAAGAGTCCACGCCCGGCGGCCTCGTGCGCATCGAGGATGGCTCCCAGTCGGTCGACGAGGCGCAGATCGCAGGAACCGACGATGCCCGCGATGCGCGCACCCGGACCGCTCCGACTCCGCTCGCACTCGGCGGCAATTGCCTCGGTCTCGCCCACCTCTGCGAACCCCTCGGGTGCATCGGTGCGATACGCGTGTCCGCACTCCACGAACACGGTCTTGTCGATGAAGTGTCCGCTCCCGGTGTCGTTGCGCAACTCCTCCAACAGGTACTGCGGCGCCACGGTGCGCTCGGGCCGGTAGTCCCAGAGGTGGTGGTGCGGATCGACGATGCGCAGATCGGGTTCCACCACCGCTTCGGGATGCGGTTCGCGATTCACGCGAGTACTCCCTTTGCACGCAGCGCAGCGATCTGATCGGCGGTGTACCCGAGCTCGGTGGCAACCTCGTCGGAGTGTTCGCCGAGTCGGGGGGCCGACGCCTGCGGTTCGAGCGTCGTGTGCTGGAAGTGCGGTGCGGGCCGCGCCTGACGCACCCGGCCCGCGGTGGGGTGGGTCCACTCCCAGATCGTGTTGTTGTGGCGCAGTTGGGGATCATCGAGCAGCGACTCGAGATCGTGCACCGGACCACACGGAACGTCTTCGGCCAACAGACGCTCGAGCAGCGCAGCGGCATCCCATTTCTGGAACTCCTCCTCGAGCGCTACGCCGAGCGCCTGGAAGTTGCCGGGCTGGGTGAGCGCAGCAAGGGTTCCCCATTGCGGGTGCTCGCACCACTCGGGACGGTTCAGCGCACGGTAGAGCCCGTGGCGTTCCTTGTCCGATGCGACGAAGTAGATGAGCTCTCCCGTTCCGCAACGCGTCACGCGCATGGCTTGGCCGAGTGTGCCGCGCCTCGCCATGAGGGGATCATCGAGGAACGTGCGGTCCATCATGCCGTCGGACCAGAAGAACGCGAGCGCAGCGTCGATCATCGCAACATCGATCACCTGCCCCTTGGCCCGACCACGTTCGCGGGCGAGGAGTGCTGCGGTGATCGCCTGCGCCACCGTGTAGGCGGTGGACTTGTCGGCCACGATCGTGCGGTGGACGTCGCTGAAGGGAATCTCGGGGTTCAACTGCACGGCAACGTGTCCCGTGAGGCCCTGGATCACCGGGTCGTACACGCGTCGGTCGCTGTACGGCCCCGACTTTCCGTAGCCGCTGATGTTGACGTACACGAGGTTCGGGTTGCGGGCGAGCAGTGCTTCGGCGCCGAGACCGAGGCGGTCGCACACCCCCGGCCGGAAGTTCTGCACAAAGACATCTGCCTGGTCACACAGGCGCAAGACGAGTTCGAGCCCCTCGGTGGTGCTGAGGTCCACCGCCACCGAGCGCTTGCCGCGGTTGTGGTTGGCAAAGAAGGGGGTGACCCCGCCCCCGCCGATCGGTACGCCGGTCACCCGGGTCATCTCGCCGCCTGTTGCGGGCTCGATCTTCACCACATCGGCGCCCTGATCGGCGAGGAGCATGGTGGCAAGTGGTCCGGAGACGACCTGCGAGAGGTCGACTACGCGGTATCCGTCGAGGGGTCCTGTCATGGGGCCATCGTCGCGTGAAACCGCCGGTGCCGCCCAGTGGGCGGGCCGGTGCCGGGGTGGCCCGTGTTGGGGGGCTCCGATCTGGTGGAATATCCAGCACAGCGTCCGAGGTGACGTCGCAAGGAGTGATGATGCAACTGAAGGCCGGCTCCCGCTTGCAGAGCAGCGCATGCGATACCCAGGTGATCGTGGTGCGAGCGCCCAAGGATGATGTGGACCTGCGCTGTGGCGGACATCCGCTGGTGGCACAGGGCAGCGCTGGTGACCGGGCCGCACTCGATCCCAATCACAGCACGGGCTCGGCCATGGGGAAGCGCTACGCCGACGAGACACTCGGCCTCGAACTGCTCATCACCAAGGCAGGGGCCGGGTCCCTGAGCATCGGCGACACGCCGATGAGCCTCAAGGACGCAAAGCCGCTCCCGTCGAGCGACTGAAGGCGTCACTGCACACCCCGGCCCGCCCCCATCCCGCGCGCTGTGTCACGATCCGATCTGCCGCACGACACCAAGGTCCGAATGGCCCTGATGTTGCCTGTCATGGCTTGGTAAGCAGGAACCCCGCATGAGTACCGAAACGCTCACCACCTTCTTCGCGCTCCTGGCCCTCGCGTGCGCGGCGGCCACGGTTGCCGGCGTGATGATCCTCGTCGGCGACCGAGTCACCGCCGGCAACTCGGTGTTCCACGGTCTGCGCCGTGCACTGGGCGACATGTCGTTGTGGCTCGCCTGGGTGGTTGCGTTCGTCACCACGCTCGGCAGCCTCTACTACTCGCTCATCGCGCACTTCAAGCCGTGCGAACTGTGCTGGTACCAACGCATCTGCACCTTCCCGCTCGCAGTCATCCTGCTCGTGGCCGCGCTCCGTCGTGACCGCAAGGTCTGGTGGTACGCCGGACCGCCGGCGTTGGTCGGCGTCATCATCGCGGTGTATCACACACAGCTCCAGGCGTTCCCGGAGCAAAAGACGTTCTGCGACATCGCGAACCCGTGCACGAATCGGTACGTGTGGGAGTTCGGATTCGTGTCGCTGCCACTCATGAATCTCATTGCGCTCAGCTTCGTGATCGTGATGCTCGTGTTCTCTGCGCAACAGACTTCCCAGATCGAGGAGAAGGATCCCTCATGAACAACAAGACGTCGTCCACACGCGGCAATCGTCAGCGGGCAACCGCACTCGACAAGCAACGCGACCAACGTCGCGTTCGAATCATCATCGGTGCAGCCGTGGTTGGCGTTGTTGTCATCGCGCTCGTGCTGGCACTGGTGCTGGGGAGCAACGATGAGGAGTCCGCTCCTGCCACCACGTTGGCCCCGAGCGATACCGAGCAGGTCGTGCGTCTGGCCACGTCGGTTCAGGCAGCTGCACTCGACACGGTGGGCAACGGTGATGCCACCAACGGGCCCGCAAAGTATCCGGGCACGCCCATCACCAAAGACGGGCTTCCCGAGTTGCTCTATGTGGGCGCCGAGTACTGCCCCTTCTGTGCAGCGGAGCGGTGGTCGATGGTGATTGCGCTGTCGAGGTTCGGCACGTTCGAGAACCTGGGTGTGAGCCGTTCGGCCAGCAACGACGTGTATCCGAACACGCCGACGTTCACGTTCTATGGATCCACCTACACGAGCGAATACCTCGCGTTCACCCCGGTGGAGACCGCCACCAACGAGCCGAACGGTTCGGG
Source organism: Actinomycetota bacterium (assembly GCA_017853685.1). Classification (GTDB taxonomy): domain Bacteria; phylum Actinomycetota; class Acidimicrobiia; order Acidimicrobiales; family Ilumatobacteraceae; genus WLJO01. Next base: position 32,151 of record JAFMJD010000005.1, on the reverse strand, counting down.
TGGATACAAGCCACTGCAGGAACTCACCGATGCACAGACGGCCGTGGTGCAGGAGACGGGAGCCAGTGGCATCCCGTTCCTCTCCTTCGGCGGCAAGTACTTGATCTCGGGCGCCACGTATGACCCCGGTGTGCTGAAGGGCCTCACCGCGCTCGAGGTTGCCCGCGCCCTGGGTGACGTGGACTCTGCCGTGGGACGGTCGATCCTCGGCGCGGCCAACGGGATTACCGCGGCGATCTGCGGCATGACAGGGAATCAGCCTGCTGCGGTGTGCGAATCCGCAGGTGTGCAGGCTGCCGCAAAGATCATCAACGCCTGACGATTCCGCCCGGCGCAACCCCTGCTACGGGCTCAGCAGTGGTTCGAGTTGGGATCGCATCTCGGCTGGCATGCGCGCAACGGTGCCGTTGGATCCCACCAGACCGATCCGTACGTTGCCCTCGGCGAGCGCCTCGCCGTCGCGCAGCACACGTTGACGCCAGCGACACGACGCACCGCCCAGTTCGGTGATGGCCGATTCGACATGTACGAGATCGTCGGCGAGTGCCGCTCGACGGAACCGGATGTCGAGTTCGCTCACGATGAACTGGAAGCCTGCGGCGTGCGGACCGGCGAGCAGGATCCCGTGGTCCCTCAGCGCTTCGGTTCGCCCGATCTCGAACCACGTGACATACACCGAGTGGTTCACGTGTGCGTACGGATCCAATTCCCGGAAGCGAACTCGAATGGGGGTGAGGTGAGCCATGGCGAACCTCAGCCTCGCACGCCGGGTCAGGCGAGTTTGAGGAAGAGTTGCTCCACCTCGGCGATGTCGAACCCGTTCTCAGCCGCGGCCTTGGGGTCCGCCAAGCAGTGCGACATGCCGGTGACGAGGAGTTTGAACCCCACTTGGTTCAGTGCCTTTCCGGCAGCCGACACCTGGGCCACGATCTCGCGGCATTCGCGACCGTCGGCGAGCATCTGCTGGATGCCACGGATCTGTCCCTCGATACGACGCAGTCGCTTGTGCAGTTCCTGCTCGGTGGATTCCTCGAGTTGCATCCGAATCTCCTCGTGTCGCCCGCATTGGACACGGGAACTATACCTACCGGGGTATCAACATGGCGTGGAGGTCGATCAGGCCGCAGGGTTCGGCCTGAGGTGGTCGAAGCGCCCCGACGGTCGGATGGCCCGATATGCCGGCAGCACCGGAGCAAGTTCGTCGGGTGAGGCGCCGTGCAGGATCACCCCGTCGGCACCGAGATCCAGTTGACGCAACACGGCCTGCGCGCACTGCTCGGCCGTGCCGTTCGCCGCCGGGGCCAGCCACTCATCGGGGATCAAGGTGGCGACATGTTCGAGTTCTGCGGTGGTGGCCTTCTGATCGAGCGCGCCACGGAAGCCCGCCACGAACGGGTCGGCACGCAAGCGCGCCAGCACGGCGGGATCCCAGTCGTTCGTACGCACCATCAAGTCGCCGTACGCCTGGAGGTACGTGGCGAGACGCCCCACTGTCTTCTTGAGGCGGACATCATCGGGGATCCAGTCGCCGATGGTGGCGAAGCAACTCCACACCCGCACGCGGTCCGGATCACGTCCGGCGCGTTCTGCGGCGGTCTTCACCGTTCGAACACATCGTTGGAGTGTCTCGTCGGTGAAGAACGTGTGCAGGATCACCCCGTCGAAACAGCGACCGGCAAGCGCCAGCGACTCGGGTCCGAAGGCGGTGAGCATCAGCGGGATCGGCTCACGGAACTCTGGATCGAGCACCAGCAGTGGGTAGTCGCCGGCCGGACCGGAGTGCCCCACCACCATCTCGCCGTTCCACAGGCGACGCATCAGACCGACGAAGTCCTCCATTTGGGCGGTGGTGATCTTCGGCAGGCCGAATGCGGTGAACATTCTGTCGATGCCTCGACCCAACCCGAGTGCGAATCGACCGTCGGTGAGACGGTGCATGGTGGTGGCGTAACTGGCCGTCACCCCCGGGTGACGAGTGTTCTGGTTCGTCGCGCCTGTGGCGATGCCGAGCGATTCGGTGACGGCACCCGCAACACCCGAGATCGTGCAGATCTCCTTGATGTTGAAGCGTTCGGACAGGAACACCGATCCGAAGCCGAGCGCCTCACCGGCCCGACACTCTGCAATCAGGTCACGTGGTGACTTCGGCGCACCGGGAAGTCCGTAGAAGGCCAGTTCGTTGAGTTGCGGCTGTGCACTGCTCACGCCCCCACGGTAGGCCCTGTGCAGCGGTGCCTGTGCGGTCAGAAGCGCCCGGGGCGGGCCACCCGAACCGGAGTGGTCCATGCCACCACGGCGAAGCGGTCGAAGTACTGGTCGGCCAGCATCTGCATGATCGCATCGGCCACCTGGTCGGTGACCACGGTCTCGAGACGGATGCTGGGTCCGTTGAGGTCCAGCGATCGATTGCCGGTGGCACCCTCACCGCGCACATGGTTGAGCGAGTAGCCGCGCGCGCCGCACGCCTTGACGTCGTCGATGAGTTTGTTCTCCACAACCGCCTCGGCGACGATGGTGATGAGTTGTCGTTCTGTGAGCTGCATAGAAGTCTTCCTGTCCTCAGGTGAACGCCTTGGCGATCTCGATGTAGAGCGGAATGCCGATGGTGAGGTTGAACGGGAACGTAATGCCGAGTGAGGCAGTGACGTACATGCCCGGGCTCGCCTCGGGCAGTGCGATACGCACCGCAGCCGGTGCAGCGATGTAGGAAGCGCTTGCTGCGAGTGTCGCCATGATGGCGGTGCCGCCCGTGGAGAGCCCGGCAACACTTCCCGCAAGCGCCCCGAGCACACCGTTCACCATGGGAATCGCAATACCGAGCACCACGAGACGCAGACCGGTCTGGCGGATGTCCCTGAGGCGCTCAGCCGCAATGACGCCCATCTCGATGAGAAACAGTGTGAGGGCGCCGGTGAACAGTCCGACGAAGAGCGGATCGGTGGGCTTCATACGGTCCGGGCCCACCACCACTCCCACTACGAGGCCGAGCATCAGCAAAGCGATGCTGCGACCGCGCACCACTTCACCGAGCGCGTGGCGCCATCCCGCATCACCCGAGGAACTCTTGGCGAGGGCGAGGCCCACGATGATGCCGATCACCTCGAGCACGGCGAGCAGACCGGCCACGAAGCCCTCGAAGGGGATCTTGCGCGAATCGAGCGAGGCCAGCACGACCGTGAAGGTCACTGCCGAGACCGAGCCGTAGTGGGCAGCGAGCGCAGCGGAGTTCGTGCGATCGATGCGTCCGGCGAATCGCATCGCCAGGAAGGCGATCAGCGGTGTCACCACACCGAGGATGAGTGCCGCGATGAGTGGCTTCCACAGGTCGGCCACATCCGATGAGGCGAGCGACTTGCCACCCTTCATGCCGATGGCGAGCAACAAGAACGTGGAGAGGATCGGGTAGAGCGATTCGGGGAGACGGATCTCGAATCGGGCCAGAGTTGCCACCACCGCAAGCACGAACGCGATGACGGGGGCGGTGAGCAGGTTGTCGACCAGTGCGGAGGCGAACATCGATCAGCCCCGCCGCTTCCGCACGAGCGGGCTCACTACGGCCCGGATGTGGTGGCTCGACTCGAGTGGGTGGCGCAACGGCCGATCGAGATCGATGTCGTACACGTTGTTGCGGCCCTCCTTGGTGACGCTCACGTAGCCGGCATCGATGAGGTCGTGCACGATGCGGTGCACCGCACGCTCGCCGATACCCACCAGCCTCGCCACCTCGCTCAGGCGGATATCCGGCTGCTGAGCAATGCAGATGAGGACATGGGTGTGATTGGTGAGGAATGTCCACGGCGGGACTTCATGCTCATCCTGCGAAACAGATGTCATACAAGACATGCTTTCAGAAACATGGTATACACACCATGTGGAATCCGTCACAGCTGCTGGCGCTGCAGCGGGTTGACCCCCGCCGGGCAACGCGTGCAACACTGAACAGGCACGGTGTGGGAGCGGGGGCTCCCCAGTTGTCGAGGGGAGCAACCATGAGCGATTGGAAATTGGTGACCACGGGCCTTCGGTTCCCCGAGGGTCCGATTGCGTTGGCGAACGGCGATGTTCTCGTGGTGGAGATCGAGCGCGGCACGCTTACCCGCGTGTCTCCCGATGGAACCAAGACGGTGGTGGGCGATACCAAGGGCGGCCCGAACGGCGCAGCAATGGGTCCGGACGGCAAGGTCTATGTGTGCAACAACGGCGGATTCATCTGGACCGAGGTCGACGGCCAACTGTTCCCCGGCAACGAGCCGCCCGACTACATCGGTGGACGCATCCAGTCGGTGGATCTCAACACCGGCACCGTGTCCGACGTGTACACCGCGTACAACGGCCGTGGGCTGCGCGGCCCGAACGACATCGTGTTCGATGCGCACGGTGGCTTCTACTTCACCGACCTCGGCAAGGGGCATGATCACACCGTGGACCGCGGAGCCGTCTACTACGGACGCACCGATGGGTCACCGCTCGTACAGGTGGTGGCACCGCTCGACCACCCGAACGGTTGCGGACTCTCGCCGGACGGCAAGTGGCTCTATGTGTGCGAAACACTCACCGGCCGCGTGTGGGGCTGGGAGATTGCATCACCCGGTGTGATCAAGCCGAGCGATGCCATGTTCGCCGCACCGAGTGGAGGCACGCTGATCGGTTCGCTGCCCGGTTACGAGTTGATCGACTCGATGGCGGTGGACAGCGACGGGAATCTCTGCCTGGCCACACTCGTCAAGGGCTGCATCACCGTGCTCTCGCCGAAGGGTCAGATTCTCCGACAGGTTGCGCCACCCAAGTTCGACCCACTGGTCACCAATATCTGTTTCGGCGGCCCGGACCTGCGAACTGCATACGTGACGGTCTCGGCGTGCGGCGAGTTGTGGTCGTGCGACTGGCCGGTGCCGGGTGCGAAGTTGAACTTCCTCAACACCTGAGGCATCAACCCACGAGTGGCTGTCAGCCTTCTTGGCGCAGGCGAAGGGCAGCGGCGTGGGCCGGGAAGCCTTCGTGTTCCGCCAGCGCAATGACGCTGGGTGCCATGCGTCGGGCTGCGCGCAGATCGGCCTTCGCCACGGCGGTGCGCTTGAGGAACGTCTCCACGGTGATGCCGCTGCTCACATGAGCGAATCCGCTCGTGGGCAACGAAGCCGGGCAACCGATCACGAAGTTCGCCGCAGAGAACGGCGTGTGCTGGCCCACGAGGATTTCGCCGGCATTCACGATGAGATCCAGAACCTCGTCCTCCACCGCCGGGTCTACGGCCAATTGGAGGTGCTCGGACGCGAACTGGTTGGCCACCGATGCTGCGATGCCCAACGAATCGACGAGCACGCAGCCGCCGTTGACGCCCAGCGACGCGCGCGCAGCCTCCGCTCGTGCCGCAGGCAGACCGGCGATCTGACGCTCGAGTTCGGCATCGGTCGCCTCCACGAGTGCGGCCGAGGTGGTGATGAGCACGGTGCAGGAGTCCGTGCCGTGCTCGGCCTCGATGAGCAGGTCTGCAGCGAGGCGTACCGGATCAGCAGTGTGGTCGGCGATCACGAGACTCTCGGTGGGCCCGAGCACCATCATGGTCACCACTCCGTGTCGCTGCATCTCCACCTGGGCGCACGTGACCGCGGGTGAACCCGGTCCGACGATCTTGCGCACCTTGGGGATCGTCTCGGTCCCGAAGCCGAGTGCCGCAATGCCGGCCGGTCCGTTGACCCGGAACACATTGCGGATGCCGAGTCGCTCGCACACCACCAGCACGGCGGGGTCGATGGCGCCGTCGGTTCCCGGCGCCGGAGGTACCACCACTGCGATCTCGGGAACACCGGCCACCACGGCGGGCGTTCCGAGTTGAGCGATGACGCTGGGATAACTGGCCTTGCCACTCGGGCAGAACAGCCCGGCCGACGAGATCGGCGTGATCTTCTCGCCTACCCAGAGGCCCGGCTCGGTCTCGAACCCCCAGTTCTCGGAGCGCTTGCGCAGCTCGCTGTTGAACCGGTGGAGGTGTTCGATCATGTCGTCGATGGCGGCGAGCACCGAGGGTGCCAGTTGTCCCGAGGCCGCGGCGAACTCGGCATCGCTGGCACGGAGCCGGTCGGGGCGCACCTCGATCCGGTCGAAACGTGCCAGTGCGTCGCACACGGCGGCATCGCCCCGTACGCGTACGTCGTCGATGAGCGTCACGATTGACTCGCGCAGGCCCTCGGGGATGATGTCGTCGAGGCCGCGGTTGATGAGCGACCGCCGGTCGGCCTCCGTCAGCGAGTTCCAGACGAGTTTGCGCAGCACACCGGGCACCCCCGCGACGCTACCGGAGGCGTACGCTTCTGCCCGATGAGTTCCCAGCGCGTCCCGTACCTGACCGCGAAGTTGCAGGGTTTCGGAACCACGATCTTTGCCGAGATGTCGGCGCTTGCCATCTCGACTGGCTCGGTGAACCTCGGCCAGGGCTTTCCCGACACCGATGGACCCCGTGAGGTGCTCGATGCCGCCAAGTCGGCGATCGACGGCGGACTGAACCAGTATCCGCCTGGTCCGGGTATCCCGGTGCTGCGTCAGGCAATCGCACATCATCAGCGTCGCTTCTGGGGTCTCGACTACGACCCGGACTCCGAGGTGCTCGTGACGGCCGGGTGTACCGAAGCCATTGCTGCATGCATGATTGCGCTGTGCGACACCGGCGACGAGGTGGTGGTGCTCGAGCCGACGTACGACAGTTATCAGGCCACCATCGCCATGGCCGGCGCAGTGCCGAAGTTCGTCACCCTGCGGCCGCCGCTCTACGAACTCGACCTCGATGCGCTCCGTCGTGCCATCACGCCCAAGACGCGGCTCATGCTCATCAACACACCGCACAATCCGACGGGCAAGGTGCTCACCCGCGCCGAACTCGAGGGGATTGCACGGCTGGCGAACGAGCACGATCTCGTAGTGGTTGCCGACGAGGTGTACGAGCATCTGGTGTTCGACGGTCTCGAGCATGTCTCGATCGCCACGCTGCCCGGCATGCGTGAGCGCACGCTGGTGCTGTCCAGTGGCGGCAAGACGTTCAACACCACGGGGTGGAAGATCGGGTGGATCTGCGGACCCGCCGCGCTCGTTACCGCGGCGCGCACTGCCAAGCAGTTCCTCACCTATGTGTCGGGCGGACCCTTCCAGGCCGGTATCGCCGTGGGTCTCGGTCTGCCAGACGCGTACTACGAGGAACTGGCGAGCGATCTGCAGACCAAGCGCGATCGGATCTGCGCGGGGCTCACCGAGGCAGGTTTCGAGGTCTACCGACCGTCGGGCACGTACTTCGTCACCGTCGACATCCGACCGTTGCGCCCCGACGGTGACGGCATGGCGTTCTGTCGCCAACTGCCCGAACTGTGCGGTGTGGTGGGGATTCCGAACGTGGTGTTCTACGACAACAAAGCCGAAGGTCGTCACCTGGTGCGCTTTGCGTTCTGCAAGCGCCACGAAGTGATCGACGACGCAGTTGCGCGTCTGAAAGGACTCGGGCGATGAAGGTCGCCATCATTCAGCACGACATCGTGTGGGAGGACCGCGAGGCCAACTTCCGGCACCTGGGTCCGCAGATCACTGCGGCTGCAGGTGCAGGTGCTCGTCTCGCCGTGCTCACCGAGACTTTCTCGACGGGTTTCGGACGGGGCGATCGCATTGCCGAACCCGAAGATGGTCCGTCGTCCACGTTCCTGCGTGAGCAAGCCTCGGCCAAGGGGATCTGGGTGTGCGGATCCTGCCCCGAGGTTCCGTCGGGGTCACCGGGCGGCCGGCCGTACAACACATTGGTGCTTGCCGGACCCGATGGCGAGTTGCATCGGTATCGCAAGATCCATCCCTTTACGTTCTCCGGCGAGCACGAACACTTCAATGCCGGCACTGAGTTCGTGCGCGTCACGGTCGAGGGTGTGCGACTTGCGCTGTTCGTCTGCTACGACCTGCGCTTTGCCGACGAGTTCTGGAAGATGGCGAACGACACCGACGCCTATGTGGTGGTGGCCAACTGGCCCGAGTCACGCCGGTTGCACTGGATGACGTTGCTGCAGGCGCGCGCCATCGAGAACCAGGCATACGTGATCGGGTGCAATCGCGTCGGTGAGGGTGGCGGACTGGTGTATTCCGGCGACAGTCGGATCGTGGATCCGCTCGGCGAACTGGTGGTCACGGGTGCGCGCGAGGAAGCACTGCTGATTGCCGAGGTCGACGCCGCTCATGTGGCCGATGTGCGCACGCGGTTCCAGTTCCTCCGTGACCGGCGCGCGTAGACCGCCTGTGTTTCACCGTCGGACGAGTGGCTTGGCGAGCAGGCTCACGCGTTTCGCTCCGGCGCCGGTGTTCTGCTGACCCACTTCCACGAACCCGATCCGCTGATGAAACCGCAGCGAACCCGCGTTCAACGGTCGAACGTTGACTTCGCACAGCAACCAGCGCAGGTCGCCGCCGATCCTCCGTTCGAGTTCCGCGTACAGAGCGGTTCCGGCGCCTCTGCTGCGAAGCGATGGCTCGATCACGATGCGATCGAGGTAGCTGAACGAGTGGAATCGGTCGCTGAACCACCGGTAGTTGGGACTCGCGTAGTTCACGCCGGCACCGAAGGTGAGACAGAAGCCCACCAGTCGGGCGCCATTCCGTACAGCCAGCGCATGCTGACGCTGCGCAACCAGATCGGCCAGACCCTGGGTATCGAGTTCACTGAGCGCAGGCACGGCGGCATTGTTCAGCACCAGTGCTTCGGGAAGGTCTGCCGCGACGAGATCGTCGATGCGCAGCTCGCTCGATTTGGTCATGACGAGCGAACGGTTGCCTCGGTCCGCGCGTCTCGCGGATAGGTGAACATCCAGATCACGAACGTGATGGCGAAGCTCAGCGCAAGTGCGAAGTACACGTGGCGAAATGCGGTGAACGATCCCGCCTTGCCTGCTGCACCGGAGACGGCGATCACCATGGCAACACCCATCGCACCGCCGATCGATCGAAATGTGAGGTTGGTGCCGTTGGCCACACCGAACTTCTGGGCGTCCACCCCGACGAGCGATGCGCCGGTGAGGGTCGACCAGGAAACACCCAGCGAGAGGCCGTAGAGCACGGCGAAGGGGAAGTAGCCCACCCAGTAGTTCGGCTCCGCGTCGAGGAACGCGAACATGCCGAAGATCGAGAGTGCCACCACGAACATCCCGCCCGAGATGATGCGCTTCATCCACCCGCGGTCCGACACGCGGCCGGCGAATGTCGCCGCAAAGAAGATGATGACCGGCGTGGGCATGATGGCCACTCCGCTCTTCAGGACCGACCACTCCCACACGGTCTGCATGAAGAGCGGCGCGGAGAACCAGAAGCCGGACACCGGCATGTTGAACAGCATCGTGCACACCGATGCACTCGTGAATCGTCGTCCGCCGAAGAGCGAGAGATCGAGCAGCGGTTCGGGGTGTACCCGCGACCGCACCGCCACCACCGCCAGCAGTGCAAGGCCGCCTACGAAACACGCGAGTATGGCCGGACTCGTCCACCCCCAGGTCTTGCCCTCGAGGACGCCGAGGGTGATGGCGGCGAGCGAGATCGTGCCGAGTGGTATCGACACCAGGTCGATCCGGGTACCGGTGCTCTGCCCCTTCGACTCGCGCAGCACCTTGCGTCCGAGCGTCACCACGATGATGACCACTGGGATGTTGATGAAGAAGATCCAGCGCCATCCGCCGAGTTCGATCACGCCGGCACCTGCCGGTGGCCCGAGACCGCCGGCGAGTGCAGCGATCGAACCCCACACGCCCACGGCAAGGCTGCGGCGCGCCGGTGGGAATTCGGGCAGTGCCAGCGCGATGGAGGTGGGGATCATCAGCGCACCGCCGATCGACTGCACGGATCTCGCCGCAATGAGCAGTCCGACGTTCGGCGCGAGACCGGCTGCAAGGCTTCCGACAGCGAAGGCCATGATGCCCGTGAGGAACACGCGCTTGCGTCCGAACAGATCGGCGAGGCGCCCCGCGAGCAGGAGCAGCGATGCGGTACCGATGGCATAACTCGTGAGTGCCCACGCAAGTGTGGTGCGCGATGCCGACGGGAACGAGGCCTCGATCGACGGGAACGCCACGTTCAACACCGTGGAGTCGAAGATGACGAAGAACTGTCCGAACGACGTCAGCAGCAGGGCGTACCACGCGCGGCGCGGGATATGGGTGTCCTCCGCTTCGGACACAGCACCCGACTGACCTGTCGGCGTTTCCCCCACCTGCACCCCTGCAGCATGTCGCACCGGGAGGTCTGCTGCGTAACTGACCTAGGCTGAGGCGGTCGGAGCCGTCATTCCTGCTCCGTCGAGTCGGTAGATGCCAAGCCCGAACACGGAGGTCCGTCGGTCGATGTTCGCCAAGAAACTCATCACGATGATCGATCCCGCCGATGCACTGCCCGGTCGCACCGATCGCACGATGCCGGTGCCGCCTGCGCACTTCGTGAACGGCAACCCGTTGGTGGGTCCGTGGCCCGAGGGAACAGAGACTGCACTGTTTGCCATGGGGTGTTTCTGGGGGGCCGAGCGCAAGTTCTGGCAGGTCGACGGTGTGTACAGCACGGCCGTCGGATACGCCGGTGGTTACACACCGAACCCGACCTACGAAGAGACATGCTCGGGCCTCACCGGCCATACCGAAGTGGTGCTGGTGGCGTTCGATCCGGCAGTGGTCACCTACGAGCAGTTGCTCCGGGTGTTCTGGGAGAACCACGACCCCACGCAAGGCATGCGCCAGGGCAACGACGTGGGAACGCAGTACCGCAGCGCGATCTACACGCTGTCGGCGGCCCAGGCTGCGGCAGCGGCGGCGTCGAGGGACCTGTTCCAGGAACGACTGACCGCAAGCGGTTACGGATCGATCACCACCGAGATCGCTGCGGCCGGGCCCTTCTATTACGCCGAGCCGTACCACCAGCAGTACCTCGGCAAGAACCCGAACGGCTATTGCGGTATCGGGGGCACCGGTGTCTCCTGCCCGATCGGTGTGGGGTCAGCCGGCGCCTGAGTGTCTCAGCGGCGCGTCCAGCCGCTGCGTCGAATCTCGGTGCCGTCCTCGTCGAGCGATCGGCCTGCCCAGTCGATGCGGCCGGGCGTGCTCGACAGTCTGGCCACGAGCCCCTGCATGGGTGTCGAGTCCACGTCGACGATGGCACCACGCGCGGCGTAGTGGGGATCGCGTGAGATCTCGGCCATGTCCAGCACCGGGCCGATGGCGGCCTCTGCAGCCTCGAAAGCTGCGATCACCTCGGCCTGTGTCCGCGCAGCACACCACTCGCGCATGATCGCTTCGAGTTCGTCACGGTTCGCTGCCCGACCGTCGAAGGTGGCGAATCGCGGGTCGTCCCCGACACCCAGCAGCGTCATCACGCGAGCAGCCACCGAGTCGGCGGAGGTCGACACTCCTACCCACGCGCCATCGGCACAGCGGTAGGTGCCGCGCGGCACGGTGTACGGCAGTCCGGCACCCAGACGCGGCTGTTGCTGACCTGTCACCGAGTAGAGCGAGATGAGCGGACCCATGATCTGAAAGACGCTCTCGAGCAGCGAGACATCCACCACTTGGCCCACTCCCGAGCGCAGCGCCACCATCGTGGCGAATGCAGCCACCAGTCCGGTGACCTCATCGGTGAGCGCGATCGCCGGCAGCAGTGGTTGACCATCGGGCTCACCGCTGATGGATGCGAGCCCGCTCATTGCTTCGGCGATGGTGGCGAACCCGGCGCGATGGGCGTAGGGCCCGGTCTGGCCGAAGCCGGTGATGCGCGTGATGACGAGACTGGGACGTCGTGCCAGCAGTTCGTCGGGGCCCAGACCGAGTCGCTCGAGTGTTCCGGGTCGGAAGTTCTCGATGAGCACGTCGGCATCGGCGATGAGGCGCCACAGGACCTCGCGGTCCTCGGCATCCTTGAGATCCAGCGCGATGCAGCGCTTGTTGCGGTTCACCAACTTCCACCAGAGACCCACTCCGTCACGCGGGTCTTTCCACGCCATGTTGCGCAGGGAGTCACCCGTGTCGGGTCGCTCGACCTTGATGACCTCCGCACCGAAATCCGCGAGATAACGGGCGCAATTCGGGCCGGCGAGCACGGTGGAGAGGTCGAGCACGCGCAATGCGGCGAGCGGTGCGTCAGCCACGACGCGGCCCCATGGTGTGGCGCGCGGTGATGAGCGGCAGATCGAGGAATGTCCGCACGCCGGGTGCGGCGCCTACCACTGCGGGAATCGCATGCACCGCGTGTGCGGCGGTTGCCGTGAGGCCCTTGGTGAATACCTCGTTGCCGATGTGCAACTGAATACCCGGGCGCCCTTCGATGCGGACATCGACACCGTGCGCTGGTCCCCACTCGGGAGCAACGAACGGTGCAGCGCGGTACACGCACTCCTGGATGATGCGCGCCTCACCGCCGACGATGCCTTCCCAACGGAATCGTTGCGCGGCGACGGTTCCGCGCGGAACGGTTCCCGCCGCGATGTCGAAGGATCGCTCGGCGAGCTCGGTATCGAGCGACGAGTCGATCCGGTCGAGCGTTGCCCCGAGGCCGTCGGCGATGAGATGAATGGCCTCGCCGAAGAGTCCGTTCATCCAGGTGCGCGTACGCACGACTCGCTCGGCAAATTCGTCGGGATACTTCGCCATGTTCATCATCTCGAAGACGATCTGCGGCGACGGATAGGCGCTCCACTCCTCGGCCTCGGTGACCACCACACGATCGATGCGGCTGTTCACCGGCGACAGCGTGAGGGGCACCACCTCGGCGATGATGCCCGGGTGCAGTCCGGTGCCGTGCAGCGAGGTGCCGCCCCGCGCACAAGCGGACTGCAGGCGGTCGAGGACGTCGTTGCCGTACACCTTCGGATGGATGTAGCCCACGGTGGTGATGACGTTCTTGCCGGATTCGAGGAGCCGACAGATGATGCGCGTGTCGAGGTCCGGGTCATCACCGACCCGTGCGGAGGGCAGTGGAGTGTGCAGGACACAGTCGGCCTCGGTGCGACAGATCTCGTCGACATCGTCGGTGGCCACTACTCCGAGCGGCCCGACACCGACGAGGTCGCCGAGGTCACGGCCCACCTTGGCCTCCGATGTGACGTACCCACCCACCAGTGTCATCTCGGGGTGCGCATGCACCATGCGAGCGGCCTGTGTGCCGACGGCACCGGTGGCCCACTGGATCACACGGAACATCTGGTTTCCCCCTGTCGGTGTACGACTATCGTCGCCTCATGGCCAAGCCTGTGATCTACCACAACCCCCATTGAAACTCATCGGTCAATGCCGTGCGCATTGCAGAAGAACTCGGTGTCGATGTCGACGTGGTGGTGTACCAAAAGACCCCGCCAGACCGTGCCACGCTCGAGTCGATCGTGAAGAAACTGCAGGACCCCGTCACCGACTTGGTGCGTCGGGACTCTCAGTTCCAGAAGTTGGGGCTCTCTGACGCCGACGTAGCGTCCGCCAAGCAGGTGGTGGACATCTTGTTGAAGCACAAGATGCTGCTCCAGCGTCCGGTGGTGGTGACGGACTCGGTCGCCATCATCGGCCGACCCAAAGAGCGGGTTCGGGAACTGCTCTCGTAGCGAACGAAGGGATCAGCCCAGCACCAGATCGGCGATCTGGCGCAGTTGCTTCGGATCTCGTACCGAAACGAGCAGTGTGGTGACCGGACTGGATCGCCACGCCTCGAGTCGCTCGCGAATGCGACCCACCGGGCCCACGAGGCTGATCTCGTCGGCGAACTGCTCGGGTACCGCAGCGATGGCTTCGTCGCGGCGGTTGGCGAGGAACAGATCTTGAATGCGGTTGGCCTCTTCCTCGAAGCCCATTCGTGCGAGCAGTTTCGTGTGGTAGTTCTGGCCCTTGGCGCCCATGCCGCCCACGTAGAAGCCGAGCATGCCCTTCACCGGTCGCAACGCTGCCTCGACATCGTCGGTGATGCTCAGCGTGATGAGCGCGTTGATCTCGAAGTCCGGCTTGGCAGGAGCGAGTTGATCGGCGTACACCTCTTGGCGGTATGGCGAGTAGTAGAGCGGCAGCCAGCCATCGGCGATCTCGGCGGTCTGGCGGACGTTCTTGGGACCTTCGGATCCGATGAAGATGGGGATCTCGCGCCGTTCGGGGTGCACCATGAGACGCAACGGCTTGCCGAGGCCCTCGGCACCGGGTCCGCGGTACGGGTGTTGATAGAACTCGCCCTGGAAGTCGAGCGGCTCATCGCGACGGATGACACGCCGGATGATCTCGACGTACTCACGGGTGCGTGCGAGCGGCTTGTTGGACGGCTGTCCGTACCAACCCTCCACCACCTGCGGTCCGCTGACACCGAGGCCGAGGATGAACCGACCTTCGGAGATCAGGTCGAGAGTTGCAGCAGCCATGGCAGTAGCGGTTGGTGTGCGTGCCGAGAGCTGCACCACACCCGTGCCGATCTTGATGCGCGACGTGTGCGACGCGAGCCACGTGGCGTAGGTGAAGCAGTCGCTGCCCCAGGTCTCGGCCACCCACACGCTGTCGTAGCCGAGTCGCTCGGCCTCCTGCACGAGGGGAATGACGCCCTCGGGCTTGTTCGCTCCCCAGTACCCAAGTGCCAATCCAAGTTTCATGGCGCTGAGACTACGGGCGCCATGAGCCATGCGCAGCGACGTCAGAAGTCCCTGTCGGTGGCCGGTAGGGAACCCGAGATCTTTTCGGCGACGGGCGTGCTCGATGCGGGGTTACCGAGGGTGTCGGTGACGCTTGCGCTCGGTATCCACACCATGGTTCCGGTGATCGACTTCGCATCATTGAGCTTCTTGGGCCCGACGACGGTCACGGTCACATAACTCTTGCCACCGCTCACACTCAGGCTGATGCGTGCTTCCATGATGGAGGTCTTTCCAGCATCGGCGCCGCCCGAGAAGAGCTTGATGTAGCCGAGGTTGGCCACTGCCGAGCAGGTGGCCCCCGACGTCCAGGTGGAGCAGATGTCGAGCGTGTCGTTCGTGTTCACGTAGTTGCCACCCACGGCCTTGTCCCGCACCCGAATCCAGATGGTTCGGTCTGCGCCGGACCAACCGCTGATGACGCTCGATGCGCTGATCGGCTTGTTGTAGGTGTAGGTGAGGATGTCGTAGGCGCGGATCTTGTGGCTCGCGTCGATCTTGCCGATGTCGATCTTGCCGAGCGAGAAGTTGTGGATCCTGCCCCACGTGGTGCACACGCTGTTCACGAAGACGGTGCAGTGGAAGCGGCTGCCGTTCGTGGCCTGCACGTCGAGGCCATACACGAGTGCATTGTCGACGGTGGTCTCGATGGTTGCCGACTCGAACTCGGGCCCGTTGCGGCTGTCGAGCATGAAAGCGCGCAGCTCGTACTTCTCGTTGTCGATGAGACTCGTGGTGTTCCACGAGCAGCCGAACGGAGCCGTGGTGTCGGTGCAGATGTCGGCCCACGTTCCGTCGGTTGCCCGGCGCACCTGGATACGAACGCTGGTGACCGTGGCAGGTGAGGGCACGTACGGGTTGGTCTGCAGGTTCACGGTTCCACGAACGTACGCACCCGGACTCAGAATGGAGAGCGACGAGCCCGAGTTGTTGACGGGGAGATTGCTCTCGGTGTCGGTTGCAGCGTTGCCCGCAAGATCCACGGCGATGGCGCGTATGTCGAAACTGATGGTCTGCGCGCCGACGAGTTGCGTGGTGTCCCAGTCGCATTTGAAGATGTCCTGGAACGCCGGGTTGGCGGGCTGGGTCTTGGTGCAGATGTTCAGCCAGTTGTTGCTGCCCACGGGATACGCGTATTCGAACTCGACGCGGGCGACCGCCGACTCGAGATCCGAGGCGTTGGCCACGAGAGTGACCGTGCCGGCGAGCGGTGTGGGGCTCGGACGCACCAAGGTGACCGACGGAACGTGGTTGTCGATCGTGACTCCCTCCACCACTGCAGACTCACTCTTGGTGGAGTTCGGCAGTGTGGCGACGGCCTGCAGGTCGTAGGTGTCGCCGTCGGTGAGCGAGGTGGTGTTCCAGCCGCACGTGTACACCCCGGGGGTGGCCGGATTCGTGGAGTTCTGCATAGTGCACAGGTTCACCCAGTCGGGCTCGCCGTCTTCGTTGAGGTCGATACCGGAGAGCGCGTAGCGGATGATCACCGACGTGTTCGGTCCGCCACAGGTGTCGACCAGCGTGGCGGTGAGAGTGACTGTGCCCCGGACGTAGGCGCCGGGGTCGGTGAGCCCGAGCGGCGAGGTTGCCTTCAGCGTGTAGTCACGGGACGCTGCGAGGCCGTTTGCATCCACCACCCGAATAGTTGGCGTGAGGTCCACGGCGCACTGCGGCGTGCCCGTGATCTCACCCGTGAGGGAGTTGATGGTGAACGGCGTGAGACCGTTCGCACTCCAGACCGGGTTTACGAGTTCGGCAGCACCGCTGCCCACCACTTGCATCTGCTGGGTGTAGGCAACGCCGGCCTCGGCATCGGGCAGCACCGTGGGGTCGATGTCGATGGTGGGTACGGGCCCCACTCGCAGCACCGGGATGTTCGAGACTCCGATGGTCTCGGCCACCACCGAGCCGACGTTGAGCGCCACGGCACCGGTGCCGCCGGTGAACTGCACTTGTGCCTTCGGGGCGTACACCGTGCCGCCTAGGCGGGTGATGTGTGCGCCGGTACCGATCTGGACGTTCTGGGTGCCCGTCGCCCAGACGAGGATCCGCTGCTGCGGACCCGACGTCGCTGCAGTGAGTTCCACCGATGCGGTGTCAGCGATCGTCACGGTGCCCGATGCGATGTAGAGCAGCACGCCGCCACTCGATGTGACGGTGGCGTCGTCTTCGATCGTGAGCCCGTTGCAGAACACGTAGCGCCCGGCGTCGAAGTCCACGATCTCGCCCTCGCCGATCGTGACCGCTTGCGGGTACACGGTGGGGTCGCTCTGCGCCACGCCGATCGGCGTGGGGTTCGTACCGCCAGTGCAGGCGAAGGAAGGCTTCTCGATGGCGGCCAGAGGATCGGACAGGTTCCCGGTGAGGCTCGTGGCGCCATCGTCGAGGTGGGTGATGTTCGGTGGGGTCGGATTGATCGACGTCGGACCACACTCGTTGGCCACCACTGCGTCACCCACGATGGTGATGCGTGAGTTCGTGATGGTGAGGTTGGAGCACGGCGCCGGAGTAGCGGGGTCGCCCAGTGCAAGCAGCGACACGATGGAGGAGTTGCCCACCGTGGGTTCGTCCTGTCCGCGCGACCGGAGCGCTGCAGACAGTGTGGTGGTGTAGGGCGACCGATTATTGGTTCCCGAGAAGGTGAGTTCGATCTCGGTAGGCGTGCCCGAGCAGTCCGGAGTCGGCAGGCACCGGGCCGAAGCATCCGAGAGGTTCCGGCCGAGTGGCAGCACCGAGTCCTCGACTCCGTCGATGCACAGTGCACGGTTCATCACGGAGCCGTCCAGCGCATACGTCACCGTGAGGCTGCGCTCGGTGGTGACCGTGAGGTACTCGATCCAAGTGAAGCGCGCCACCATCTCGCCGTCCTGGGCGCAGTCGCCCCAGTCGCCTGCAGTGACCGAGACGCCCGTACCGGCCGCCGGCTTCGCGGTCTTGGGGTCCACGCCTGCGGCGCCCTGGGCATCGCGGGCGAGGTAGGCCGAGATAAGGCGGATGTCGACCGAACTCTTGAGTCCGTCGCTTGTTGCTCCGGCCACATTGAGCGACGTAACGATGGCGGCAACGATCACACCACCGAGGGTGATGGTCAGCACCATTGCGATGAGCAACTCGACGAGGGTGAGACCTTGGTCGTCTCCGGAGCGTCGCTTGCCGTCGAAACGTTCACGTAGTTTCCGAATCATCGGTTCACGCTCCATGACTGGATGTACGTCCGGGTGACCTCGCCGTCGAACCGCTGCTCGAAGTTCACCTGTGCCCGAATGATCACATCCGCGTTGAGGCACGCAGCTCCGGTATCGGGGCAGGCAACGAAGATCACATTGCGCTGTCCGAGCACCTGATTGTCGGCGCTGGGCAGCACGGTGACGGCGTTTGCGCAATCGACTCGAATCTCGACGTTGTTCAGCTCGCTCTGGTAGCCGCACGTGGGTGCCGTGGCGCGGTCCGAGATTCGGATCTTGGTGATTGCGTCGTGCACGGCGGCGTCGGCGGCGTACTGGCGGTTGCGGATCTTCTCGAGCGTGATGCTGTTCGAGGTGCTCGACGTGATGAGCGCAGCGAGTGCAGCCGCGATGGCACTGACCAACAGCACAAAACCGATCGCCAGCAGCAGTGCAGCACCGCGGTCAGCGTCGCTGGCGGTCGAGGTGCCCCGGCGACTCCACCGGGTCATGGTGTTCTCACCGCAACGTCGAGTTCCTGGGTGTTGCCGGCTGGTGGTGTGACCTCGATGGTCACGATCTGCACCTGGTCCACCGGGGGGCACACGCCCACGCTGGGCGTGACGGCGGCGGAGTACCCGGCGGGAGCCGTGAACTCGACCGTGTAGTTCTCGCCGGGCACGCAGGTTGCAGCAGCACTCTGGACAGCCTCTGCAAGATCACGAACCACCGAATCGTTCTTGGCGCGGTCGGCGTGGCTCTTGGCCGACGCGGTGGCGGTGCTGAGCGCCGCGAACAGGGCAGTGACCGCGAGGCTGATGACCACGATGGTGATGATCACCTCATTGAGGGACTCACCGAGGTCACGGCGTGCCTGCGGCTCTCCGGGCACGACGCTGCGACGCTTCGGCTCAGGAGCAGGCGAAGGTCGGACCGACACTGCCGGCACCCGGCGTCAGGGTGAGCGTCCAGCCGCTGCCGACGAGTGTGGTGGAGTTCACCGTCACCCCGCTGGGGACCTCGAGCTCCTTCGGCGAGGTGCTGGTCATCGCCGTGAACGTGGTGGGCCACGAGCCAGTGTTGGCGTAGTGCACGGTGGCGGCGGTCTTGGCGGCGTCGCGGGAGGCCTCGCAGGCGGAGTCGCCGCCGCTATCGGTGAGGCTGGCGATACCGATGATGGCCACAGCGGCCAGAATTCCGGCCACCACGATTGCCACGAGGATTTCTACGAGGGTGAATCCCCGGTCGTTCGCAATGGCGGGGTTCGTCTCGGCGTTCATAGTTGCAACTTTCTTGAAAGTGTGACCCTGTGTGACTGCCGATTATGGCATCCGCGTGGCGGGCTGTCACCCCGAGCGACCCAAAGCCGGGTCGTCGGAGCTTCCGGTGAACTGCCGGTCGGGTGTCGGGCCGGGCAATCGCTAGCGGATCTGACTGAACACGCTGTACATGGCGGACACCTGGGCGACCGCCACGAAGCCCACGACGAGACCGATCACCAGGATCACGAGGGGTTCGAAGAGGTCCGTGGCTCGCTTGATGCGTCCGGACACCTCCCGCTCGTAGTAGTTGGCGGCCTTGCTGAGCTGCACACTGAGTGCCCCCGTGCGCTCGCCGATGTTGATCATCTGCTGAGCGGTGTTCGGGAACAATCCCGTCTCACGGAGCGGATCCGACAGCGAGGCTCCACGGAGCAGCGCCTCACGGACGTCGTCGATCTTGCCGGCGAAGATGGTGTTGTTGGTGCTGTCGGCCGCCACGCCGATGCCCTCGGGAATCGGAACACCGGCATGCGTGAGCGCGGCGAGCATCCGGCAGAAGCGCTCGACCGAGATCAGCTTGACGAGCGGCCCGAAGATTGGGAGGCGCTGGATGAGCGCATCTCGTTGGGCCTTGCGGCGGTTGCCGCCGATCGTGAGGTATCCGAGGGCGAGGATCGCGATCAAGCCGAACAGGATCAACCACCAGAAACTCGTGAAAAAGTCGGTGATTCCGAGCAGCATCCGGGTGGGCAACGGAAGCTTGGCGCCCACGCTGCGGTACAGCGTGGAAAAGCGCGGTAGCACGAAGATCGACATGGCGATGATGGCAATGAATGCCACGAACACCACCACCAATGGGTAGGTGAGTGCGCTCTTGACCTGTGCACGTGCGCTGATGTCTCGCTCGAGATAACCGGCCGCCTGGTTGAGCACAACGTCGAGGTTGCCGGTGTAGTCCGCCGAGCGCAGCATGGCTCGATAGAAGGCCGGAAACACCGAGCCCTGCGCAGCCACCGCGTCGGTGAAACTCGAGCCGCGCTCGATGGAGTCACGAATGTTGTCGATCACCGTCTTCATCGGCTCCGAGGAGGTTTCCTCCTTGGCGATGTCGAGGGCCTCGACGATCGGGATACCCGCCTCGATGAACGAACTCATCTGCTGCGAGAACGTCATGATGGTCTCGAGGCTGATCACCCGACCGACGTGGAAGTCGCGCTGGTACCAGCGAACCGGTCCGTCGTCGGAGGTGGCCTCCGAACGCTGTCGCCATGCCTTGCCACGGGACAGTCGACGGGAGCGCTGTTCGGGGGCCGGGTCCGGTTCGGTGAGGGTCGGTTCGCCGGGAATCACGCATGATTCGTAGCCCACGACGTCCGACAATGCAAGATTCGTCGCCACGGAGGGCGTTTGTCGGGTACGGGCGTCCCGCCGCCGAAACGTGGACTCTGCATGAGTGTTTGGGACTCGGATTGGTGCATCATGTGCGGGTGAACGCCGTCGCCCTGTCTGGCGCCGCATGTCCGGTGGAGCAGGAATAGTCATGAAACGTCGCCTCCGGCCCGGGGATCCGTCGGGCCCGATCGATCTCACGCCGCTCGGTACGAGTCGCCCCTCGACTCCTAGCATCCCCGGCGCTCCCAGCGCATCGGCCACCGTGCCGGCCGGCCGCGCCTCGGGGTCGCCACGGGTGAGGGTGATGGAGGGCGAGCGGGCCGACCTGTCCCGGGAGCGACCGGAGCCCGCCGCCATCGCCGCGGTCCCTGAGTCGGTGGCTCGCGAGTTCCGCCTGATACCGATTCGACTCGCCGACGATGTGCTCGACGTCGCCTGCGAGGCCGCCGACGCCGTCGGACTGCTGGAGGCGCTGCTTCCGGTGCAGGTGAGCGAGGTTCGTCTCTACGTTGCGCCCATCGCCGACATCGAGCGGAGTCTGAACTCCCATTACCGCTTGGTGTCGTCCGAGGACGAGCAGGTGCGCAAGTTCTGGGAGTCGGCCACCCCGGTGGAGACCACGGTGGTGCAGTCCACCAACACTGCGCCCATCATCCAGTTGGTCAACAAGCTCATCGCGCAGGCTCTGCGAGACCGGGCCTCGGACCTCCACGTGGAGCCCACCGATGGCCGGGTGCGGATCCGTTACCGCGTGGACGGTGCGCTGCGTGAGGTGCTGAGCCTGCCGCTGTCGGTGGGACCCGAGTTGGTGAGCCGCATCAAGGTGATGGCCGACATGGACATCGTGGAGCGTCGCCGACCCCAGGACGGCCAGTTCCAGGTGATGGTGGATGGCGCGAACGTGGACATCCGAGTGGCGACGAGTGCCACCATCTGGGGCGAGACAGCGGTGCTTCGTCTGCTCGACAAGACGCGTTCGCTGCGCGCGCTGACCGACCTCGGTATGCCCGCCGACAGCCTCGAGCGCTACCTCGCCATCATCCAACGACCGTACGGAATGATCGCCTGCAGTGGTCCGACCGGCGCAGGCAAAACCACCACGCTCTACGCATCGTTGGCAGAGATCGCCCGTGATGATCTCAACGTGATGACCATCGAGGATCCCGTGGAGTACGTGTTCCCCACGGTGAATCAGATGCAGATCAACCTGCAGGCAGACATCACGTTCGCATCGGGTCTGAAGTCGATCCTGCGTCAGGACCCCGACGTGATTCTCGTGGGCGAGATCCGAGACCGCGAGACAGCGGGCATCGCGGTGCAGGCGGCGCTCACCGGACACCTCGTGATGTCGTCCATTCACGCCACCGACGCGAGTTCGGCATTGTTCCGTTTCATCGACATGGGGATCGAACCGTTCCTCGTGGCATCGTCGCTCGTGGGTGTGGTGGGCCAGCGACTCGTTCGTCGTATCTGCTCGACGTGTGTGGTGGAGTACGAGCCAACCGCCGAGGAACTTCGTCTCTACACCGAACTTGGCGGTCCGTCGAAGTCGACGTTCCTGCGCGGACAGGGTTGCGACTACTGCTCGGGCACCGGATACCGCGGCCGCACCGCCGTGTATGAGGTGCTCGAGGTGACCGAGCAGGTCGGCCAGACACTGGTGAGCGGTGCGACGCCGCACGAGATCCGTGCACTTGCCGTGTCGCAGGGCATGCGCCCGATGCGCGCCGAGGCCGTGAACCTCGTGGCCCGTGATCTCACCACGATCGATGAGGTGCACCGCAACGTGTTCATCTCGGGCGCGTCGTATCTGCCGCCAACCGTGTCCAAGACCCGTTCTCGGAAGTCGACCGGCGCGTGACCATCCGTGGTTGGGTTGGGTCGCTCACCGTTGGCCTCGCACTGATCATCACCATGTCGTGCGGGAGCGACGCTCCCGCTGACACAGCGTCGCCGAGTTCGGAGCCGACCACCACGTCATCGGTCCAGTACACGATGACAGTGACAGCACATGCGGGACCGACGTGTCCGGTCGAGCGTCCGGACGAACCGTGTCCCGATGTACCCGTCGAGGCAACGGTGCGCGTCTCGGCCAACGGTGTGGATGTTGCAACGGGTCGCACCGACGCAACGGGCACCTACTCGGCAGACCTTCCACCGGGTAGGTATCGAGTCACGGTGGACACGGGGTCGATGCTGCCGAGATGCGAGCCGGTGGATGCCGAGGTCATCGACCGCGACATCACCGTCGATGTCTCATGCGATACCGGAATCCGTTGAGATCGTGTTGCGCCTCACCAGCGTGATCACGCCGGTGAGGTAATCGCTGCGGTCGGCGTTGCAGAGACGCTGCGGTGCGGCGTCGCTCTCGGTGGTGTGCACCACCTCGGCTGGCTTGCCGAAGCCTCGACTGATGATGGCCCACGAACCGTCCCAGTCCAGCCAGATGAACGATTCTGATGCAGGACCGAGTTTGAGCCGGAGCGATTCGTCACCCGAGTCGGCATTGCCCACGACGAGCTTCCAGTCGCCCTTGCGGTTGGAGCCCGTCTTGGAGGGATCGGGTCCTTCGATCCACGCGATCTTCTTGCCGTCGGGGCTCAGCACCGCCGGACCGGTGAAACTTGCGCCGGTGCCGTCGCCGGCCGTGGGGCTGTAGCGCTCGATGGGTCCCTTGCCGTCGATGGCCCAGGTCTCGATGCGCTGACCGCCATCGATACGGGCCGACGAGATCACTCGACCGTTTGCCGCAGCACCGCGGAATGCACTGAACGAGTCGGTGGCCACATCAGCGATGGTGGTGCGGGTGTCCGAACCGATGTCCAGCAGGACGATCGAGGTCGCCCGACCGGTCTCGGCAGAGATCGCGCCATAGAGAATGGCCGGCCCCTGACTGGTGGGCACGAGGTCGAAGAGGATGGCCCTGCTGATGGAGCCCTTCGGCCCTCCGCCCGAATCCGGACCGATCCGATAGTCGATCAAGCGGGTCTTGCCCGATCCGCTCTGGGTTGCCACTGCTCCGCCCGACGTGAACAGCGCGAGGCTGCGCTTGTTCTTGGCGCCCAGACCCTCCTGGGACTGCACGCCGTCGTAACCGGAGGTCTCGGCGCGCACGAGCTCGGGAAGGTTGCTGGGATCGAGACACTCGAGTGGTTCGGTGGTGGTGGGAGCCTCGGTGGTGGCCGGTGTGGTGTCGACCACCGTGTCCACCACGGTGTCCACCACCGTGTCGACGACCGTATCGACCACGGTGTCGACGCTGCTGGTGGTGGGACCGATGGCGGTGGCGCCGCCCGAACGAACACTGGAACTGGTGCTGCATGCGGCAAGAGCGCCCACTGCGCCGACTGCTGCGGCCATGAGGTAGGTGCGCCGTCGGCGTGCTGGGGAGTGCTGCTTCACGGACGAAATCCAACCACCTCCGAGACGCAATCTGGTGTCACCGCTGCGGTGCCGTCGGCGCGCCCGGTTCTCGGGCCGAGGCCGGAGCCCGCGTGGCAGAGTGAACCCCGATGAGCGATGACCGCGTCTACTCCAGCGTCGATCCCACCGATCCGGGATTCATTGCGTGCCCGTTCCCCACCTATGAGCGGCTGCGCGCCGAGACGCCCGTGTCGTACGTGCCGCACGGCCGGGGCTTCTGGTTCGTGACGCGTCACGACCTCGTGCTGCAGGTGGTGAGCGATCCCAAGACGTTCTCCTCCGATGTGCGCAGCCTCGCGTTCGACGAGTTCCCGCCGGCCCTCCTGCAGCAGATGGCCGAGATCTCGCGGGCGGGCGTGCAGAACGTACCGACGTTGCTCACCGCCGACCCACCGGTGCACACCCGAAACCGGCGTCTTGTCTCGCGGGCGTTCACCCCACGCGCTGCGAAGGAGCACGAGCCATTCATGCGCGGCGTGTGTCGGGAACTGTTGTCCAAGTTCGTACCCGGTAGCACCGTCGACTTCGTGCACGATTTCGCCGTTCCCCTCCCTGTGCGGGTCATTGCCGAGGCGCTCGCCGTGCCAGCAGACAGGGCCGACGACTTCAAGCGTTGGAGCGACGCGGCAGTAGCGCTGATCGGCAGCAAGCTCTCCGACGAGGAGGTGCTCCGGTCCTTGCGCGAGGGCAACGAACTCGGAGCGTTTGTCATCGAGCAGATTCAGCATCGCCGGTCCAATCCGGGAGGCGACCTGCTCTCCACGCTGACGCACGCGCGCCTGTCGGACGACGAGACCGCCGACCTCGCCGGTGACGCAGCGCGGCAACTCTCCGACGGCGAGATCTACAGCATCATCCGCCAGGTTCTCGTGGCCGGAAACGAGACCACTACCAACCTGCTCACGCAGATGATGGTGCGTTTCGCGAATGAGCCGCAGTGGTGGGAACTGATGCGGAGTGATCCCTCGGTGATCCCGGCGGTGGTGGAGGAGTCGCTGCGGATGATCACGCCCTCAGCAGTGAACCAGCGCATCACCACGCGCGACGTGGAACTCGGTGGAGTCACGATTCCTGCCGGCGAGAACGTGCTGGTGATCTATCTCTCGGCCGATCACGACGAGCGCGTGTTTCCCGAACCCGAACGCTTCGACCCGACGAGACCGAACTTGGCGGAACATCTCGCCTTCGGTCGCGGCATCCACTTCTGCGTGGGAGCCTCGCTCGCCCGGCTCGAGGTACGTGTGGCACTCGAGGAACTCACCCGTGCCATCGGTTCGTTCGAACTCGCCGATCCCAGGCACGAGGAATGGAACTCCACCTTCTCGTTGCGGGCACTGCGGCGCTTGCCGCTGCGGGTTACTTCGTAGCGCGATTCGGATCTGCGTCAGACGTTCACGGTGGTGAAGCGCCACCACGAACCATTGTTTGCGAGCCGTGTGCCCGAGGTATTCACCGCGCGGACCTGCCACTCGTAGGTGGTCTTGCGCAGCAGTCCGTTGAGCGTTGTGCTCGTGGCCGATCCGACCGAGATCCACGTTGCGTTGCAGGTGCCGTTGCGTGACGTGTCGATGCAGTACTCGTACGAGGTGGCGCCGGTAGCGGCACCCCATGACAGCACCAGACCGTTGCGCGGCCGGCTCGATGCACCGTTCGACGGGCTCACCTTGTTGAACGTGCCTGGGATGGCTCCGTTGATGGTGATGGAGAACGATCGAGTTGCAGTGCGACCGAGGCTGTCGGTGGCCCGCAGTTCGAAGTTCGAGGTTCCCGCCGTGGTGGGAGTACCGCTGACGCGACCGTTCGATGCAGTGAGCGAGAGACCCGCCGGGAGCGTGCCCGTGAAGAGCGACCACGTGTATGGGGTGGTGCCACCGGTGGCGGCCGGCGTCTGCGAATAGGCCGTACCAACCGAACCGGTTGGCAGTGATGCAGTGGTGATGGACACCGGTGCCGCAACGGCGATGGAGAGCGAACGCGACGAGTTTTGTCCGTTCGCATCGGTCACCTTTGCGGTGAACGATGCCGTTACCGCGGTGGTGGGGTTGCCACTGATGACACCCGTGCCGGGGTCGAGCGACAGTCCAGCGGGCAGCGAACCACTCGAGATACTCCACAGCATCGGCGCTGTTCCACTGGTGGCGGCCAGCGTCTGGCTGTACGACACACCGACGGTGCCAGCGGGCAGCGACGTGGTGGTGATCGACGGGATCGGCACGGTGACGTCGGTGCAGCGAATGGCGAGCCCGTTGCTGAGCACCGCCTGATTGAGGCTGAACTGCGTGCCGTAGATGCCCTCGACACTCTCGACGCCCACCGTGGCGCTCGCACCGGCATCACCCGTACTGACTCCACCGGTCACATCGGCGTACTGGAAGGTGATGGCGCGGGTTGCTTCGTCGAGGACCACCTGGAACGACAGGCCCGAAGTGCCGCCGAGATAGAGGTAGATGCCGTCCCACGTGACGACGAACTGGCGGTTCGGGGCCGATCCCACGGTCTGGCTCCAGATGGTGCCACCGAGTGCCGGGTCCAGATCGTCCCACCACGGCGCAATGATTCCGTCGGGGTCACCGGCGGTGGGGATCGGGGCGTTGGTGAACGCCGTAGCGGCTCCGTTTCCGAGGCGCAGGTACCCGTTCGAGGAGATCTGGGCGTTGGTGAAGGTGGTTCCGTAGTACGTGAATGCAAACGGCAGTGTCACGTTCGTCTGTGAGTCATCGGTCAGCGAATAGTTCGTCGCCGTTCCGCGGGCCACCCACGAACCGGTGATGCTGGTGCAGGTGTACGCGGCCGGCGGGTCGAGTGTGCGTGCCGAGGCGTCGTTGCTGGCGGCGAACGAGCCGCCTCCGAAGTTGTTCGTGGCGGTCACGCGGAAGCAGTAGGTGGTGGCCGCAGTGAGGCCACTCATGAGGAACGACGTGCTGTTCGACGCAATGTCGCCGACATTCGTGAAGGTGCCGCACACGTTGTTGGTGGAAGGTGCGCGCGCGATGACGTAGGAGGTTTCGTTGCTGGCGCCGTCGGTCCAAGTGAGCTGTATCGCCTGCGGCGAGGTTGCCGTCGCCGTGAGTCCGGTCGGCGCACCGGTGACTGGAGCCGTCAGCGGAGCGCATTGGCTGAGCAGCGCCCCGACGTCGAGGCGACCAGCGTTGACCACCTTGCCGGAAAGCGATGTAGTGGGCTGGGCGCTGCTCATGAGCGCCGCGCGCAACTGCTGCGCGGTGAGTGACGGATTGGCCGATGCACACAACGCGATGGCGCCTGATACGTGCGGGGTAGCCATCGAGGTGCCGCTGAGCGACGCGTACGAGTTCACGGGGTAGGTCGAGGTGATGCCAGAGCCGGGTGCGGCAATGTCCACCGTGGTGGCGCCGTAGCTCGAGAAACTCGACAGCGTTCCGCTCGACGTGATGGAGGCCACCGCAATGACACAGTCCCAGCCTCGGGTGCCGTTGTTGGTGCACTGGTAGTTCGACGGATACGAACCCACGGAGTCGTTATTGCTGGAGGCGTTACCGGCTGCGGCGACGAAGAGAATGCCCTGGTCGCCGGCTCGGTTGATGGCATCGAGCAAAGCGGTACTTGCTCCGCCGCCGCCCCACGAGTTGCTGGTAGCGACGATGTTGACGCCCTTGGAGACCTTCAGGCTGGTGAGATAGTCCACTGCACGAGCTGCATCCGAGGTGTACCCACCGCTCGGCCCCAGGAACTTGGCGGGGATGAGCGTGACGGCCCAGTTGACCCCGGCCACGCCGGCACCGTTGCCTCCCACACCGCCGATGGTGCCCGCAACGTGTGTGCCGTGTGTGTCGGATCCCTCGGTGCTGTTGCCGTCGTACACCGTGGCGTTGTTGTTGATGAAGTCCCAACCATTGATGTCGTCGATGTAGCCGTTGCGGTCGTCATCGAGGCCGTTGCCGGCGATCTCGTCCGGGTTCGTCCAGATATTTGCAGCGAGATCGGGGTGGGTGATCTGGACACCCTCGTCAATGATGCCGATGGCGACCGACCGCGAGCCCGTGAATCCGGCGCTCCACGCTTCGCCTGCGCCGCTGCCGAACTGGTTGGCGGGCGAGGTTCCGTCGCCGTACATGCCCCAGAGACTGCCGTTGGTGTATTGCGGGTCGTCCGACGTTGCTGCCGGAGCCAACACGTAGTCGGGCTCGACGTACCGCACGCCCGATTCGCTGCGGATCTTGCGCATCGCCGAGACGACGGTCTCGCCGTCGGCAAGTTGCACCACGTCGACTCCGGAATGCTTCGGCGACAGACGTTTGGTGGACTTCGAGCGCACCTTGCCGCGCACTTCCTGTTTGCGCGCTTCGCTGGTGCCCGCTGCGTACCCGATGAGCACTACACCCGGCCGGTGGGGTGCGAGCGCTGCGTCGTTCTGGGGCAAGGGTGATGCCGGTGACGGTTCAGCGTTCGTGGCAGTGGCCGTCGAGGTGCCGATTGCCGCGGCGAGGAGTCCAGCAGCGACGGCTCCGCAGAGGGCCACACGCATGCGTACTCGACTTCCACCAGATCGGGACATCTCGAACTCCACCTCACTCAGTGTGCGCATCCGCCCACGTGGGGTGGATCATACCCAGCACGGGTGGCGGCCGGAAAGGGCAGTACTGAGGCGATGGCGGGCCGGTACGTCCGTACTCGGCGGCCCGCCACAGTGTCTAGGCCTCGATGAAGACGCGCCCACCCTCCACCCGGGTGGGGTAGGTGCGCAGGCCCACGGTGACCGGCACGCCCTTGGGTGCGCCAGTGCAGATGTCGAAGCGACCGTTGTGCTTCGGGCACTCGATGATGCCGCCGTCCACGAACCCCTCGGCGAGGTGAGCGTCTTCGTGGGTGCACAGGCCATCGGTGGCGCAGTACCGGTCCTTGCCGAGGCGGTAGACGGCGAAGGTGCGATCGCCGTGATCGAACCGCACGACATCGTCGGCGTCGATGTCGTCGGTACCGCAGACCTCCAACCAGGTCCCGCTCATGCGGTGGAACCCGCAGCAACACCGGGCACCGAGCGCTCCACGAAGTAGGTCGGGTCCTGCATCTGGCGTCGCAGCGCCGGGATGATCTCCCGGTATGCGGCAGCGATGCTCGGGTACACGGCCGGCATGTCGTGCTTCACGGCCTCGTGCAGCGCCGGCAGCGAGTAGTAGGGCACGGTGGGAAACATGTGGTGTTCGATGTGGTAGTTCATGTTCGAGTACAAGAACCGGTTCACGATGTTCATGCGCACGGTTCGAGTGTTGAAGCGATGGTCGAGCACATCTTCGGCGAGTCCGGCGTGTTGGGTGAGGCCGTACACCACCAGGAGCCAGCGGCCGTACATGGTGGGTAGCCCGATGAACATGGCCGGTTCGACGCTGCGGATCACGATGCACCAGGCGACCACTCCGGCGATGATGAGCGCGTAGATGCGGCCTGTCCAGATCGAACGGCGGTACGACGATTCGGGCATGTAGTCGCGCACCGTGGGGCTCACCTTGCCGACGATGTTGTATCCGATCTTCTTGCACTCGGCCCACACGCTGCGGATGGCGAAGAACTCGGCGAGGTGCGCAATCCACGACGTGGGCCGTGGCACGGCGATCTCGGGATCCGAGCCCACGATGATGGTGTCGCTGTGGTGCCGGACGTGGCTCCATCGCCATGACTCGGCTTCGCGGAAATCGAGGAACGACGCGAAGTGGTAGACGACCGTGGTGAACCACGCGCTCTTCGAGGCCGTTCCGTGCCCGAACTCGTGCCAGCGCGAGTCCGACACCGATCCGTAGAGCGTGCCGTACACGAAGAACGCGGGGATCATCCACCACGTTCCCCATGACAGGTGGGCGAGCCAGCCAGATACGCCGAGCAGTGCGAGCCAGATGAGGGTGTCGCGGACCGCGGGGCCGTTGCGCCGCTTCATGAGCGACTTCATGGTGTCTCGCGGTACGTCGCAGCGATACCAGTTGGCCGACACGAGTCCGGCGTCCTTGGCGCGTTGTGACTCGGGTCCGATGATGGAGTAGTCGCGGGCGGAGACGCTCATCGGTGTCAGCGTAACCGGGCGACTGTGCCGGGTTCTGATGAGCGTCCGAAGCCAGGTGCGCCACAGTCGTGTGCACCGGCGACTCGAGCGAACTACGTTGCGCACATGGCCACTTGGACCGTGATCGACGAACAGACCGTGTACCACGTGGAGTCCGGGGGCGATCTCCGGATCGATCCCGGTCTGCTCGGGTGGGAGCGCAAGCCGCAGGGCCTCTGCAAGGGCGACGTCTGCATCCCGGTGCCGCCCGGTACTGCAGATGGACCGATGGAAGCCGCTGAGGTTGCCCGACTGCTCGGTCGACCGCTCGAGGTGGACGCCACCGAGCGCGTGGGAGCGTTCGGCGCCTCGGCCAGTGAGCGAGCAGAGTCGCTGCGCACCGGTCTTGCCCCCGATTTCACACTGCCGGATGTGAACGGCGTGCTGCACCGGTTGAGCGACTACCGGGGACGCAAGGTGGTGCTCTACGCCTACGCCAGTTGGTGAGGCTGCCGCTATGACCTGCCCGTGTGGCAGGCGATCCACGAAGAACTCGGTCCGCTCGGCCTTGCGGTGATCACCGTGGCCATCGACCGTTCCCCCGATGACGCGCGTCCGTACATCGATCGCGCACACGCCACGCACCCGAGCCTCATCGACACCGAGCACCGAGTCGCCGACCTCTACAACATGGTGAACGTCCCGACCGTGCTCTGGATCGACGAGGAAGGTCGAATCGTGCGGCCCCAGGATGTGCACTACGTGTCCACCGAATTCGCGAGTGTCACCAAGTTCCACCCGCGCAAGCCGCTTGCAGCGCTGCGCTCGTGGGTGCGCGGCGAGTCCGAGGCGTATCCGGGTGACCCGATCGCAGACCTGAAGTTGGCGAGCGACGCGGATCAACGAGCACGTGCTGCGTTCGCCATCGGCTGGCACCTCGCGCAGCAGGGCAACAACGAAGCGGCCGAACGGTGGTTCCAGCGCGCTGGCGAGTTGGCTCCGCACGATTTCAACATCCGCCGCGGCTCGATGCCCATACGCGGCATCGACCCTGCAGGTCCTGCGTTCTTCGAGATGGTCGGCGACTGGGTATCGAAGGGCAATGCGTACTACCTGCCGCTCGCCGACACGGCGAGTGATGCGCACGACTTCGAGGTGGAGCCCGTGGAGCAGCTATCGCCCGAAGAGGTGCGTCGGCGCATCCTCGAGAACGGCTGAACGACGTGTGGAGGCTGCGACTGTCCCATGACGCTGATCACGGTGATGGCAAACACGGTGATCACGGCACGACAAGCATGCCGATGAGCGCTGCGGAGGAACTCGCGCACCGGGCCGAGGACCTCACTGCCAGCAAGGCGATGATGCCTGCGTTCCAGTTGACGATGTTGTCGGTCCTCGGTGGAATCTTCATCTCGTTCGCTGCGATCGTTTCCACTGCCGTCACCGCAGGTGGAGGTTTGGCACCCGGTGTGTCACGTTTCCTCGGCGGTCTCGTGTTCTCGTTCGGCCTGATCATGGTGGTGATCGCCGGCGCCGAGTTGTTCAGCGCCAACGCCCTACTCGTCGTTGCCGCGGCGAGTCGACGCATCACGGTGCGGCGCCTGCTGCGGTGCTGGGCGTGGATCTTCGTCGGCAACATCGTGGGCACCACGCTGATGGCGACGCTGATGGTGGGGTCCGGCGCGTACGAACACGGCGACGGTTCGTTCGGCAAGCGAGCGCTCGAGATTGCAACGTCGGAGACCGCCATGACGATCCCGCACGCGTTCGTGTCGGGGATCCTTGCGAACACGCTCGTGTGCGTTGCTGTGTGGATGACGTTCTCGGCGAAGTCGGCCGCCGACAAAGTGTTGGTGATCATTCCGCCCGTGGTGATCTTCGTGGCGTCGGGCTTTCAGCACCTGGTCGCAGCGTTCTACTCCATCACCGCAGGTCTGCTGTTGCGGGCGTGGGTGCCCGACGGCTTCTGGACAACGATCAACACGCCGTCGTCGGCATATCCGAAGCTGAGTTGGAGCCGCTTTGTGGTGCACAGCATGTTGCCGGTGACGCTCGGCAATCTGGTGGGTGGCGGTGTGCTGGTGGGGGCCATGTATTGGCTCACGTTCCTGCGGGACCACGGCAGAAACCACGCGCCCTAAGCGAGCGGGCCGAGACGGCTCGTCCGGTAACACCGGCACCGTGTCGGCTTTGTGTCGTACCCGCTGGTGGTCGAGACCGGCGTCGATCCGGTGACCTTCCGCTTTTCAGGCGGACGCT
>JAFMJD010000231.1 GCA_017853685.1 Actinomycetota bacterium | reverse complement strand
CCGTGTGTTCCCGGTGTGCACGCGGGGGAGTTCTGATACCGGTCGACTCGACGAGGCAATCGAGTGGCTTCATCTCGGTGGTCGTTCGCTTCCGCACGCAGTGCTGATGCTTATCCCCGAGGCGTGGGAGAACCATCCGACGATGGACTCCACCAAGCGCGCGTTCTATCGCTTCCACTCGTCGATGATGGAGCCGTGGGACGGCCCCGCCAGCGTGGCTTTCACCGATGGCACCGTGATCGGCGCCGTGCTCGACCGCAACGGCCTGCGTCCGAGTCGCTATTGGGTGACCTCCGACGATCTCGTCATCATGGCGAGCGAGGTGGGCGTCATCGACGTGGACCAGTCCCGGATCGTGAAGAAGGGCCGCCTGCAGCCGGGCCGCATGTTCCTCGTGGACACCGCGCAGGGTCGCATCGTGGACGACGAGGAGTTCAAGTCACAGTTGGCGTCCGAGCACCCGTACGCCGATTGGCTCGACAGCGGATTGGTGGAGCTTCCCGATCTGCCGGCCCGCGAGCACTTGGTGTTCAGCCACGAGAGCGTGGTGCGCCGTCAGCAGGTGTTCGGGTACACGCACGAAGAACTCAAGATCATCGTGGCACCGATGGCCAAGTCGGGCCTCGAGCCGATCGGCTCGATGGGAACCGACACACCGATCGCCGTGCTCTCGGAGCGGCCGCGCCTGTTGTTCGACTACTTCCAGCAGTTGTTCGCCCAGGTGACGAACCCGCCGCTCGACGCCATCCGTGAAGAAGTGGTGACAGCGGTGTCGTCGACGATCGGGCCCGAGGCCAATCTCCTCATGCCCGGCCCGGAGAGTTGCCGTCAGCTGGTGCTGCCGTTCCCCATCATCGACAACGACGAACTCGCCAAGATCGTGCATGCCGCCGATGATCAGCGGTACGCGCACCTGAAGGCCGAGGTGGTCAGCGGGCTCTTCGCGGTTGCCGGCGGTGGCGCCGCGCTCAAGCAGGCGCTCGACGGCATCCGCGAAAGCGTCTCGCGCGCAATCGACAACGGCGCCCGCATCATCGTGCTGTCGGACCGCAACAGCGACTCGGCGCTCGCTCCGATCCCGTCGCTGCTGCTCACCAGCGCCGTGCACCATCACCTCATTCGTCAGAAGAAGCGCACCATGGTGGGTCTGGTGGTGGAGTGCGGTGACGCACGTGAGGTGCATCACATGGCACTGCTCATCGGCTACGGCGCGGGCGCCATCAACCCGTACCTCGCGTTCGAGTCGATCGAGACCATGATCGCCGACGGTTCGCACGGCCTGGGCGGCATGGACCCGAAGAAGGCCGTGAAGAACTACATCAAGGCCTGCGGCAAGGGCGTGCTCAAGGTGATGTCCAAGATGGGCGTCTCCACCGTGGCGTCCTACACCGGCGCCCAGATCTTCGAGGCGATCGGCCTGAGCGACGACCTCGTGGCCGAGTATTTCTCGGGCACGGTGTCTCGCATCGGTGGGATCGGACTCGACGAGTTGGCCAAGGAAGTGGCGATCCGCCACGCGGCAGCGAACCCGACCCGACCGGAGTTGCGTGCACATCGCGAACTCGAACTCGGCGGCGAGTACCAGTGGCGGCGCGAAGGTGAGATCCACCTGTTCAACCCCGAGACGGTGTTCAAGCTGCAGCACGCCACGCGCGCAAAGCGTTACGACATCTTCAAGCAGTACACCGCGCTCGTGGACGATCAGAGCCGCCGCCTTGCAACGCTGCGGGGTCTGTTCGACCTGCGTGCGGGTGTCCGTGCGCCCGTGCCGCTCGACGAAGTGGAGCCGGTGAGCGAGATCGTGAAGCGGTTCTCCACGGGAGCGATGAGCTACGGCTCGATCTCTCAGGAGGCCCACGAGACACTTGCCGTGGCCATGAACCGCATCGGGGGCAAGAGCAACACTGGAGAGGGCGGCGAGGACGCCGACCGCTTCGTGCGCGACGCCAACGGTGATCTCCGTCGTTCGGCGATCAAACAGGTCGCATCGGGGCGCTTCGGCGTGACGAGCGAGTATCTGGTGAACGCCGACGACATCCAGATCAAGATGGCGCAGGGAGCCAAGCCCGGTGAGGGTGGGCAGTTGCCCGGCAGCAAGGTGTATCCGTGGATCGCAAAGACGCGGCACTCCACGCCCGGTGTGGGACTCATCAGTCCGCCGCCGCACCACGACATCTATTCGATCGAGGACCTCAAACAGCTCATCCACGACCTGAAGAACTCGAACCCCGCAGCGCGCGTGCACGTGAAGTTGGTCGCCGAAGTCGGAGTCGGCACGGTCGCGGCCGGCGTGAGCAAGGCCAAGGCGGACGTGGTGCTGATCTCCGGTCACGACGGCGGAACCGGCGCCTCGCCGCTCACGTCGTTGAAGCACGCGGGTGCACCGTGGGAGCTCGGCCTCGCCGAGACACAGCAGACGCTGATGTTGAACGGCCTGCGCGACCGCATCGTGGTGCAGGCGGACGGCCAGATGAAGACCGGTCGCGACGTGGTGATCGCCGCGCTGCTCGGTGCCGAGGAATTCGGCTTCGCGACCGCACCGCTGGTGG
>JAFMJD010000230.1 GCA_017853685.1 Actinomycetota bacterium | reverse complement strand
ACCGCAGTTCGCGATCGCATAGCGCGGGTCGCGATTCGGGTCACCGATGCTGTTGAGCGAGCCGCGGAAGGCGAGCAGCGCGCGGTGGCGCTGGGTCTCGCTCAACTCGGCCTCGAGGATGCGTCGCACCGAGGGCGCGAGGTCACCGAAGGTGGAGGTGATCTCGTGTGCCATCTCCTCGCTCGGTGTGCGCGGCTCCTGGGGAGCGGACTTGGACTTCGACGACTTCTTGGTCGGCTTTGTGGTGGTCATGGTGCCCTCGTGGCTCTCTGGTCGTCGTGTCGGTGGGGTGCTGAGGTGGGTCGGTCAGGCCGCGAGCGGCCGTCTGCCCATGTCCATCAGCCAACGGGTGTGGGACCGCAGGGCGGCCCACACGCCGGTGTGCCGGCGGACGGTGACGCCCGCATCGTGGCACAGAGCGTGGAAGCGGCGTGCGACCATCGGGTAGACGGTGTGCGGGAGCCGGGGCGCCATGTGGTGCTCGATCTGGTGGTCGAGACCGCCGGCCATCCATCGGAAGGCGTGGCCGAGGACCGGCATGGGGGACGCGATGTCGACCGTGGTGAGCAGCTGGTGCTGGAGGAAATCCTCGCCGCGGCGTTCGGCGTTGATGTTGGGGAACCCGGCGATGTCGACGCAGTGGGCGAGCTGGAACACGACGGCGAGCGCAAAGCCCACGAGCCACGAGCAGCAGACGTAGAAGAGGGCGACCTTCCACCACGGGTTGAAGATCAGCGGAACGACGACGGCCCAAGCAATGTGGAACACCTTGCCGGCGAGGATTCTCGCAACGGTTGAGCGCTTGGTGCGGCCCGGGAGCGGCTGCTTGCCGATGCGGCCCTCGACGAGGTTGCGGACGTCACCGAAGATGACGTTCTTGATGGCGAAGAACCCGTAGAGGAACCACAGGTAGACGTGCTGCCAGCGGTGCCACGGCTTCCACTCCTGACCCGGCGCGAGCCGGGCGAACGGTTCCTGCGCAATGTCGCTGTCAAAGCCGTCCACGTTCGTGTTGCCGTGGTGGAGACGATTGTGCTTGAAGCGCCAGAGCCACGAACTGGCCCCGAGGAAGTCGGCCGAGCACGACGCGATGCGGTTGATCCAGCGACGGCTGGAGAACGAACCATGGTTGGCGTCGTGCATGATGCCGGTACCGGTGGCCACCAGGGAGGCCACGAGCCCGCCAGCAGCGAGGACCCGGATCCAGAGGGGAAGATCGGCGATGACGAGCGCCCAGTAGGACCCGGCGATCGTGAGGACGATGCCGGTTGCCTTCGCGTGGAGCCGGCGTCGACCCCGACGGATCTCGGTTTCGGACGGCAGCGCTGCGTTCCAGAGCGCTGCGAGGGTGGGCGCGGACGAGCCAGAGAAGGCTTCGGCGTGCTCGGTGATGGTCATTGCTCTCCTGAGATCAGGCGTCAGTAGAGAGCGGGACCACGGATCACGGTTGAAGTGACGGTTGCGGCCAGTCCTGCACCAAGGCTGTTGCGTGCGAACCTACAACGCTTCACCGCGACCGCAGCGTCAGGAGCGCGAAATGTTGGTGAAGTGCGCGAAGAATTGCGCGAATGGCGAGGATTGTCCCCGCACAGGTCGTAAGGTCGCCCCACGAGCCGATCACAAGGGTCTGCTCGAAAAGAGAGTAGATACCCAAATGCAAGGCACCGTTAAGTTCTTCAACAGCGAGAAGGGCTACGGCTTCATCTCACGTGATGGTGGATCCGACGTTTTCGTTCATCACACCAACATCCTCGGCACGGGCTACAAGTCCCTCGCCGAAGGTCAGAAGGTGGAGTTCGATGTGGGCCCCGGCCGTAAGGGCGACGAAGCCCTGAACGTCAAGGCACTCTGACCGCTACGTTCGAACAGGTGCCGCCGGCCCGATGGGTCGGCGGCTCTTGTCGTTTTCGGGGGCGTTTTCCCGCCTGCGCTACCTGTGTGGGCGCAGTCGAACGAGCCCCGGGTTCACCGCGGGAGACAGTTCGGCGACCGAGTTGACGCCGAGCAGCTGCATCGTGCGGCGCACGTCCTGGGCCAGCAGGTCGAACGCCCGCTGCACACCGGCCTCCCCGCCCGCCATCAACCCGTAGAGGTAGGCACGCCCGACCAGTACGCCCCGAGCGCCCAGGGCGAGCGCAGCGACCACGTCCGCACCGCTGCGGACACCACTGTCGACCAGCACCTCGGTGCGGCTTCCAACCGCAGCAACCACCTCGGGGAGCAGTTCGAGGGTCGCAACAGATCGGTCGAGCTGGCGACCGCCGTGGTTCGACACGACAATGCCGTCCACACCGAGCTCCGCGCAGCGAGCAGCGTCGTCGACACGCTGGATGCCCTTGACCACGACGGTTCCCTGCCAGACATCCCGGAACCATCCGAGGTCGTCGTAGTCGACCGAGGAGTCGAACGCTGCGGCTGACGTGGTGCCGAGCTGCACCGTGCTCGTCGGTAAACCGTCCCCGCTCCCCATGGTCTCGAAGCTCGGCGGAGGGGTGGTGAGGAAGTCGAAGAGCCATGCAGGGTGCATCGCCCCGTTCACGAAGGTCCGCCACGTAAGCG
>JAFMJD010000229.1 GCA_017853685.1 Actinomycetota bacterium | reverse complement strand
CGCCACGTTTCGGTCCATCCCCGCCGGGTTAGCTCAGTTGGCAGAGCACTTGACTTGTAATCATGTGGTCGCGAGTTCGATTCTCGCACCCGGCTCTCGCGGCGTAGCCGCCGCATCCCGTGTTGATGCTCGGGCATAGCCGCCGCTTCGCTTCGGCGTAGCCCTCGTGCGGCTCGTCGCTGGCGCTTCCCTCGCCGCCGTGTCACGCGTTGATGCTCGGGCGTAGCCGCCGCTTCTTTTCGCAGTGGGTAACCCCGCAACACCCCCGTGCGACACTACGAACATGTGTTCGCTCGCTGAGTTGCTCGCAAACCTCGAACAGGCCGCGTCGGCAGTCGCGGAGGCGCTCGCCAACAGCGAGTTCACGCAACACCTCACCGATGACGAACTGCATCACGGCGTGTTGTCACTGCAGAAGAGCGCATCGATCGTCGCTGTCGCGTCGGCCCGAGCACTGCAGCCGTGGCACGAGCGGGGCGCGTGGGTTCGCCACGGTCACCTCTCAGCCGCACGTTGCCTCGCGAATGCAGCGCACCTCAGCACCAAGAGTGCGCGCCGCGAACTGCGCCGTGCGCACCAGTTGTCCGAGATGCCGGGCACGCAACAAGCCATTCTGGCCGGGCAGCTCTCGATCGATCACGCCGACCTGTTCGGGCGAGCCAATCAGTCGTGGCGTTCCGAGCTGTTCCGCCAGCACGAGCCCACCCTCATCGATCAGTGCGCCCGGCTCCACTGGGAACCAAGCACGCGGGTCGTGCAGTACTGGGCCCAACGTGCCGATGCCATCACCGAACAACCACCGCCACCGGTGCCCGCCGCCCACTGCTGGGCTGCCGACACACCTGATGGGGTCGTGCATCTCCAGGCCACACTCGATCCCATCGGCGGTGAGATCGTCACCAACGAACTGCGCCGGCTCGAACAACAACTCCGGTCGCTCGATCATCAGCACGGAATCACGCGAACGGCGGGGCAACGGCGTGCCGCAGCACTCGTGGAGATGGCTGCGCGCTCGGCATCCACACCACAGGGTGCGCAACGACCACGCCCGCTGTTCACCGTGATCGTCGGCGATGCAACCGCTGCGCATCTGTGCCAGCTCGCCAGCGGCACGGTGATGCACCCAGCGCATGTAGCGCCGCACCTCGCAGACGCGCTGCTCGAGTCGGTGTGCTTCGACGGTCTGCGAAATGTCGTTGCAGTGTCACCACAACGCACATTCACCGGGCTCATGCGTCGAGCCGTCATCGCTCGTGATCGTTTCTGCACCCACCCCAGCGGGTGCGATGTGCCGGCACAGCAGTGCGACATCGATCACGTCCAACCGTGGTCACGTGGAGGGCTCACCACCATCGCTAACGCCACGGCGCGCTGCAGCACACACAACCGACACGCTCAGCAATTGATTGGTGCCGGTGCAGGTCCACCGGACACCAGCTGATCCCGGTTACCGCCGGGCCGGCAGCCGGCACTAGGCGGGCTTCACCGTCACCGGAATGGCGCTCATCACCGGCAGACCGGTGATCGGGTCGGCACCCGTAGTGCAATCCGACAGTCGACCTGTGGTGTCACCCAAGGTGTACGGATCCGCGGGCGGACCCTGCTCGCCCGGGAGATCGCCCCACGAGTGCGCCATCGAGATCGTGCCGGGCTTGATGTCGGTAGCGGCCTTCACCACCGTGCGGATGGTGGAACGCGGGCTCGAGATGTCCACGAGATCGCCGTCCTTCACGCCCCACTTCGCCAGGTCGTCGGGGTGCGCATGCGCGTACGACGTGCCTTCCTTCTTGCGCAGCGCCTCGATCTCGCGTCCTGAGGAGTTGAACACTCCCTTGAGACGCCGTGATGCCATGCGGTGGGTGTGCACGTCGGGGTCGTAGCCCGCAATGGTTCCGAAGCTGTCACGCTCCGAGCGCACCTCGCCGAGTTCCACATCGAACCCTGCAGGAACCAACTCGAACTTCGAGGTGCAATCCGGATCGGCCGCAGCAACCGTTGCGGTGAGTTCGGGGTGCATCTTTCCGCCCTCGGTGGCACGCATCTCCGCCCACGGCACACGTGCCCACGGGAACGCAAGCTCCAGCAGATCGTCGGGCGATGCCTTGGTGTCGGGAGCAATGTCGCCGCCCGGCAACTTGAGCGTGAGCCCCATGCGTTGTGCGATCTCGATGTAGAGGTTCGCCTCGTCCACCATCTCGGCGCCGCCCTGCACCACGGCCGGCGTGTACATCACGTACGGCTGCTCGAACCAGCGGTCCACGTTGGTGGGGATGTCGGGCCGCTCGAGCGAGAGGCGAGACGGAATCACGTAGTGAGCGAGTCGAGCCGTGGCCGACACCCGAATGTCCAGTGCCACGTGCGTGTCGAGCGTCTCGAGTGCACGCACCGCCTTGATCTGATCGGGCCACGCCAGCACGGGGTTGCCGCCCTGGCCGCCCAGCTCGCCAAGGTCAAGAAGCAGCTGCCGGAGCGCGTCAAGGCCGTCAGGGAGACGAACCTGGTGCGGGCCGAGCTGGCTGACGCGCACAACCGGACCAGGTACGCCGCGGAGCTCGACCACATCAGGGGCGA
>JAFMJD010000228.1 GCA_017853685.1 Actinomycetota bacterium | reverse complement strand
CACCCCGAGCGCGTACGAGTAGTTCACATACCCGATTGCGCCCTCGGCGAAACTCTGACTCACATAGCCAGCAATACCCAGATCTCCCGACTGCGCGACGACCCCCTTGACCGTCGGATAGAACGACGTGTAACCACACGCCGGTGCGCGTCCTGATCGCTCGCAGTAGTCGTTCCAGATCGCCGCGTGGGTGGCGATCATCCACTTGGTGAATTGCGCCGTCGAGCCCGAGCCGTCCGAACGCACCACGGGCACGATGTCCCGTGCAGGGAGGTCGAGGCCTGGGTTGTCGGCCGCAATCGCTGGGTCGTCCCACTTGGTGATCGTTCGGGTGAAGATCTTGGCGACGTTCTCTCCGGAGAGGCGCAGATTGGTCACTCGCTTCCCGTTGATCTTCAGGTTGTACATGAACGATGTCCCACCGGCCACCACCGGGATGTACGCATACGTACCCGCGGCCGGTTGTTCGGGCGCGGAACCATCCTCGGGCTCGAACTGGAACGGAATATCGGAAGCGGCGAAGTCCACCGTGCCGTTGAGGAAGTTCTTCCGACCCGAGGTGGAACCGCTCGGGTTGTAGTCGAGCGTGATGCCGAACTGGCGAACGTTGACGCGAACTGCATCGATCGCATTGGCGGCCCACGACGACCCTTCGCCCGAGATTCGCTGGTAGTCCTCCGCCGAGGCCGGCGCGCTCGCCCCAGCGGCAAGCGAGAGCGACATGAACAAAGACAGCGCAACAACGATGCCGATACGACGCGGTCGGCGCACGAACAGGCTCATGATCCCTTGCCTCCAGTCAGCGCGTTGATGCGTGCAAGATCCTTTTCGGAGCGCCGCAACGTTCGGCTCGCCTGTCGCTTCGACTGACGACCGGCCGGTCGGCCTGCCACCACACGCGCAATGCCGAAGAGCAGGAGTACGAGCACCATCAGCACTGCGGCGGTGGCGAAGCCTCGCTGCACCAGGGCCTGTTGCGGGGAGCGAACGAACTCGAACACCGCAAGTGGGAGCGACATCATCGGGTTGCTCCGCGGATTGGTGTTGATGGTGGACGTGACACCCGAAACGAGCAGAACGGGGGCCGTCTCGCCGATACCTCGCGCGACACCCAGGATCACCGCGTTAACGAGGCCCGAGCGAGCCGTGGGAAGCACGACGTGCCAGACAGTTCGCCACTGGGGCGCGCCCGTTGCTTCGGAAGCCTCGCGCAGGTTTCCAGGAACTAGGCGGAGCACCACCTCAGCTGAACGCACGATGATGGGAAGCATCATGATGCTGATCGCAATGGCAGCGGCAAGCCCGGAGCGTTCGAACCCGAGGATCAGCACCCAAACCGCAAAGACAAAGAGGCCAGCCAGGATCGACGGGAGTGCGGTCATTGCAGTGACTACGGTTCGAACCGTTCCGCGGAGGCGACTACGGGTCTCGTTGAGAAAGACCGCGCACGCAATGCCTGTTGGCACGCTGACCACGAGTGCCAGCCCGACGATGACGAGCGAACCCAAGATGGCGTGCAGGATGCCGCCCTGGCTCAACGGGTCGAGCGGACCCGTTTTGCTCATGTCTTCCACGTACAGATTCCGCTTGAAGAGTGCTGAGCGTCCCCGCCACAGCGTGAACGCAACCACACTGACGAGTGCTGCACCTGCGATAACTGCCGCCGCCGTGAAGAACGATGCCATCACTCGATCGATGACCGCAGGACGATCTTCCGTGAGCGACACGAGGAACGCATAGACCGCAACGAAGAGGACAAAGCCGACCACGAAGAAGCCGATCCTGCCCCGGAGTGGGGCGAGTTGGCCGAACGCCAGAGAAGTCATCGAGAGCGCGGCAACTCCGGCCCCCACGGCGTTCAGCAGGTCCCGTCTCGCCAGACGGGCCACCTTGCGGCGTTGGGGTGGAACGTCCCCGAGCGCATCACGGGGAACCACCGTGGTGACCGCCCGATGTTCCACACCGCCCCCACCGGTGACCGAGTCGGCGCTCACTTCGTACGTCATGCCTCGCTCCCCGCTCCTGAGCGAGAACGTGCCACGAAGATCGACGCCACGAAGTTCACGACGAGGGTCATGGCAAAGAGTGTGAGTCCGGCCGCCATGAGTGCAGACAGGCCGAAACCGCTCGCCTCGGGGGTTCGCAGCGCGATGAGCGAGGACACCGAGTTGCTGCCGTTCTCGAGCACGTGGAAGTTGATGTCGAATCTCGGGGAGATGATGAGGTACACGGCGATCGTCTCACCGAGCGCCCGACCGAGGCCGAGCATCGTGCCGCCGATGATTCCCCCTCGTCCAAACGGCAGCGTGACCGTACGGATCATTCCCCACCGCGTGGAACCGAGTGCGAGTGCCCCTTCGCGCTCGCCTGCAGGAACCTGGGAGAAGACCTCCCGCATCACCGAGCAGGCGATCGGGAGCACCATCATCGACACGACGACACCGGCGATGAACGTCGATGCCGTGTACACCGTGCCCGACGCAATCGGACTCCTCGGATCGTCTCCGGCCACCTTGAAGAGCGGGAACCAACCGAACCAAGTGGTCAACCAGCGCGACAAGCCGATGATCTGACCC
>JAFMJD010000227.1 GCA_017853685.1 Actinomycetota bacterium | reverse complement strand
CGGCGTGACCTACCATCGGCCCGATGCGCCAGTCCGCCCATGCGTCGGCAGGACACGAAATGGGGCCCTTCGGCCCTAGTTGTCCGAGCTACCGCCGACGAGCATGTGTTGTGGAGATACGGAACTGCCACCACTGCCCCCAGTGGCGTGGAACCGCCTCCACGAACCGGTCATCCCGGGTCGGAGTTGGCGCAGCAACGGCCCTTGCGATGTGCCCCCGGCCCGGGACACCGGTCACCTCTGCTCCGTTGCACCGGAGCAGAGCACATGACGGATACCGGCTGAACCCATGACCTACGGACTCACGACCGCAGCGGCCGAGTCGGAACGCCGGGCGGGTCGCGCCAACACCAATGGCACCAGTGCATCGCGCACCCTCGGTCAGATCCTGCGGGCGAACCTGCTCACCCGTTTCAACATCCTCCTCGGCGCGCTCGCGGTCATTGCGGTGATCGTCGGCCCCGGGCGTGACGCCACGTTCGTGGTGGTGGTTGCGGCAAACGCAGCGATCGGCGTGCTGCAGGAGTGGCGGGCTTCGCGCGTACTCAACCGGCTTCGCCTGCTGTCCGCGCCCACGGTGACCACCTGGCGGGACGGGCGGACCGTACAGCTCGGAGCGGAAGCACTGGTACTCGGCGACGTGATCGAGATCGGACGAGGTGATCAGATCCCGGTCGACGGACGGGTGATCGAGTCGAGCGCGCTCGAGATCGACACATCACTGTTGACCGGAGAGGCCGAGCCCGAAGTGGTGAGCAGCGGCGCCACCGTACGCGCCGGCACGATGGTGGTCGCCGGCACCGGCACCGTCGAGGCAACGGGGGTGGGCGCGCGCAGACTCGCGAGCCGTATCGAGTCAGAGGCCCGACGCTTCGACCTGGCACCGTCGGATCTGCGCCTCACCACTGATCGCTTGCTGCGCATCATCACGTGGGCGATCGTCGTGCTCGGTCCGCTGCTCGCACTCCGCCAGGCACTCGGCCCCGAAAGCTGGAAAGAAGGTGCACGGGGCACCGTGGCCGGGATGGTGTCGATGGTTCCCGAGGGCCTCGTGCTGCTCACCTCTGCCACGCTGACCCTCGGCGCGCTTCGCTTATCACGACGCAATGTGCTCACACAGGAACTTCCTGCCATCGAGTTGCTCGCCCGAGTGGACACGCTGTGCCTGGACAAGACCGGCACGATCACCACCGGACAACCGCGCGTGACCGCCTTCATCCCGATCGCCGAATCGCCCTCGGACGTCACCGGAAACGTTGCGGGCAACCACCAGCGGTACTCACAGGCACTTGCTGCACTGGCACACGCAGACCCCAACCCGAACCTCACGC
Organism: Actinomycetota bacterium; assembly: GCA_017853685.1. GTDB lineage: Bacteria > Actinomycetota > Acidimicrobiia > Acidimicrobiales > Ilumatobacteraceae > WLJO01. The sequence goes on along the minus strand of JAFMJD010000227.1, from coordinate 1,258 downwards.
TGTCGGCACTGCTCGCCGCATATCCCGACGACCCGGGTTGGCATGCAACTTCGGTGGTGCCGTTCTCCTCGCAACGCCGCTGGGGCGGCGTTCGTTTCGACGATCACGGCGGATGGGTGCTGGGCGCGTCGGATGTGCTTGCGCCGGGAACGCCCCTGCCCGCTGCGGCGGCAGGCAATCGTGTGGTGGCACTGGGGTACACCGACGCACCGTTGGACATCGACTCGGTTCCCGAGGTGACCGTGGTGGGACACGTCATCCTCGCCGAGCAGATCCGACCAACGGCGCCCGACACGCTCGCGTATCTCTCCGAACAGGGTGTGCGGGTACGGGTGCTGTCGGGCGACCATCCGGACACGGTTGCCGCCGTGGTGTCCGCGGCCGGTCGGCATGTGGCCTCGTCGGTGGACGGGCGTGTGCTGCCGAGCGAACCCGAGGATCTCGTCCGCCTGATTGACACCCACGATGTCGTGGGGCGCGTCGAGCCACACGGCAAACAGTTGATCGTTCGCGCGCTGCGCTCGCACGGCCACACCGTGGGGATGACCGGCGACGGCGTGAACGACGTACTGGCGCTGAAGGAAGCCGACCTCGGCATCGCGATGGGTTCGGGCTCACCGGCGGCCCGGGCGGTATCGGAATTGGTGCTGCTCGACGACAACTTCGATGTCGTGCCGACCATCGTGGACGAGGGGCGCCGCGTGCTGGCGAACGTGGAGCGCGTCTCGGTGTTTTTCCTCACCAAGACGGTCTGGGCGTGTGTGCTGTCGGCCATCGTGGTGGCGAGCGGCATGCCGTACCCGTTGTTCTCCAGCCAGGCAACGCTCATCGGGTTCCTCGCGATCGGAACGCCGGCGTTCCTGCTGTCGTTCCGGCGAGAAGCACCGCGGGCCAGAACGGGCATCTTTACGCGGATCGTGCGCCGATCGGTTCCCGCCGGGATCGTGAGTGCAGCGGCTGGAGCAACCGCATTCTCGATCGTGCACTACGCACTCGGCCGCTCCACCGCCGAGGCGCGTTCGGCAACCACACTCACCATCACCGCCATCAGCCTCACGATCGTGTCGCTCAATCTCGGTGCACAACCGGGTCGATGGCGCCTGCTGCCCCCGGGTCTCTTGCTGCTCGGCGTGGTAGCGGTGGTGGTGCGGCCCATCCGCACATGGTTCAGCCTCGAACCCCAGACCCGCGGCGGCGGTGTGACCATCGTGCTCACTGCGTTGGCCGCATCGCTGCTGATCACCGTGGTGGAACTCGT
>JAFMJD010000094.1 GCA_017853685.1 Actinomycetota bacterium | reverse complement strand
GTGCTCGCCCCAAGCGTAGGTTCCCCACTCGCCGGTGTCCGCAACGAGATGTGGGCCGAGGACACGACTGACGAGGTCCGACGTGTGGGCGAGACGCTGGGTCCAGAAGAGTTTGCCCACCGACCCGAGTGGCCCGGGCTGCTGACCGGCACGGAGCACGGCGGCCGCACGCTCGTTGGAGAGTTCCTCGATGCGGAACATGGTGTAGAGCGCGGCGACCGATTGACGCACGATCGGGTGGTGATCTGCACCGAGGTGCCGCACCAACGTAAGCACCTGCGACCACGATCCTCCCGCACCGCCGGCACCGCCTGCCGACGAACTGCGCTCGAACCCGAGCGTGGAGAGGGCCACCTTCCAGCCATCACCCTCGGCGCCGAGTCGCATGTCGTCACCGAGGCACACACCGTTGAGGAACACCTCGTTGAACGACGCGCCACCGGTCATCTGACGGATGGGGCGAATCTCGACTCCGGGCGCGTCGAGAGGCACCATGAATGCGGTCATGCCACGGTGCTGCGGCGCCGCAGGATCGGAACGGGCGATGAGCAGTCCGTAGTCGGCGAGCTGCGCCCCCGATGTCCACACCTTCTGTCCATCGATCACCCAGGTGTCACCGGTGCGCTGTGCGCGGCATCGCAGCGATGCAAGATCACTGCCGGCCTCGGGCTCGGAGAACAACTGGCAGGCCAGTTGCTCGACACGCAGGAACATCGGCAAGAAGCGCTGCTTCTGCTCGTCGGTTCCGTACATCTGGATCACGGGTGCAACAAGTTCGAGGGTCACGTTGAACGCCTCGTGTTCGACCGGCGTCACAAAGCGTGACTGCTCCTCGTGAAACACACGGTCGTACTCGGGGTCGAGACCGAGTCCACCGAACTCGACCGGCCACGTGATGCCCGCCCAACCGGCGTCGAGTTTGGCCACGTGCCACTTGCGGAGTTCGGCATCGAGTCGACGGGCCTCGTCGAGTCCGAGGTCGTGGAACACCGCAACCGACTCGGGTCCGACTCCCCACGTGCTCGTCTCGGTGCGGCGGGGTTCGAGGCGCGAGGCCAGCCAAGCATTCGCTCGCCGGCGGAACTCCTGCAGTGTCACTGTGGCGGTCACGCTGCTCACCGGGACCGCTCCACCATCCGACGTGTCACCGGAGTCTCGCCCGCATTGCGTTTGGGTAGTGCAACCGTTGCGGTTCCCGGCATCACATCCTGACCGCGCTGATTCATTGCGGTGGTGGCGATGTCCACCACCGCCTCACCCTCGTCGTCGATGTACTTGGCGGTGACGTGCCCGCCGAGACGCACGACATCGGAGAGATACACGAATGATCGGTACTGCGCGGAGGCTCGCTTCACCCAACCGTCGTCACCGATCCAATCGGTGAGCAGGTGCACGTGCCAGCACTGTCGTTGAAACCCGACGTCGTACTGCATGGCCACACCCATGGCGCGGGCGGCGTGCTGGTTGTAGTGCACCGCGTAGATCGGCTCGAGCGCACTCGTGGTGGGGTCCCGAAATGCCCACGCAGGATGCTTCGAGTATTGCTCCAGCGACGCCCGGTGTGCAGCGAGGCGCGGGATCGGGGCACCGCCCGAGCTCACGAAGGCGATTTCGTCGGTCATGCCGATAGGTCCCTTGGTGAGCACGTCGAGCTCGTCGCCCACCTGTACGTCGTCCCACCAGCGGGGATCTGCTCCGCGCGGGCGCTCGGCGAGCACCTGTGCTTCCACCTGTGCCAGTTCGTCGGGCGACCATGGGTGCGGGAGTGTGATGCCCCCACCGGACCCCCCGCTCTTGCGAGCGGTCTGACGCTCGAAGTTGATGACATCCCAACGGATCTCGGCGACGAGTTCGTCGCGCTGATTCCTGTAGCGATTGAGGAAGTGGTCGGTGACGGTCTGACGGGCGAACGAGCTGGCGCGTGGCCCGGTAAATCCCTCGTACGTGCATGTAGGGGTGAGTTCGTCGCCACGCAGGATCGGCCGGAGGAACCGGATGTCGCTCTGGGAGTGGAACGAGCCCAACCCGGGCCAACCGAACTGCAGGCCCGAGAAGCAGCAGATGATCCAGGAACACGGTGCCACGGGAGCGCCGTAGCCACTCGAACGTGCGTGGTCATCATCGAGCCAGAGCGGGTTCGTGTCGCCGATGCCCGCCGCGAACTTGAGGATGGAACTCCGGGTCACCTCCCGGTTGTTGGTCGAGTGGTCGATCCGGAGGTCGACACCCACCTTCTCCTTCATTGCAGCGATCATCTGCTCGTCGAGCACGGCCTCGGCCATGCGAGCCTCTCGCGGCGCAGTCGTGGCGTCATCAATCATTGAGTACTAGAGTAACACTCAAGGTGTTGGCGGTTCATGGGCCCTCCTGCGCCGAGTCGGTAACTCGACCCCTGGGGAGGGCAAGTGATCACCGCAACTCCGTCGAACGAGTCAATGTCGACCTCGTCGTCACGCCGCAAGCACGGTCATCCGAACTGGGCCGTTGTTGCAGCCGTGGCAGTGGTGGTCGTAGCCATCATGCTGGCGCTCACTGCGCGCCATGACACGCCGAAGCTGAATATCGACCGCGGTGCATTCCGCATGCCCACGCCACCGGTGGATGCCAAGTACAGCGGGGGCAACACACTCGCCTCCATCATCTGGCTCGGGGTCGTGGCGCTCGTGGGATTCGGGCTAGCAATACGCGACTTTGCGCGCAGTCGTCTGCCCCTCGCCATGTTCGTGACGATCAGTGCTCCGATGATCATCTTCCCCGAGGTGTTCGTCGATGTCATGGGTGCTGTCTGGTACCCCCTCAGCGAGTCGGACAACGTCTTCACGATCCTCGGCCGACAGATGGGCACGTTCATCATCGCGGGCTGGTTCGGGTTCGGGAGTCTCTTCATGTACACCATCTACAAGGTGTTCGAGCGAGGACTCTCGACCCGTGGGATCTGGCTCGCATTTCTCGCGGCGGGAATCGGGTCGATCGTCTTCGAGGAGATCCTCCAGAACCTCGGCGGCATGTACCTGTACTACGGCAACCAACCGCTCATCGTGCTGTGGAAACTGCCGTGGTGGTGGATGCCGTGCAACGCCGGTGGAGTGTTCCTTGCCGCAGCAATTGCCTATCGACTCCGAGACTCATTGCGTGGCTGGCGCGGTCTTGCGATGCTCGTCATCACGCCAGCGTCCATGGGCGGTGTGTACGGATTCATCGCATTGCCGTCATGGATCGTGGTGAACGGCAAGTACAACTGGTGGGTCACCCAACTCGGGGGTGTTGCCACACTCGTGCTCGGCGTGGTGTGCGTTGCACTCATCATCCGTCTGGTGCTGAACCGCGACCCGTGGGACCTGAGTGGCGACGCTCCGCAGCGGGTCCCAGCGCAGGACTACGTACCCGGCACGGTGAAGTAGCGGATCGTCTGGGTGTTGTCGACGAAGTTCACCTTCACCGTGTACGTCCCGTTCACTGCGAGCCCCTGCAGCACACGCGAATAGTTGCGCGTCGGGCCATCGGTGGAGTTCCAACCCGGCCCCGACACCTGCACGTAGAAGTCGACGGTGGTGTTGGTGGTTGCGTTCACCTCGAGGAACACCACACCCGGGGCCGTTGCGCCGAAGTTGACGATGACGTCGACAGCGTTGGGATTCGGCGGCGGAGCGGTTGTCGACGTAGTGCTCGTTGTGACCGGTGCCGGTACTGAGCCATCCAACGGCACGCGGGCCACCGAGCCGTCGGTGCCAACTCGATAATCGCGTCGACCACCTTCGGGTAGGTCGAGCGCACCGGTCCGTCCACGATCGGTCTCGAACTCCACTCGGCCGCCTTCGTCGATCGACACCTCGGCTCCCACCCCGCCGTCGATGTCCACCACACCACCGGGCGCATAGGCACGGAGCTCACTCTCGCCGCGCTCTTGGCGCACCCCGGGTCCGTCATCGGTCAGCAGCACGAACCGGCTGCCGCTCGTGCCCGATTCGACGCGTACTGCACCGCGGTCGTTCTGGAGTGTGAGATCGAGCGAACCGCTGCCTGCATCGATCACCGCCCCCTCGGAGACCTCGATGATGACCGTGGTGCCACCGGAGCCGTTCGCTCCGCGACTTACTGCCACCACCGAGTTCTTGCCCGGCACCGCATCTTTTGCTCGGACCGTGATTCCGTCAGTGGTCACGCCCCAGTCCGGTGACGTGGTGGTGACGGTGAGCAGGGTGCGACCCTCGCCGTTCCCGGCGCCGGGGAACGGTTCGTCGAAGGGTGCCTCACGGATCTCGAGTGGTACGAGATCCAATGTTTCACCGGTGCCGAACCACGGGTTGGGATCGGCGGCCGGATCTGCGCTCTCGAGTGCGTACCGCCAGGTCTCTCGATCGAGGTCGAACTCGATGTAGCGGTCGAGGCCGGGCCAGTTGGGGTCGTAGACGTACATCGCAACCTGGCTCTCGCTGATCGGCCGCACCGCATACGGCAACAGTGAGTGACCACCCCGATCCGAGTAGATGCCCAGTGTGTACCCGCGCGCGCCCGGTGCGAATCCCGACTGAATCGTGGTGAGCACATCGCGCAGGCTCTTTCCTCGCGAACTATCGGCTACCTGCTGCACATCCGGGAGGAACTGGGTGGCGAACAGCCGCACGATTCGATCGTTGAGCTCTGCGTCGAGCGGCAGTTCCGCAGTCGGCGGTTGCGCCGCCGCCTGGAAACGGTCGAGGCTGAGTACCACCATGCCTTCGCAGATCCCATCGGCCGATGCCGCCGCCACGGTGTCGATCCACGCCTGCGCCGGTGCTGTGGGCGTACATGCACTCGTGGGGTCCACACACACCGCATCACGGCCGAACAGAGCAACAGCGTCATCCACACCGAACACCTCGGGCGGTGCGGCATTGGGGAATGACAACCCATCGGGGTCGGGGCGGTAACCGAGTGCCACGCGCGCCGCATCGGCACCCCAACCCGACGTGGCCACTGGGGTGAACGAGGGGAATTCGCTGATGACGCGAATCTCTGCGTCGGACGCATCTCCGTCGCCCACCTGAATGCCACCGCCCACATCGGGAGCAACATCGGGACCCACATCGGCAGTTACCGCCGGCCGAGTCGTAGCGGTACCTGCGTCACCGCCACCGCCTCCCGAACACGCAGCGAGCACGATGAGCGCCGCCGCCCACCCGTGCCGCAAGTGCCGTACCCGTCTGCGCATCTCCATGACCCTCTGCGTTGTGGCTCCGGTCTCAGGCCGTGAGCAGCGCGTCCAGTTCGGTACGGGCAGCGACCGGTGAGGTCACATGGATCGTGTGCCAACCTTCGCGCTCGGCACCGATGATGTTCTGCACGAAATCATCGAGATACACGATGCGCGAGGGATGCACCCCGAACCGTGAGGTGGTGGTGGCATACACCGACGGCTCGGGCTTGCGACTCCCCACCTCGGAGGAGTCCACGAAGACATCGAACATCGTGAGATCGAGATCCTTCGCCAGCGTGGGGCGGAACTCGGCGAAGGAGTTCGTGAGCAGTCCGGTGCGGTACCCCTCGGAGCGCAGCGATTCGATCCGTTCGATGAGCACCATGTTCTTGTCGTAGGTGGTGGCATCGAGCAACACATCGACCTCGTCACCCACCAGTTCGACACCGGCGGCTGCTGCGTACGGACCCAGCAGGCCCTGGATATCGGCCACGCGCATCTCGCCTCGCTCGGCACGATGCCAGGGATGGTCGCCGGATTCGTGCCGCGGGCCCATCAACACGGCGAGCATCGTCTCCACCTCGACCCCCGCCCGTTCGGCCACACGTTGCACCTTGTTGGTGATGGGTGTGATGAGCACCCCGCCGAAGTCGAACACCACCGCATCGAACCGCTTCGCTGACACGCCGATGACCCTAGTGGGGGCACCGTGCAACGGGCACACCGCGTTCACGGTGCGATACGTTCCGAACCATGAGCGACAGCATCGAGGTGGACCTCGCCATCGTCGGATCAGGCATTGCGGGACTGTGCGCGGCACTCGCCGCGTGGGATGCCGGGTGCCGAAGCATCCTCGTGATCGAGTCCGAGGGCGTCGTGGGCGGATCATCGCGCCTCTCGGGCGGGATCCTCATGGGCGCCGGCACGCGTCTGCAGCGTGCCAAGGGCATCGAGGACTCCCCCGACGACATGTTCCACGAGTACATGGCGTGGAATGCGTGGCGACTCGATGCTGCGGTGGTTCGCCGCTTCTGCGACGAGGCGGGACGCACAGTCGACTGGTTGCAGGACCTCGGCGTTCCCTTCACCGGTGACCTGATCCTCGGCGGCGACGAACCCCAACCGCGCTGCTACCCAGTCGCAGGAAGCGGACAGGGGGTGATCGATGCGCTGCATGCACGATGCCGTGAGCGCGAGATCGACATCGCACTCGGCAAGCGGGTGGACCATCTGCTCATGGAGAACGGCCGTGTGGTCGGTGTGCGGGTTGGCGACGAAGAGGTTCGTGCAGGCAGTGTGGTCATCACCACCGGCGGCTTCGGTGCGAATCGCGAACGACTCGCCAAGCACTACCCGTCGGCGGCGGCCACGGGCGACTGGGCGTGGTACATCGGCGCCGACGGCGCCCGGGGCGATGCATTCGAGTTCGCCGCCCAGGCCGATGCGCAGATCACCGGACACGATCGCGGACTGCGACTGCTGCACCCGAACTTCTGGCAGATGGTGGAGGCGTACCAACCCGCGTGGGTCGTGGTGGTGAATGCCGACGGTCGTCGCTTCTACGACGAGGCTGCGCCCTACGGAATCGTGGATGACGTGCACCGCTGGCAGGGCGACCGTGCGTTCGTGATGTTCGACGACGCACAGTTGCGCTTCGAGGGCGAACGCGCACAGTACAAGGACCCTGTGATGGGCGCTCGCATCAAGACACCGAACTGGACACCCGAAGTGGTGGACCCACAGGTGGCGGCCGGAGCGATGTACCGCGCCGACACCATCGCCGAGCTCGCTCGGGCGATGGGTGTTCCCGAGGCCAACCTGGTGGCCACTGTGGAGCGTTACAACCAATTCTGTGCCGACGGCGAGGACCGCGAGTTCGCAAAGGCGGCGAAGTTCCTCCAGCCCATTGCAGTGGCACCGTTCTATGCGGCGCTCGTGAAGCCCGCCACCATCTGTCTCACATCGTGCGGTCTGCGCATCGATCCGGATGGACGGGTGCTGTCCAACACCGGCGGGGTCATCCCGGGCCTCTTCGCCGGAGGCGAATGCACCGGTGGCGTGCTCGGCGATCGATACATGGGCAGCGGGAACTCGCTCGGCAACTCGGCCACCATGGGCCGCAACGCGGGACTCTCGGCGGCAACGTCGGTGGCCCGCACCGGCCGCTGATCCCACCAGCACCACAGCGAGTCCTCTGCCTCAGGTCTGATCGACGCCGAGCCTGGCCAAGACACGCCGCCGCAGCAAGCGAACCTCCGGTTCGGCTGGATCACGTGGGTGAGGGATCGAGACGTTCTCCACCTGCGCGATCACGCCCTGATCGAGGACGAGAATGCGGTCGGCAAACACCAACGCTTCGTCGATGTCGTGCGTGACCATCAGCACGCCGGGTCGATACTTGGACCACACCGAAGTGAGTAGTTCGTGCATACGAAGCCGGGTCAGCGCATCGAGTGCACCGAATGGTTCATCCAGCAACAGGAGGTCGGGTCTGCGGATCAGCGCACGAGCGAGCGCAACCCGAGCGGTCTCCCCACCCGAGAGGGTTGCTGGCCACGCGCGTTCGAAGGCGCCCATCTCGACCTCGGCAAGGGCCCTACGCACACGTATGTCGATGTCGTCACCCCGCAGTCCGAGACGCACATTCGCACCCACTCGCTTCCACGGGAGCAAGCGGGCATCCTGGAATGCCATTGCAACCCGTTCGGGAACCAGCACCTCGCCGTCGGCCTCTCGATCCAATCCGGCGATGAGTCGCAGCAACGTGCTCTTCCCTGAACCACTTCGACCCATGAGGACCACGAATTCACCGGGTTGAACCGTCAGAGTCACCCCATCGAGCACGGTGCGATCAGCGAACGAGCGCCAGACCTCGTTCACCACGAGTACAGCACCGGTCTCACCGCGACGGGCAGCGTTGTTCACGATCCGGTGTACCCGTGCCGCCACTGGAGGAGCCAGTGTTCGAGTCCCTTGACGAGTGCGTACGACAGCATGCCCAGGACCGCGTACACAACGATCACGAGAACGATGGAGTCAACGCGACCGATCATTCGCGAGTCGCTCAACAACCGACCGAGTCCCGAGTCGGTGTTGATTTCCTCGGCGATCACGAGCGCCAACCACGCATTGGCAAGACTGATCCGGAGACCCACCAGGAAGCCGGGCACCGAGCCCGGAACGATTACATGGCGCACCAAACCCCAGCGGTTCAGCCCGAGCATCCGCCCCGCATCGACGAGCCGCTGGTCAACATTCCGGATGGCACCGAAGGTATTGAAATACACCGGCCATGCAGTGGCCAGAGCGATGAGCGTCACCTTGGGGCTTTCGTAGATACCGAGCCAGATGATGAGCAGAGGGACGAGTGCGAATGTCGGGATTGCCTTGATCACCTGCATCCCCGAGTCGATGATGTCCTCGCCACGGCGTGAACTTCCAGCCAGCACCGCAAGCACCAGTCCCGACGCGAGTCCGCACGCCAGGCCGGCAAGCACACGACGGAGCGAGGACCACAAGGCCGATTGCAATTCGCCGGCCGCAACAAGATCCCAGCCCACCCGGGCTACATCCGGAATGGTGGGGAAAGTGGCCGAATCCACGGTGCCGGTACCCGTGAGGAGCCACCACACCAGCAGCAGTACCGCCGGCCCCGAGAGCCGCCGCAACCACGAGGGCACCCGTGGCCCGCGCCGTCGAGCGGGCCGAAGTGCAACGGTCCGAAGATCCATCGGTGCCTGTCACCCCTAGTCGATGCTCATGTACTGATCGAACAGCACGCTCACATCAATCTTGTTCGCCGTGACGCCCTGCTCGTGGAACACATCAGACTGTTCCTGCACGGCACCGATCAATTCCTCGCTCAGCGGCACGTACTGGGCGAGGCCGAGGGTGATGAACGTCTCGGAATCCAGCGGATCCAGCGCATCCACCGACTCGGCAACCGACCGGGCTTGGTCGACATGGCTCGACACCCACTCCTCGAAGCGCGCGGACCGCCGCACCATCTCGTTGATTGCTGTGCGATGTACGGAGTCGCCCAACAGCGACCGACGGGCGACAAGGAGTGAATACAGGGGCACTGCGTCCTGAGAAGACCGTGCGATCACACGACCTGCTCCCGTGCGTGTGATCGCAAGAATGTTGAAGTCGAATGCCACGATCGCATCGACCTCCCCCGCGGCGAACGCTGACTTCGCCTCTGCGAGTTTCAACTTCACGACTTCGACGTCGTCGAGCGAGAGTCCCGACTGCTCCAACTTCAGTGCGAGGTAGTAGTGCGACGACGAACCCCGCGTGAACGTCACTTTCTTGCCCTTGAGGTCCGCTACCGAGTCGATTCCCGAGTCCGGGCGCACCACGATCTGGATTCCTTCGGGTGTGGTGTATTTGATGGCCCCCACTACCGCAACGGGTGCCGAATCAGCGGTCCACTGATCTTTCGAGTTGCCGGCAACGTTCACGAGCGTCGTGGGCTGAACCTCTTGTATGTCGATGGACCCTGCGAGCAATGCCTCGAAGGCAAGTTCCCCCGAATCGAATGAGGCCCACGAGAGATCGAAAGCGAGATCGTCGTACTCCCCCGACGCGAGACGGAGTTCCTGGCGTGCTTTGCCGCGTGTGTTGCTGTACCCCGCAGTCAGCGACGCACGGTCCCCATCGCCATCAGAGCCGCTACAGGCTGCGGCCAGACCCAAGACAACGATGCATGCAGCGATTCGGACGTTCCTGCGATGATTCATGACACCCTGGACCTCGGTACGAGACATTTCGTAGGCGACGGTACTACCCTCGCACGGCGATGCATTGGTCGGCCATGACTTCCTCGCTTGGCATTCTGACCGTGGCAGACGAACAACCGGACCGTGTGGCCTTGACGTGTCGTGATTCGGTCTTGTCGTTCGGGGACCTTTCCGCCAGGGTCGCCAGCGCAGCAGCCCGCGTCGCTGCCGAGATACCGGCTCCCGAGGGGCCGCTCGACTTCCTCCCGATCCTGGTCGATCGGTCACCCGAGGCACTCGTCGCGTTTCATGCAGCCCTGTGGGCTGGCAGGGCCTTTGCGCCACTCGACCCATTCGCGCCAGCAGGTCGACTCACCGAGACATTCGATCGTCTCGGTAGGCCAGCGGTCTGCATCATCGCACAACCCGAGTTCGCCGAGTTCCTGCCACCGACGATCCGGCCGATCGTGTTGGACGGCGCGGAAACTCGCCGAATCGAACCCGTACCGGTGCGTCCCGATGCGCCCGGTTACGTGATCTTCACATCGGGATCCACGGGGCGCTCCAAGGCGGTCGTCCGTCGTTGGAACTCGTTCAACCGGTGGTTCGACCGTGGCGGCGAGCCGAATGTCGCCCCCGATTCCGGCCCGTGGAATGTCGGCGTGCTCCAGCCGCTCCACTTCGGCGGTTCGCATCGCGCCATGGTGCTCATCGGGCATGGATACACCGTTCACTGGGCGGACCCGGCCCAACTCACTGCTGCTGAGCTTCTTGCGTGGTTCGACCGACGCCGCATACAGGAAAGCACGTTGTCCGATACGCAGATCAACTCACTCGCCGGCGCGCCCCACCGCAAGCACCAACTGTCAGATCTCCGTTTCGTACGTACCGGCTCGGAGGCAACCGACTGGCCCACCATCGAACGCCTGCGCCGACTCGCATCACCCGATCTCTTCATCTCGGTGGGCTATGCAGCATCGGAGGCAGCGCGTTCGTTCAATTTTGTGATTACGCCGTCGGATCCGATCGGCTCGGGCCGCGTTCCGCTCGGCACGCCCTCGGATACTGGACGTGTCCGCCTCGAGCCCATCGCCGACAACCCTCACCTCGAACAGCTCGTACTCACCGACCCCAGCATGTTCGGGTACCTCGATGACCCGGACCTGCGCGCCGAACGGTTCTTCACCGACGCAGAGGGTCGAACGTGGTGGCGAAGTGGCGACATTGCCGAACGTGACGACGACGGCCTCTGGCATCACCGTGGGCGAATCGATGACATGGTCAAGATCAACGGCCTCCTGGTCGAGCCGCGAGAGGCCGAACGAGTCATCGCTGCGATTCCGGGGATTCGGGCAGTAGCGGTGATCCCGCACACAACCCGATCCGGAAAGGCGCGCCTGGTGGCGCACGTGAGTCTAGACGACTCGACGCTGACGCCCGAGAGCGTTCAAGCAGTGCTCCTCGCGTCGCTGCCGCGACACCTCATCCCGTCGCTGCTCGTGCGCCACGGCGAACTCCCGGCGGGTGACCGATCCAAACTCGACCGGCCAAAGCTCAGGTCGAGCGCGCTCACACCATGGAGGTCCCAGCCGCCGAGAAGCACCGACGACGAAGTGGAACTCTGGCTCCTCGGTCGGCTCGGCGAACTACTCGAGCTCGCCGACATCGCACCCGA
>JAFMJD010000226.1 GCA_017853685.1 Actinomycetota bacterium | reverse complement strand
GTCCGTCGGCGCGCACCGTGGTGCTCGGATGCCGCGACCTCGACAAGGGAGAGCGCTGTGCAGCCGGGCTCCGCCATGCATCGCTCACCGTCGACGTGGTGCACTTCGACGGCGCCGACACGGCCTCGCACCAGTTGTTCATCGACGATGTGGCGACACGTCACGGTGACATCGATCTGGCCATCGTGGCGTTCGCCCAACTCGGCGGCCCCGACACGGTTCGTGATGCCGCCGCCGCAGCGGCGCTCGCGCACGTGAACTTCACCGGAGCGGTGAGTTCGATGGTGGCGGCGGCGAACCGCATGCGCGTGCAGGGGCACGGCTCGATCGTGGTGCTGAGCAGCGTCGCAGGTGAGCGGGTCCGCAAGGGCAACCCCGTCTACGGCGGTACGAAGGCCGGACTCGACGGCTTCGCCCAAGGGTTCGGCGACGAAGTGGCGGCCGATGGTGTGCACGTGATGGTGGTGCGACCCGGTTTCGTCCACTCGCAGATGACCACCGGCATGAAGGCCGCCCCGTTCGCCACCACGCCCGAGAAGGTGGCCTCGGTCACCGCTGCCGGTCTTCGCCAGCGTCGTCGCATGGTGTGGGCGCCCGGCATCCTGCGCTTCGTGTTCATGGTGCTGCGCCACGTGCCCGGTCCGGTGTGGCGCCGCCTCCCGTTGGGCTGACCCGGGTCAGTCTGCGGAACGTTCGCGGAGTTCTGATTCGAAATCGGCCCGCCGTTGTGCGCCGATGCCGATACCTGCCGGACTGATGCCGTCGCCCTGTTCGCAGCGTTGGTACAGCAGCACGAGGGCGTCCTCGTAGTTGCCGACGAGACAGAAGTCGCGCGCGACCACCTCGTTGGGTTCGTCGCTGCCGAACTCGATGGAGGCATTGGGTTCGTACCAGCCGGTCCAGAAGTTGGTGAGGATCAGCCAGTCAGCGGAAGCGACCTCGTCGGCGAGGCCGGAATCGGGGGCATCGGCGAGGCCGGGATCCATCTCGATGTAGTAGGTCGCCGGCTCGAGTTCGGGGAACAGGTGGTAGAACACGGCGTCGCTGTAGATGGTGCGGCTGAGGTCCGCTGGGCCGACGAGCAGACGCTCGCCCGGAGCGAGCGACGCGTCGAGTTGGTCGATCACTGCCTGGCTGGATCGTTGCAGTGGTTCGTTGCCGAAGTAGAAGCGCCGTCCGTCCCGCTCCACCATGTAACCGCCCGGTTTGTTGCCGACGCTCATACGGCTCTGCAACAGGTAGTAGCGGTACGTGTAGAAGGGGCACACCACCATCAATCCCACGGCCACGATGGCGCCAGCGGCGAGCGCCGGGTGTCGGGTGACGGCCTTCCACGACCACACGCGCCGCCACCTCGGCAGTGCCTCGAGCAGCAGGCACGGCAGCAGCGCGATGGTGATGCACGACCCGAAGGCGAGGTGGGTGCTGTCCGGTCGTTGCAGCGCCTGGGGCAGCAGGCCGGCGCCGAACAACATGCCGGCCATCAGCACGTCGAGACGCGGTGTGGCGCCACGCCGACGGAGCCGGTGCACGACGTACGGCAGCACGATGGCGAGTGCGATGACCACGAAGAACCACAGGAACAACTGGTCGGATGCCCGCAGCGCGGGGAACCTCCACCACGGAGCATCGAGCGGACCTTCGTTGACCGCCTGCAAGGCTCCGTCGATCTGGCCGAAGCTGGGTGGGCGTGGCAACTCTCGGCCCGGACGCAGCTTCTTCACCGGGTCGAGGAACATGCCCGTGATGCTGTTGCCGATGCCGGCCATGGCGAGGTGCACCGCGATCGGCAGCAACCCGACGGAGAAGCCGATGAGACTTGGTCGCCACACCGAGACCCCGCGACGTCGGTGCTGCCAGAACAGCCAGCCGTGCAACAGGCCGAGTGCGAGCACGAGATCGGGGCGGAAGCCGAGCGAGCACGCAGCGAGCAGCGCGGCCGCGGCGAGCGCGATGGTGCGGGCGCGTCCCTCGGTGTGGAGGGCACGCACCCCGAACGCGGCGCTCCACACGCCGAGCGCCACACCGCCTTCCCACGCCAGCGCAGAGAGTCCGATGGGCGTGATGACCATGATGGTGGCGGTCACGCCGCACACCACGGCGGCCCGCCGCCCCCACGCACGGGCAAGGGCGAACACGGCGAAGATGATGCCGAGGTGCTGCAACAGGCCGAAGACCCGTTGCACCTCCAGCGTGTGGCCGAAGAACCAGTACCAACCCACGAGGGCCTGCAGCGAGAGCGGCCCGTAGAGGTGCAGGAAGTCGACGTTCGGGACGGCGCCCTTGGTCATCCGTTCGGGGAAGACGAGCATGAAGCCCTCCTCCATCGACGAGCCGGTGGCGATGAAGAGACCGCGCAGCGGGATGGAGACGACGACGAGCACCATCGCCACGGCGAGCATGCCCTGCCACGAGGGGCGGCGGGGGAGGCGTCCGCCGAGCACCCAGGGACGGCGGTCGAGTGGAGCGTTCACGTGAACGCACTCTAGTGACGGGTGCCCGCTAGGTTCGTGCTGCCATGCAGTTGCCGCTGTCACCCTCGATCGCCGACATGGCAGCCGAGATGATGCAGGTCGGAGTTCGTCGGGTCCACGTGCTGGCGTGGCGCGATCTCG
>JAFMJD010000225.1 GCA_017853685.1 Actinomycetota bacterium | reverse complement strand
TACGAGTTGTTGAGGATGCCGACCTTGATCGGGATGCGCTCGACGGTGGCGGTCACCAGTTCCTGCGCCGTCATCTGGAAGCAACCATCGCCGTCGATGGCCCACACCGTGCGGTCGGGGCGGCCCACCTTGGCGCCGATGGCCGCCGGGACGCTGAAGCCCATGGTTCCGAGGCCACCGGAGTTCACCCAGGTGTAGGGCTCGTCGAAGCGCCAGTACTGCGATGACCACATCTGGTGCTGACCCACTCCCGACACGAGGATCGTTCCCTCCGGAGCATGGTCACGGATCTGCTCGAGGCAGTACTGCGGCTTGAGTGCATCGCCCGGAAGGCTCGCCTCGTAGGTGAGCGGGAACTGCTCGCGCCATCCCGACACACGACTCCGCCACGGAGCCACATCGGCCTGTCGCTCGCCGCCGTTCAGAAGGTCCTTGATGGCCTTCACGATCTCCTCGATCACCACCCGGCAATCGCCGACGATGGGCACATCGGGTCGGCGAACCTTGCCCTGCTCGGCCGGGTCGATGTCCACGTGGATCACCTTGGCCTCGGGAGCGAATGTGGCCACCTTGCCGGTGATGCGGTCGTCGAATCGCGCACCGAGGGCGATGAGCAAGTCACTCTTCTGCATCGCCGTGATTGCGGTGGCGTTGCCGTGCATGCCGGGCATGCCGAGGCACAGCGGGTGGGTGTCGGGGAAGGCACCGCGCGCCATGAGTGTGGTGACCACGGGGATCTGGGTGAGCTCGGCGAGTTCGCGCAGCGCCGCTGCGGCACGCGCCTTCAAGATGCCGCCACCCACATAGAGCACCGGACGCTCAGCGGCGAGGATGAGGCGCGCCGCCTCCTTGATCATCTTCGGGTGACCCTTGGCGTTGGGCCGATACCCGGGGAGCGAGTCGGCCACCTCGGCGTCGGTGGGCCAGTACCACTCCATCGAGTTCTGCAGGACGTCCTTGGGCACGTCGATGAGCACCGGACCCGGGCGGCCGGTGGTGGCGAGGTAGAACGCCTGACGCACCGCCATCGGGAGATCCTGTGCCCGCATCACCAACTCGTTGTGCTTGGTGACGCTGCGGGTGATGCCCACCGTGTCGCACTCCTGGAACGCATCGGTGCCGATGGCCGTCGTGGAGACCTGACCCGTGATGGCCACCATGGGGATCGAGTCCATGTAGGCGTCACAGAGCGGCGTCACGAGGTTCGTGGCGGCCGGACCCGAGGTCACCATGGCCACACCGGGACGGCCGGTGACGTGGGCGTACCCCTCGGCCATGTGGCCAGCACCCTGCTCGTGACGCACGAGCACGTGGCGGATCGACGAGTCGAGCAACGGGTCGTACGCCGGCAGGATGCAGCCTCCGGGCAGGCCGAACATCACTTCGACGTTCTCCATCTCGAGTGCCTTGATGAGCGCTTGGGCTCCAGTGATCTTCACGGGACCTCTCCTTTGTGACGAGGTGTGTATGACGGGGTGACGGTGACGGGTGGACGGTGGGGGCGGGCGAAAAAGCAAGCGACCTCCCGTCTGGGAGGTCGAGGTGGCGCACACGGCAGGAAGCCGTGGCGCCTAGAGGACTACTACGAGGCTGTCGGTCAGGCCGGTGCGGAGCGCATGGGTCGTGGACATGAGGGTCGCATTCTGCCAGCCCGGATGTCCGGTCGCAACACCCGTGCCAGCAGACGCCCGGGCGATGCCGCCGGGTCCGGGGCCCGACCTCCCGCCGGTCGGGCGCATTCCGGCCGGGCAGCACGGCACTGGATAGCCTGCCCGTGTTCAGAGGGAGTCCCGGTCCATCCGCTCCCGACATCGACAAAGCAGAGGTCACGTTGACGACTCCTCCTACCCCGAAGATCCAGCCCGCCGACGGCAAGCTCGGCGTGCTCACGGTCGGCCTCGGTGCGGTGGCATCCACCCTCATCGCCGGCGTGGAACTGGTGAAGCGCGGTCTGGCCGAGCCGGTCGGCTCGCTGACCCAGATGGGGCACATCCGCCTCGGCAAGCGCACTGACGGGCGCTCGCCGCTCATCAAGGACTTCGTACCGCTCGCCAGCCTCGAAGACATCGTCTGGGGCGCTTGGGATCCGTTCCCCGACGACTGCTACGTGGCCGCGCAGCGTGCCGGCGTGCTCGAGGGCAGCCGCCACATCGAGGGCATCGCCGAGTCGCTGCGCGCAGTGCGCCCGATGCCGGCTGCTTTCGACCGGCACTACTGCAAGAACATCAGCGCCGACAACACCATGGGCACGGTGGACAAGCGCAGCATGCTCAATCGCATCCGCGAGGACATCCAACGCTTCCGTGAGCAGAACGGCCTGTCGCGCGTGGTGATGATGTGGTGCGGATCCACCGAGATCTTCATCGAGCCGGGTCCGGCACACATGGATCTCGACTCCTTCGAAAAGGCCATCGACGCCAACGACCCCACCATCGCTCCGTCGATGCTCTACGCGTACGCCGCCCTGCTCGAGGGTGTCCCGTTCAACAACGGTGCACCGAACCTCGCCGTGGACACCCCGGTACTCCGCAAGCTGTCGGTGGACCTGAACGTGCCGATCTCGGGCAAGGACTTCAAGACCGGCCAGACGCTCGTCAAGACCGTGATCGGCCCGATGCT
>JAFMJD010000224.1 GCA_017853685.1 Actinomycetota bacterium | reverse complement strand
TGATCTCGGCGCGTGCGAAGTCCTGACCGTCGACGCCGACGACCTTCACCTCGGTGCGGCCGGCCTCCACGGTTGCCTGGTAGGCACCGAGCGCCGAAGCGTCCCATGCCACCCAGATGCCGTCCACTTCACCCTTGGGGTACTTGGTGAGCAGGTCGAGGATGGTGGTCTTGGCGAAGCCGGTCGAGTCGGCCGGGTCACCCTGGATGTCCTCGAGGACCGTCACGCCGTTGGCCGTGAAGAACTCACGAGCAGCAGCGCCGCGCAGACGCACGGGCTCGAACGGATCGAAGTGGATCACGATGATCTTCTTGCCGGGAGCCATGGCCTCGAGCAGCGCCTTCGCGCTGGTCTCGCCGAGGAACTCGTTGTCCGACGTGAAGTTGGTGACAACGCCCTCAGCCGAACCGGCGTCGAGACCGAAGACCGGGATCTTGGCGTCGAGTGCCGACTTCAGACCGGCCGAGAACTCCTTGGGGTCGCCCATGCCGAGCACGATGGCATCGACCTTCTGCGACACGGCATTGGTGAGTTCACCGTTGACGGCAGCAAGGTCGCCCTTGGTGTCGACGAGGGTGACGGTGTAGCCCTTGGCCTCCGCAGCGGTCTTGAACGCGTCGACCACTTCCTTGGTGGCCGGCTGGTTCGAGTAGTACGGCGACACGATGGCAATGGTCTTTGCCTCGGCGGCGGCAGCGGTGGTGGTGGTCTCCGCAGCCTTCTCGTCGTCGCTGCACGCAGCAAGTCCTGCTACGGCGGCGAGCGCAACGACACCTGCAAGCAGGCGGCGTCGGGTCGTGGTGGACATGGAATCTCCTCAGGGTGGTATGGGCCGGGTTCGACCCGGGCCCGAAGTGTTCACGAAGCGCCAGAGCCTATCGGGCGAAACCCGACACAAAACGTCGGGATTATCAGGATCCGGCCCGCAGGGCGCCGAGGGCAGCGAAGTCGCCCCGCAGCGACACCGTGAGCCCCGCCAGCACCTCGGCCATCGCCTGGTGCACCGCCACCCGCTCGGCCCGGGGTTCGAACACCGCCAGGGTGCCCGAGCCCTCCAGCGGCGGCGCCCCCAGTGCTTCGTGGGCGCACGAGGCCGCACCGCGCAGCGAGGCATGGTCGTCGCTCACCCGTCGCACCCGCCGACCGGTCACGTCGGCGATCACCTGACACCACACGTCGCTGCGCGAACCGCCACCACAGACCGCCATGTCTGCATGGGCGGCAGCAGCCGGCAGCACCACCCGAGCGATGGCAGCAAGGGTCTGCGCAACACCCTCGTAGATGGCAGCAGCGACGACTGCCGACGTTGTGGACCGAGTCATCCCGATGAGCACACCCGAGGCGAATGGATCGGGGGCAGGAAAGCGCGTGCCATCGAGTTGCGAGACGAATCCCACACCCTGCGCCGCAGCGCACGCCGAACCGGCGAGTCGATCGAACGACTCGACGTCGATACCACCGAGCAACGCCTCGCGCGCCCAGTCGGCGGCACCGCCGGCCGTTGCAACCGGCATCACGCTCAACCACCGCTGCGGTGTGGGACCGGGGAGCACGATCACACCCGGACGCGGTTCGGGGTCGGGACGGAACACACCGACCCAGCCCGATGTCCCGAGATACGCATACGGCACATCCACCGCTGCGCCGAGCACTCCGATCGACGTAGCCACTGCATCACCACATGCATGGGCCACGGGCAGGCCTGCGCGCACGCCGAGTTCGGCAGCCGCCGATGCCGTCACCTCACCCACCACCTCGGTGGCGCGCACCAGTGCGGGCATCGGCATCTGTACGGCGTCCACCACCGGCGTCCACCACTGCGCCGAGCGCACATCGCTCAAACCTGTTGTGGCCGCGGTGCTCGGATCGCTCGACGCCCTACCGGTGGCGCGCCACACCACATAGGCAGCGCCACCCAACAGCACCGTGTGCGTGTTCGCCGCGTTCTGCGGCTCGTGATCCCGGAGCCACTGCCACTTCGCTGCCACGTTCGTCGAGTCGGGTTGCGCAAGCGCAGCATCGCCCCACGACGAACCCAGACGCACCGTGAGCGCATCGTGTTCGGCAACTGCACGTTGATCGCTGTACAGAATGGCGGGCCGCACGCTGCGACCATCGGCGCGCACCGGGATGCAGTCCTGCATCTGGCCGGTGGCCGCAAGCACGTCGACGGACTCGAGTCCACCGAGCGCACGCACCGCTTGCACGACTGCGGACCACCACTGCTCGGGGTCCTGCTCTGCCCAGCCGGGTTGCGGATGGAACAGGTTCACCGGCGATTCGGCCACCTCCACGATCCGTCCGTCGTCCACCACTGCGGCCTTCACCGATGTGGTGCCGACATCCACAGCCAGCACGCGCATGTCGGCCGCCTAACGGTTCTCGCGAATGCGCGCGATGGCGGGCGGCAGCACCGCCACGATCACCGCCGCCCAGTTGATGACGTCCTGCAGATAGTCGTTGATGCCCGTCTTGTTCAGCCCGTTCTCCAGCGTGCGGAACAGGATCACTCCGAGGATCGTTCCCGGCAGATTCGGGCGACCGTTGCGCAGCAACGCCATGCCGAGGAAGACCGCTGCGATCGACTTGAGCATCCACGGCTCGGGAGCGGTGGTGTTCGCCGTT
>JAFMJD010000223.1 GCA_017853685.1 Actinomycetota bacterium | reverse complement strand
ATGCCCAGTTCGCGGCTCACGATGACGGCGTGGGTGATCTGGGCGCCGACGTCGACCACCACGGCGGCGGCCGGAACGAACAGCGGTGTCCACGCCGGGTCGGTGAGCGGCGCCACCAGGATGTCACCCGGTTCGAGGGCGAACGGGTCACTGGGGTCGGTGACGATGCGGGCCCGACCACGTGCGACGCCTGCGCACCCGGGGATGCCGGAGAGCGTGGTGCCGGCCGTGGCCACGATGGCGGTGTGAGCGTCGCGGCGGGTCCATTGCGACAGACCGGGTGCCTCGCCGACGACGATGAACGGCGGCTCGAGATCCCACAGGGCCAGGTACTGCGGTTCGCGTTCGCGTGCCACGGCAGCGAGCACGGCTGCCTCGGTGCGCATGCGTGGCAGTTCGGCGTCGGTCAGCATGAACACGTGGTCGGCATCGTCGAGCAGACCCTCCGCGGCCCAGCGGCGGCCGAGTTCACGCGCAGCGAGTCGCAGTTCGTGCACCACCATGATGAGCGTCGTCTTGCAGCGCTCGCGCGCCGCGCCGAACACCATGGCAGCGCGCAACCCACCATCGAACTGGCCGAGTGCCTCGGGATTCGCCGCCAACATCTCGCGCACTTGTGCCGTTGCGGCGATGCGCTCGTCAGCGCGACGACGCTCATGCACGTCGGGTGACTCACCGGCCGCCATGCCACGCATGCGGTCGACCGCAGCGAGCGCCACCTCGGGGTGAGTGCCCCACACCTTCGACCGCAGTTCCCACTCGTTGGGGCCGCGGCTGCCGAAGCGCTCGATGAAGGCGTGCAGTTGAGTGCGGAAGGTCTCGGCTGCCGGCGACGTGAGCCCAGCGACGCGGCTCAGCACGCCCGAGATTCCTGCGTCGAACGCTGCCGTCAGGTCGGCGTCGCTGTCGATGGTTCGGGCCATCGCCCACATCGCGTGACTGGGCGCAGCGGAGTCGACGTCACCGACGCCGGAGATGAGCGTCATCGGCAGCGACGGTTGGCCGATCGCCTGGCACACGGCACTCACGGTGCCGATGCCGAAGCCCACGGCTGCGGACACGAGGATGTGCCAGCTGAACATCTCGCGGTACAGGTCGTCGTAGGCGTGCAGGTGTGCGATGAGTTGTTCGTCGGTCATCGCACCGACGGGGCCGCGTGCGGCGATGCGCCGTTGCACCTCGGCACGGTGCTCCAGCAGTTCGGGCACGTCGTCGCGGTTGAACACGAACTCACCGATCCACGCCCCCAGTTGCTCGGTGTGCCGCGGGCTCTCGTCGCCGGGGCGGGCCTCCGATTCGTACGACGGGATGCCGGTCAACTCGCCGTAGTACTGCTGGTCGACCATCTCGGGTGTCATGCCGGGGCAACGCACGCCGTACAGCCGGGAGATGCTCATGTTCAGGTACAGGTAGCCGCCGTAGCTGGCCATCAGGTTGTGGAAGGTGCCCGGGTCGAACTCGTCACGGTCCATCGTGCCGGCCTTCACGAAGGCGTCCTGGTAGCCCAGTTCGCCGGCGTGCAGGAAGACACTCGAACCCGAGAGCGGCGAGATGGGGTCGGGGTAGATCTCGCCGGCGTTACCGCGACTCCAGATGGTGAACTTGCGGTTGGGAACGGTGTCGGTGATCCAGTGCTCGGGTAGTGCAGCCATGGGCCGCAAACTACTCACGCCATCGCAGCGCAATTTCAGCCGAGCGCGTCGAGTGCGTCGACACCACGTCCGGCGTGGCGCACGCTGCGGGCCAGGTCGAACGCCTCGTCGAGCACGCTGCCGGGCACGGTGACGCGCGGATCGGCCTCGAGCAACTCGCGGAACGAGCGCCCTTCGTCCCACGCCCTTCCGGCGTTCTCCTGCACGATGCGGTAGGCCTCGTCGCGGGAGAGACCCGCCTGCACCAGACCCAGCAGCACAGGCTGGCTGAACACCAGGCCGTGGCTGGCCCAGAGGTTGGCCAGCATGCGCTCGGGGAACACCTGCAGGCCGTTGAGCAGGCGGCTCGTGCGGCGCATCACGTAGTAGGCGAGCAGTGCGCTGTCGGGCAGCACCACCCGCTCGACCGAACTGTGCGAGATGTCGCGTTCGTGCCACAGAGCGATGTCCTGCATGCCGGCCTGCAGGTTGCCGCGCAATACTCGGCTGAGCCCGCTGATGGTCTCGGCGCTGATGGGGTTGCGCTTGTGGGGCATCGCACTCGACCCCTTCTGTCCGGCCTTGAACCCCTCCTGCACCTCTCGCACCTCGGTGCGCTGCAGGTGGCGCAGTTCGACAGCGATGAGCTCCATCGTGCTGCCGACGGCGGCGCACGCGTACAGGAACTCGGCATGACGGTCGCGTGCGATGACCTGGGTGGCCGGCACTGCGGTGAGACCGAGTGCCGCAGCGACGTGCACCTCGATCGATGGATCGATGTTGCTGTAGGTGCCGACGGCGCCACTGAGCTTGCACACGCCCACGGTGCTTCGTGCGGCGCGCAGACGCTGACGATCGCGGTCCACCTGCAACGCCCACAGGGCCACCTTGGCGCCGAACGTGGTGGGTTCGGCGTGGATGCCGTGGGTGCGCCCGATCATCACCGTGTCGCGGTGTGTGCGGGCCAACTGCACCAGAGTGGCAACCAACTCGTCG
>JAFMJD010000222.1 GCA_017853685.1 Actinomycetota bacterium | reverse complement strand
AGGTCATGAAGTCCGAGCACGTGATGTCGATCTCGGAGTTGCTGGCCACCGCCCGCATCGCCAGCCCGAGCTTGGTGTGGTTGAACAACAGGTACAGCAGGCCACTGATCACCAGCACCAACACGAACACGCCGACCGACTGCTTCCGGATGCCCGCACCGAAGACGTCCCAGTAGTCGGTGGGTTCGTTCGGGAACAGACTCGGGAACTTCGACTGCGTGCTGCCGACCGCGCTGTTCGGCAACGGTTGGTCGCGCCAGATGGCTCCGTCGAGCCAGTTGAGGAACTGGAACACGCCGATGGTGACGATGAACACGGCGAACTGCGACTTGCGCGCCACCGGCCGCACCAACAACACCTCGGTGGCAGAGCCGAGCACGAAGCCCACCACGAGCACGAGCACGAGTGCGAGGCCGATGGGGATGCCCCACTCGCCGAACTGGTACATGATGTACGTGCAGAACAGCGCCATCTCACCCTGTGCGAAATTCAGGTGACCGGTGCCGCGGTAGATGATGACGAGACCGAGCGCGATGAGGGCGTACACGCTGCCCTGACTGAGGCCGTCGACGAGTCGTTGCAGGAACAGTTCCATCAGAACCCCAGGTACGCCTTGCGGATGGAGTCGTCGGCGCTCAGTGCCTCCGCGGTACCGGAGGCGACGATGCGCCCGGTCTCGAGCAGGTACACGCGACTCGCCATGTGCATCGCCAGATTGGCGTTCTGTTCGACGAGCAGCACGGCCAACCCCTCTTCACGGTTCAATCGACCGAGCACCTCGAACAGTTCTTGGGTGATGAGCGGCGCCAGACCGAGGCTGGGCTCGTCGCACAACAACAACTTCGGTCGGCTCATCAACGCCCGGGCGATCGCCAACATCTGCTGTTCGCCACCACTCAGGCTTCCGGCGCGCTGGTCGCTTCGCTCGGCGAGCCGCGGGAACACCTCGAACCACTTGGCGATGTCGGCGGACACCTCCTTGTCGCGACGGGTGATGGCTCCGGCGCGGAGGTTGTCGGCGACGCTCAGTTCAGGGAAGGTGCCACGACCCTGCGGCACCTGGGCCAGACCGTGACGCACGATGGAGTCAGGAGTGGACCGGGTGATGTCGTGACCGGCGAACTGCACCGTGCCACCGCGGGCGATGGCGCCGCTGATGGCGCGCATCGTGGTGGTCTTGCCGGCGCCGTTCGCGCCGAGCATCACCACCACTTCGGCCTCGTTCACCTCGAGGTCGATGCCCTCGAGCACGCTCAACGGGCCGTAACCGGCGGTGAGTTGCGCGACCTGCAACAACGGTGCGCTCATGCCGACGTCCCCAGATACGCCTCGATGACGGCCGGGTCGTTCTGCACCTCGTGCGGTGTGCCCTCGGCGATCTTGCGACCGAACTCCATCGCCACCACCTTGTCGCTGATGCTCATCACCATCGACATGTGGTGCTCGACCAACAGCACCGTGAGGTCGAACTGATCACGGATGGTGCGGATGGTGTGACCGAGTTCGTCGACCTCGCCATGGGTGAGGCCGCTCGCCGGTTCGTCCATCAGGAGGAACGACGGCCGGGCCGCGAGCGCCCGTGCGATCTCGAGTCGCTTCAGGGTCCCGAACGGCAGCCCCATCGCGGGCCGGAAGGCAAGGCCGCCGAGACCCAGTTGGTGCAGCAGGTCGCCGGCGAAGTCGCGCACCTCACGGTTCTCCCGGGCAGCACCGATGCGGAAGACGGCCCGGCCGAATCCGACGCGACCCTGACTGTGCGCTCCCACCATCACGTTCTCGAGCAGGGTCATCGTGGGGAAGAGGGCGAGGTTCTGGAACGTGCGGGCGATGCCCAGATGGGCGATGCCGTGCGCCGGCACGTCGAGCAACTCGGTGCCGCGGTACATCACCGAACCGGCAGTGGGTTGGTAGATGCGGCTCACCACGTTGAACATGGTGGTCTTGCCCGCGCCGTTCGGGCCGATGAGCCCACACACCTGGCCTTCGTCGATGTCGAACGACAGGCCGTCGAGCGCGACGATGCCACCGAACCGCACCGTCACATCACGAACGTCGAGCACTGCCACCGGTAGCCACCCCCAACAGGATTTCCTCGGTCGCTCACCGTAGCCGCTGCACCCTGCCGAGTCACACGGAGGTCGAACGACTCACTCGTGCCAGCCGAGCACCGACCGCATGGCGACGTCGAACTCCTCGAACGACATCGAGCCCTTCACGCCGAGCACCAGATCGGCGTCGCGACCTACAGGGTGACGCAGCACGCCGGGACGCTCGGTGGCCGCCCGCACCACGGCATCGGCCACGTCCTGCGGGTCGGCGGGCTCACCGCTCGCCAACGTGCGCTGCGCCGCCCGGTAGCGCTGCCACCGCTCGTACTCGTCGCCGCCCTCCACCATCGCTGCGGCCACCGAGGCGTTGGCGGCGAGGCTGGTGGCGAACTGCCCCGGCTCGACCACCGTGACACGGATGCCCCGGTGCGACAACTCGAAGTGCATGCTCTCGGCGAGTGCCTCGACGGCGTGCTTGCTGGCTGCGTACAGACCGCCGTACGGGGTTCCCACCCGGCCGGCGACCGAACCCACGTGCACGATCGCGCCCGACCCGTTGGCCAGCATGTGCGGCACCACC
>JAFMJD010000093.1 GCA_017853685.1 Actinomycetota bacterium | reverse complement strand
GCAACAACGGTGGCGGCGGCAACAACGGTGGCGGCGGTGGCGGCAACTCCGGTGGCGGCGGCAACAACGGCGGCGGCGGCAGCGGCGGAGCCGGGCGAGACATCCCTCCCCCGTCACCGGGCGCGAGCGGTGCGGTGGCCGCAGCCAAGAGCCAGTTGGGCGTGATGTATCGGGCGTTCATGGCCCGACCCGGCTACGGCTTCGACTGCTCGGGGCTCACCGCATGGGCATGGGCTCGCGCTGGCGTGCGCCTGCCGCACCAGTCACGCCTGCAGTACCGCTCCACCGAACGCGTGCCGATCTCGGAGGCACAGCCGGGCGATCTGCTGTTCTTCTACAGCCCCATCAGCCACGTGGGTATGTACCTCGGCGACGGTTTGATGATCGATGCATCACGGCCGGGCAAACCCATCTCGATCCACGGGTTCAAGTGGTCGAGCGTGGTGGGCGTCGGACGTCCGCGTTGATCGGCGTGCACACCCAATGAGCGCCGGCGGCGGTCCCGCCACATCGGGTCGACCGGATTTCGAACAGTCTCCGCTGCATCGACACGTGGGTCTCGAGTTTCTCGACCCCGATCAACCGCACCTCGGGTGCCGGTTCACGGCCGCACCGCACCTCGATGGCCGGGAGGGCTCGCTCAACGGCGGTGTGCTGTCGATGATTCTGGATGCAACGGCATTCCTTGCGCTCGAACCCCTGCTGGACGACGACGAGGACGCCATCAGTCACGATCTGCACATCTCGATGCTGCGCGGCGTGCGCACGGGCGATGTGGTGGAACTGCGCGGCACGGTGGTGCAGCGCGGTCGACGGGTGGCGTTCGTGAACTCGGAGGCCACGGTGAACGGCCGGATCGTCGCATCGGCGCGCATCACCAAGTCGATCGTGCAGCGCGGCTGACCGGATCAGGTCACTACGAGAATCACGCCCACCGGGATCACCACCCAGGCGAGTGCCATACCGATGAGCGCAATGAGCGCGAACTTGAATGCATCGTCCTTCGGCGGGCGTCCGGCGTACCCGATCACTTCGTAGAGGGCGCGCATCGGCTGCTCGGTGGTGAGGTGGATGCGGTTGCGAGCAACTGCGGCGCCGCGCAGCACGCACCACGCAACGGCCAGAAGCAGCACGAGCAGTGCGACGGTGACGGTGACCACCAGCGCGCGATTCGATTTCACGGCACTGGCGCCGGCGCGTAGTGCGCCGAGCCCCGAACTGATGATGGCACCACCGAGCAGGAACGACGGCAGGCCGAGTGCGCGCCCCTTGAAATCGGGGGCAATGCGCTGGGCGTGAATGCGCGCGCGGCGGAGCTGACGCAACTCCTCGGATCCGGGAACTGCCCAGGCCTCGCGGCGGCTGTAGAGGTTGCGCAGATTGTCCACGAGGCGCGTGATGTGGTTCTGCACGATGAGGCGGGCGAACAGTTGCACGAGCCATTTCGCTATCGGGTTGAGCGGACCGAGGTTGCGCGGCAGACGCGGACCCCGCCAGCCGTTGCGCCGCAGCACCTCGATGGCATGCACCACCAATCGCTGGGCCTCGTCGAAACGATCGAGTTGCCGGATCGGCGTGGGTGCAGCGAGCTGATCGATGATGTCTCGCTCGGTGTTGCCCCGGCCCCCCAACTCCGAGAGCACCCGGTTGGCTGCGGCCTCGTCGCTCGTGCGAAGCGCGTGGAACATGCGCAGTTTCTCGCCGAACTCATCGAGTACGGCGATCTCGGGAGGCGGCGCATCGGGTTCGGCCACGGGTGGTTTCTACTGCATGGGCGGGTTGTGTCGGCAAAGCGCGCCGCGCCGTGGCCGCTAGCCTCCCAGCCGACCGGGGAGTGGCGCAGTGGTAGCGTTCCTGCTTTGGGTGCAGGAGGTCGGGGGTTCAAATCCCCCCTCCCCGACCACAGAAATCGTTCCGTATTCCCTCGATACGGGTGAAAAGTTTCACATTGTGGAACCGCCTAGATAGTTGGGATGGCTCAAGTAACCGGCGAGAGTGGCCGGCGTGAATCCCCCCACACCAACGCTGCGCGTGCCCGCCTCCCCGATGATCGAGGTTCGAGGTCTCGCCAAGTCCTTCGGAAACACCAAAGCCCTCACCGGCGTCGACCTCGTGGTCGAACCCGGCACGGTGCACGGTCTGCTCGGACCCAACGGTGCCGGCAAGACCACGCTCGTGCGGATTCTCGCCACGCTGCTGCGCCCGGACTCGGGTTCGGCCTTCATCAACGGTGTCGACGTGGTTGCCCGCCCCAACAAGGCGCGTGAACTCATCGGCCTCGCGGGTCAGTACGCAGCGGTGGATGAGCTGCTCACCGGTCGGGAGAACCTCGAGATGGTGGGGCGTCTCTACGGACTGTCACGCAAGGAGGCACGCGTGCGTGCCACCGATGCGCTCGAGCGACTCACGCTCACCGACGCAGCGAACCGTCCCGTGAAGACCTACTCCGGTGGTATGCGGCGACGCCTGGACCTCGGCGCCAGTTTGGTGGGTCGGCCGATGGTGCTGATCCTCGACGAACCCACCACCGGGCTCGATCCCCGCACACGTGCACAGTTGTGGGACTTCATCACCGAACTCGTGCGCGAGGGCACCACGGTGCTGCTCACCACCCAGTACCTCGAGGAAGCCGACATCCTCGCTGATCGCATCATGGTGCTCGACCACGGTCGCGTGATTGCCGAGGGAACCGCCGACGAACTCAAGGCCCGCCAGGGCGGTGATGTGGTGGACGTGAAGGCCGAGGATCCGGCCATGCTGTCCAAGATCGCCGAGATGCTCACCGGTATCGCCGGTACACCCCAGATCGACGAGCGCAGCGGACGTGTCCTCGTGCCGGTGGGTGACCGCCGCGGCGTGGACGTGCTCACCACGGTGGCGCTCACGATGTCGGATCACGACATCGCCCTCGACGACCTGGCCATTCACCGTCCGTCGCTCGACGACGTGTTCCTCGCGCTCACCGGACACGGTGCTGCCGATGTGGAGACAGAGGACAGCGACTCCGAACTCGATGGGGTCGACTCCACCCCGCAGAACCGCCGCGCCCGCCGCCGTGCGGCCAAGTCCGCAGGAAAGGCGGCCTGACATGAAGCGCATCGTCACCGACTCACTCATCGTCACCAAGCGCAATCTCATTCGCATGGCGCGTGTTCCCGAGTCCATCTTCTTCAACGCCGTGCAGCCAGTGATGTTCGTGCTGCTGTTCCGCTACGTGTTCGGCGGTGCCATCACCACCGGTGGCGCCTACGTGAACTACCTCATTCCCGGCGTGCTCGTGCAGACCACGTTGTTCGGCGGGGCCGGAACCTCGTTCGGGCTCAACGACGACATGCAGAAAGGCATCGTGGACCGATTCCGTTCGCTCCCGATGGCACGCTCCGCCGTGCTCACGGGCCGCATCGCTGCCGATGTGGTGCGCAACCTGTTCGTGGTGCTGCTCATGATCGGTGTGGGAATGGCCGTGGGCTTCCGCTTCAACAACGGTTTCCTCCCGGCGGTCGGAGCAATCGGCATGCTGCTGCTGTTCGGCATGGCGTTCTGCTGGCTGTTTGCTCTCGTGGGCCTCAGCGTGAAGAGCGCAGAGACCGCACAGATCGCCGCGTTCCTCCCGATCTTCCCGCTGACCTTTGCTGCGTCCACCTTCGTGCCGCTGGACTCGATGCCCGGTTGGCTGCAGGCCTTCGCACGCAACCAGCCGGTGAGCCACGCAGTGAACGTGGTGCGCAAGTTGACCCAGGGCGACGCGATCCGCGGGGTGAACCTCTCGCAGGAGATGGTTGCCATGGTGGCGTGGAGCCTCGGCATCACGGCGGTGTTCGTGGCGCTGTCGGTTCGCCGTTACCGCCGGGTGGGCTGATGAGCCCGGCGCGGCGTACTGCGGCCGACCCTCGTTCGACTATCGAGCAACGGCTCGGCGAGAGCATCACTGCCCTGTTGGACGCGCTCTCGCAGGGACTGCACGAGGAACTACGCCAACAAGACCTCACTCCCCCGCTCGCCATGACGATTCGGCTGCTGGACGAGCCGCGTTCGATGCGCTTCCTCGCCGATGCACATCAGTGCGACGCCAGCAACATCACCGGCATCGTGGACCGTCTGGAGCGGCGAGGTCTCGTGGAGCGACACGCCGATCCATCGGACCGACGGGTGACTCTGGTGCATCGCACCGCCGACGGTGACGCAATGCGCACCCGACTCACGCGCGCTGCTCGCGAACAACTCGTGGGCATCGGATCGCTCGACGACGACGAACTCGAGCAACTCGCCGAGCTGCTGGCCCGCCTCGTGGGCTGAGCCGAGTCGCTCGGCTCTGTGCGCCGCTGGCGTGGGCTCAGGTACTCCAACCGCCGCTGTACGAAAAGAACTGACCGGTCTGGAACCTGCTTCGGCCGTCGAGCAGCACCGCGGTGAACTCGGCGAGTTCGTCGAGGGATCCGAGTCGGTGCATGGGCACCTGGGCGAGCACCTTGGCCGCTCGCTCGGGGTCGTCCATGCCGCTCGCATCGCGGAAACCGGGGAAGTCCATGAAGTTCGTGCCGATGGCGTTGACCGTCACCCCGCTGGCTGCGTGCTCGAGGCCCACGGCGCGCACGAGAGCGTTGGCGCCGGCACGAGTGGCCGCGTACACCGAGGTGCGCGGCTCGGGCCGTGCACCCGTGGCACTGGTGAACACCACCACTTGACCGCGTCCGGCGGCGAGCATGGGCGGCAGCACCGCCTGCAGACCGTGGAACACCATGTCGAGGTTGAAGCGCTTCATGGTGTCCCACGTATCGGGGTTCACCTTGAGGAACGAACCGACTGCGATGTTGCCGGTCACCAGACACGCCGCATCGAGACGACCGAAGCGACTCAGCGCAGCGTCGACGCACGCCGCATTGCCCTCGGCGGTGGACAGGTCGTGGTTACGCACCACCACCGAGTCGCAGCCCAGTGAGCCCAGTTCGCTCGCAAGCCGATCCACGCCATCATCACTCTGCAGGGCGGTGTCACGGCCTGCGCGCGGAACGTGCAGCACGAAGCGGTGTCCGGAGCGGGCGAGCACCCGCGCAAGCGGTGCACCTACATAGGTGTGCGCATTCGTGATGAGCGCAACCGGCGTCACCGATTCCACGTTATTCCCCAGCGAGCCGACGTTTCAGAGCGTCAGGCAGAGAACTTGGGATATTCGTCGGTCATCATCATCCCGTACGAGGAAACCCGGATCATGAACTGGTGGACCTTGAGCTGAAAACCAAACAGTCCACTCGGATGTGAACCCGCGATCAGGATGGCGAACCAAGCGAAGAAGACGGCGAAGTACGCGCCGATCATCACGAAGATCGCAACCACGATCGCCGGAATCATCATGAGGTAGCGGAAGAAGTTCGTAAGCCGGCGCGCCGCAGCGTCGTACTGGAACGAGTACGTCACTGGCTCAGCACCCTGCTGGGCACCGAAATTTGGGTATTGGTCGTACATCAGCCCGTAGTAACTCCAGACCCGCGCCGCATAACCGAGCCAGTTGTTCTGCATCCGCCAGATGCCCTCGTTCCGCTTGCCGGTGAAGAGAATGATCCACCATTGGAAGAACGTGACGATCTGTACGGGGATCTGCCACAACGACATCACGATGGAGTGCGGCCAGACGAGCAGACCACGGAAGAGGCACCGCAGACGACTCTGGCGATCTGCACGAGTAACAGTGAACTGCGGTGTAGACATCATGATCCCCCGATCCAGCGCCAAGCGGCTACTGACCGGAATGTACCCAATGCGCAGCGAGCCCCCGCGGATCTGCCCGGTCAGACACCTACGCCGTCGACCCGGCCGTACTTGGTGGTGCGCTGAGCCAGGGTGCGCCCGAGTCCGTCGATGATCTGCTCGAAGTCCTCGCGCTCGAGGCCCTGCCCGTGCGATGCGCCGGCCGCGCGGCTGATGTTCTCGTTCATCAGGGTTCCGCCGAGATCGTTCACTCCGGCGTGCAGCAACTGACGAACGCCCGGCTTGCCGATCTTCACCCACGACGCCTGAATGTTGTGGATGAGGCCGTGGTAAGCGATGCGCCCCACCGAGTGGATGAGCAGTGTCTCGCGGAACGTGGGCCCGCGACGCGCCTTGCGCTGCAGGTAGATGGGTGACGCCATGTGCACGAACGGCAGCGGCACGAACTCGGTGAATCCTCCCGTGCGCTTCTGCAGATCACGGGTGCGGACGATGTGACGCGCCCAGTGCACGGGCTGCTCCACCGAGCCGAACATGATGGTGACGTTCGAGGCGAGACCCACCGAGTGGGCGATCTCGTGACAGTCGAGCCACTCCTGGGTGTTCACCTTGTCGGGGCAGAGGATGGCGCGCACTTCGTCGTCGAGGATCTCGGCTGCAGTTCCCGGGAGACTCCCGAGACCCGCATCACGAAGGCGGCCGAGGTACACGTCGAGCGGTTCGCCGAGTCGCTTCGCGCCCTCGGTGACCTCGAGCGCGGTGAAGCCGTGCACGTGGATGTTCGGTGCGGCCTCCTTCACGGCGCGGCACACGTCGATGTAGTAGTCGCCATCGAAGTCCGGATGAATACCGCCCTGCAGCGTCACCTCGGTGGCGCCGAGGTCCCAGGCCTCACGCACGCGCTCGGCCACATCCTCGAGCGTGAGCAGGTACGGCTTGCCGCGCAGGTTCAGCGACAACGGGCCCTTGGAGAAGCCGCAGAACTTGCATTTGAACGTGCAGATGTTGGTGTAGTTGATGTTGCGGTTGTGCACCCAGGTGACGGTGTCGCCCACCGCCTGCTTGCGCAGTTCGTCGGCGAACTCGGCGATAGCAGCCACCTCGGGACCACGTGCACCGAACAGCGTGGTGATCTCCTCCACGCCGAGTTCGTGGCCCATGCGCACACCGTCGAGCACGTCGGCCACCGCACCACCGATGCGTGCGGCGGGCACCACGAGCGTGGCCGGCGTGCTGTCGGAACCCGAGTACCACATGGTGGACTTCGGCCCCACCAAGATCACCTCGGCGCCGTCGCCGGTATCCACCGTTCCCGACACGCGCTCGGGGAAATGTGCACCCGGATCATCTCGGCCGAGTCGCTCGGCATCGCTGCGATCCATCACCGGGAAGCGCATCGCCGGGTCGAGCCAACGCGCCGGGTCGGCTGCGTATTCGGGGTAGATGGTGAGCCGCGGTGCGAGCGTGTCGCCGCGCGCCTCGGTGACCTCACGCAGAATGTCGAGATCCGGCCACGGACGCTCGGGGTTCACGTGATCGGCCGTTACGGGCGACACACCGCCCCAGTCGTCGATACCGGCATCGAGCAGCACACCGAAGTCGTCGGTGAGATTCGGCGGCGCCTGCAGGTGGATCTCGACCGGCAGGATGATGCGCGCCGCAGCGATCGTCCACAGGTAGTCATCGGGCGGGCAGGCCGCAGCACGACGCATCACGGTGAGCGGCTTGGGCAGGAAGTTCTGCACGATCACTTCCTGCACGTTGCCGAAGCGGGCGTGTCGCTCGGCGATCGCTCGCAGTGCATGCAGTCGGTCCTCACGGCTCTCGCCGATGCCCACGAGGATGCCGGTGGTGAACGGGATCGCCAGTTCGCCCGCTGCATCGAGTGTGGCCAACCGTCGCTCGGGTGCTTTGTCGGGCGCACCGCGGTGGCAGTCGAGATCACCGTTGAGCGTCTCGAGCATCATCCCCTGGCTGGCCGACACCGGGCGCAGCGCGGCGAGCTCATCGGCATAGAGCGCACCGGCGTTTGCGTGCGGCAGCATGCCGGTCTCGTCGAGCACCAACTTGCACATCGCAGCGAGGTACTCGACGGTGGAGGCGTAGCCGTGCTCGGCGAGCCATGCAGCCGCCGCCGGGTAACGGGCTTCGGGTCGCTCGCCGAGGGTGAACAGCGCCTCGTGACATCCCTGGCGTGCGCCGGCCCGAGCGATGGCCACCACATCGGCCGGCTCGAGGAACAACTTGGCCGCCTTCGACGGCGACTCGGCGAACGTGCAGTACCCGCAGGAGTCGTTGCACAGCGTGGTGAGCGGAATGAACACCTTGGGTGAATAGGTGACACGGCTCCCGTACCGGGCGGTCTTGATGGCGCGGGCGCGGGCCATGAGGTCGGCCAGCGGCGCGTCGAGGAGGGAGCGGTCGTCCATGGGGGGCGACCCTAGCCCGAGTGAGTCCGGAATTCGAACTCACTGGCAGTTCGCCGGTAGGGTGCGCCGATGGCCCTGCCGAGCCCCATCTCCCCCGAGCCCCGTCTCGGCGCCGCCGATCCCGGGGTGGACGATGACCTGTGGGCGGCCGAGGTGGCCCGACTGGTGGGCGACCGGTGGTCGATCCTCACGGTGCGGGCGCTGTTCCGGGGGATCCGGCGTTTCGACGACCTGCAGGAGGACCTCGGCATCTCCCGGGGTGTGCTCACCGATCGGCTCAAGCGCCTCGTGGATGCCGGTGTGGTGGAGCGTGTGCCGTACCAGCAGCACCCTGTTCGGTACGACTACCGGCTCACGCCGATGGGTATCGAGCTCTCGCCGATGATCGTGGCGCTGCTGCGCTGGGGTTCCAAGTGGGTGGGCGGCAATGCCACGGGCACCGTGCTCATCCACCGCCAGTGCGGCACCGAACTCGAGCAGGGTTTCTGGTGCCGGCGCTGCAAGACCACCTTCGGACCCCTCGGCGTGGGGGCCAAGCACGGATGAGCCCGATGACCTCTGCTTCCATGAACCACGCCATCGGCGCCGCTGCAGCGGTGCGGCATCGCACTGCGCCGAACCCGTGGGTGGGTTGTGTGATCGAGACCCTCGACGGCCGCACGTTCGTGGGTGCCACCGAACAACCCGGCGCGCGTCATGCCGAGATCGTGGCGCTCGACGAGGCAGCGTCGGCCGGTGCCGATGTGCGCGGCGCAACAGTGCATGTGACGCTCGAGCCGTGCAGTCATCACGGCCGCACCGGACCGTGCACCGACCGCCTGATTGCTGCCGGTGTGGCGAGTGTGAACGTGGCGATCGAGGATCCCGACCCGCGTGTTGCCGGACGCGGTCTCGATGCGCTGCGCGCTGCGGGTATGTCGGTGCATGTCGGCGACGGTGAGCACGAGGTGCGCGAGATGCTGCGCCCGTACCTGCACCACCGCATCACTGGCCGCCCGTTCGTGGTGATGAAGATCGCTGCCACACTCGATGGGCGCACTGCGGCGCGTGATTCGAGCAGCCAGTGGATCACGGGTGAGGCAGCGCGCCGACGCGTGCACGAGTTGCGTGCCGACTCCCAGGCCGTGTGCACGGGCGCAGGCACCGTGCGCGCCGACGATCCGCAGCTCACCGTGCGGCATGTGGACGGACCCGATCCGCTGCGCGTGGTGCTCGGTACGGTTCCCGCTTCGGCGCGTGTGCGTCCGTGTGTGGAATGGACTGCGGGTATCGACGAACTGCTCGATCACCTCGGCGGCAACGGTGTGCTGCAACTGCTCGTGGAGGCCGGCCCGCGCGTGTCTGCGTCGTTCCACCGA
The DNA here is from genome assembly GCA_017853685.1 of Actinomycetota bacterium. Lineage (GTDB taxonomy): Bacteria > Actinomycetota > Acidimicrobiia > Acidimicrobiales > Ilumatobacteraceae > WLJO01. The sequence continues at coordinate 2,260 of JAFMJD010000093.1, read as the reverse complement.
GCCGGCGTGGTGAACCGGTATGTGCTGCACCTCGCACCCGCACTGATGGGCGGCGATGCGCCGGGCATGTTCGCCGGTTGCGGCGCACCCAGCATCGATCGACTGTGGCGTGGCCGCGTCGTGAGCACGCGCGCACTGGGCGACGACCTCGAGGTGGTGATGGAGCCATGAGTGTCACGCGGGTGAGCGAATCCACACTGCCCACGCGTTGGGGAACGTTCTGCGTGGTGGCGTATCGGGACACCGCGGGCTTCGAACACCTCGCACTGTGCGTGGGCACCGAGTGCGGGGGGCCCGGCATGTTCACCGGTACCGAACCGGTGCTGGTGCGCGTGCACAGCGAGTGCCTCACCGGCGACACGTTCGGTTCGCAGCGCTGCGATTGTCAGCAGCAACTGCACGATGCACTCGCCAAGGTGCAGCAGGCCGGCGCGGGTGTGGTGCTGTACCTGCGCGGTCACGAGGGCCGGGGAATCGGTCTTGCAGCAAAGATCAGCGCGTATCAATTGCAGGATCGTGGCTTGGACACCTACGACGCCAACCTCGAACTCGGCCTGCCGGTGGATGCGCGCAGCTTCGACGTGGCCGCCGACATGCTGCGCGACCTCGGCATCGAGTCCGTGCGACTCATCACCAACAACCCCGACAAGGTGGAGTCGCTCGTGCGATCCGGGCTGCAGGTGGTGGAACGGGTGCCGGCGCTCAGCACGCCCACCGAGTTCAACGCGAACTACCTGCGCACCAAGCGTGAGCGCATGGGCCACCAGCTCGACGACCTGCCCGCCCCCACCGCACGCTGACACCGCCCGCACCCCGTCACACCCTCTCGGTACGGTGACGTTATGGAGCCCATGCTCATCGCTCTCGTCGTCATCACCCTCATCGCCGTCGTCGTGCTCACCGCCGTGGTGGTGCGCCAGCAGTCGGGCGGCGGCGCCCCGCCCCCGACCAACAATCCGTTCATGAACCCCGAGACCCTGCTCGCGCCCGTGCGTGAGCAGATGCAGGCGCTGCAGCAGTCGGTCAACGCCACCCGTGAGGCCAGTGCGGCTGCGCAGAGCACCATGCTCGAACAGCTGCGTCAGGTGTCCCAGCAGAACAATGCGCTGTATCGCCAGGGGCAGGAGCTCGGTGTCGCCACCACGCAGATCTCCACTGCGCTGCAGGGCACCGGTGTGGCCGGCGACTGGGGCGAGTTGCAGTTGCAGCGCACCGTGGAGCTCGCTGGGCTCTCGCGCCACGTGAGCTTCATGGACCAGGCCAGTGTCACCACCGCCGATGGGCGCAAGCGCCCGGACCTCGTGGTGAACCTGCCGGATGGCCGCCGCATTGTGGTGGATGCCAAGGCGCCGCTCATCGATTTCGCGCAGGGTGCCGATTCCGCCAAGAAGCAGGCCGATGCACTGGCTGCGCACGTGAAGGATCTCTCGCTGCGCAACTACGCAGGGGTGATCGAGGGCTCCATCGACTTCGTCGTGCTGTTCGTGCCCACCGAGGGCATCATGGCCACGGCGCTCAGCACCAACCCCTCGCTGTCGGAGGATGCCATCCGCCAGAAGGTGCTCCTCGCCACACCCATGACGCTCCTCGCGCTGCTGCGCGCCGTCGAGTTCGGCTGGCGTCAGGTGGCACAGGCCGAGAACTCGGCGCAGATCGCTCAGCAGGCGGCCGAACTGTGGGACCGCCTAGCCACGTTCGTGGACCACTTCAACAAGGTGGGCAACGGGCTGCGCACGGCCATCGACAACTACAACTCGGCCGTCGGCTCGCTCGAGACCTCGGTGAAGCCCCAGGCGCGCCGTGTGCGTGCGCTCGGCATCAGCCCCAACAAGGAACTGAAGGACACCCCCGAGATCACCCAATCGAACCGCAGCGCGAACTGGGACAACTGACAGCCCGGCCTCGATGGAGCAGACTCGGTCTGTTCCGACGGACGAGGGGGAAGTGACATGGGGGCACTCGACGGCAAGGTGGCGATCGTCACCGGCGCAGGACGGGGAATCGGCAAGGCCACGGCCAAGGTGTTTGCACGCGAGGGCGCCAAGGTGGTGGTGGCCAGTCGCACACCGTCAACCGTGGAGCAGGTTGCCGCCGAGATCGTTGCCGAGGGCAACACCGCCATCGGCGTGCCCACCGATGTGTCGAGCAAGACGGCGATCTGGAACATGGTGGCGCGCACCGTGGAGGCGTTCGGCACCGTAGACATCTTGGTGAACAACGCACAGGGCTTCGGCACGGCGGCAAACCCGCGTGTGTCCAC
>JAFMJD010000092.1 GCA_017853685.1 Actinomycetota bacterium | reverse complement strand
CTCGTCCTCGTCGAGGAGCGTGACGGTTCCTGCATCGCCGTCCACGAGCAGGCGGCGGCCGTCGAGTGATTCCGCCGCTCCGGGGATGTTGAACACGGCGGGCACACCGAATTCGCGCGCCAGGATCGCGGCGTGCGACAACGGACCACCGCGTTCGAGTACCAGTGCGCCGCAGCGCAGCAGGATCGGCGACCACGACGGGTCGGTGGCCGATGCGACGAGCACTTCGTCACGGCCGATGGGTGTGCGGGGATCGTCCACGCGTCGCGCCCGCCCCACGAAACGGCCGCTGCTCGCTGCCCAGCCGGTGAGTACGCCCTCGCGCGCCACGGCCTCGCTGTGCTCCGGCGGCATGCCGCGCCAGCGCGACGGCGGGGGAGGCGTTGCGCGATGACGTTGCAGCGTCCGGCGCCGACGGTCGATCTCTCGCACACTCGGACCCGCCTGCTCGGCGAGCAGTGACTCGATCTCGCCGAGCGTCAACAGTGTCACGTCGTCCGGTTGGGCGAGTCGTCCCACGGACACCAAGCGGCGCCCCAGTTCCTGATGGATCGCTCGCACCTCGCCGCCGATCAACAGGATCGCCGCCTTGGTCTCTTCGCGATGCATGAACTGCTGAGACGCCCGGTCGGCGAGGTGTTCGATGCGTCGCCGGGCGAGGCGACGTCGGATACCTGCGGCGGGCCAGCGTGGCGACGATGCGAGCGCGTCGGCGAGTTCGTCGATGGATTGTTCACGGTCCGTGGCCGCACGCGGTGCCGCCGGTTCCATGCCGAGCTCGTCCCAGCTGGGGCCGGCGAAGATTGCAGCCGACGCGCGCCGATGCGTCCGTGCGTTTCGTTCGGGCACGGTGATGCGGTCGGCCCAGGTGCTGGCCTCGTCGGCCGGCAGCGAGCGAGCGAGCAGCGTGCGCAGGCCGGCATGGATTGCCCCGGCATCGGCCGAAACCGTCAGCTCGGCGGCCATGGCACGAACGGCGAGCATCACGAGCGATCGGTGACGGGCGAGGAGCACCGGGTTCTCGAGGTGGTGCACCTCACACGGCGCATCTCCGCCCTGTGCCACGAGGAGTGCATCAGCGGCGTGTGCGATCGCCTCGGCGTCGAACGCTGCGCGGCGTCTCGCCGAGATGGCGCGTCGGCGATGTGCGAGCACGGCGATGCGTCCGTGTTTGGTGTGCTGGGAGGCGGCCGGTGGAGCGGACTGCTCACCGAAGTACGACGAGCGCATGCGCGCATCGGCGCCGGGGATTCCGCTCATCAGTGCAGCAAGTCGACCGACATCGAGTGCGGCTCGTCCGTTCACGCGGCGGATGAGCCAGTGCGGTCCGCTGGCTGCGGAGATGTCGGCGCCCAGTCGGTCGAGCATCGAGCGGAACCCTTCCTCCACGACGAGCGAGGCGGTCTGCCAGATGAGCGGCGCGAGCACGCCGGGCAGCATCTCCCCGATGCCCTCGGTGGTGAACTCTGCGTCGCTGATGGTGGCGGGATCGTCGTCGAAGGCGTCGCTGTCCGAGCCGCGCAGCGCGGTGACGGGTCTCGCCTGCACGATCCAGAGCGTCGAGTCATCGTGGGCCCACTCGATGTCCTGTGGGCACCCTGCGTGTGTCTCGATGTCGAAACTCACCCGCAGGATCTCTCGCATCTCGTCATCGAGTCCGGGTGCGCCGGATGCGACATGGTCACCCGAACGCGGGAACTGGTGCACCCGCGGGGTTCGTTTGCCGGAAACGAGCGACTCGCCGAGTCCGTCCACGACCTCGACGCGTATGGTGGGAACCGACATCGTGGGATCCTGTGTGAACACCACGCCGGCGCGCTGTGTGTCCACCATCTGCATCATCACCGCGGCCATGGCGATGTCGGAACTGTCGATCCCGAGCGCATCGCGGTAGGCGCGCGGTGCCGGATACAGCAGCGAGGCGAACACGCGCAGAACCGCCTGTGTGACGGCGAGTTCGTCTGCGGCGTCGATGTCCAGCATGGACCGGTACTGGCCGGCGAACGACGAGCCCCCGAGGTCCTCCACCGTTGCCGATGAGCGGATGGCGAGCGGCCGCCCGCCGCTCACCTGACGTGCTGCAGCGATGATCCTGCCGCGCTCGGGTTCGGGAATACCTGCTGCCAGAAAGGCGGCCTCGACATCGGTGCCGTCGACGGCCTCGTTGCGTGCGATCTGTTGGAGCAGCGGTGAGAGCGCGGGTTGTGAAGCAACCGTGCGATACGCAGCGGCGGTCACGATCGCAGTGGGAGGCACGCGCACACCCCAGCCGATCAGTCGATCGAGTGCAGCGCCCTTGCCGCCGAGCAGCGCGGGCGTGGTGCAGTGGCCGTCGAGCACGAGCACACTCTCGGTTGCGGCAGAAACCGCCACCCCGGTGGATTCCGACATCAGCGCGCACGCCCCGGGGAAGTGTCTGCGCTCGTGTTGGCGATGCCTGCACGAGCGGCGGCGAGTGCGCGATCCGCAACATCGTTCACCGGCTCACCCTCGGCGAGCGATGTCTCCTCGAGCCATGCCAGCACATCGGCGCGCACAGGGATACGTCGGCGCGAGACGAGCGATCGTGCCGTGGCGACGAGAGCGAGGAGCACGACGACGGCGAACACCACCACCAGATCGGCGGCGTGCCCCACGGCTGCATCCACCAACCCGACTGAACCAGCGATCGCTACAGCGATCATCTCCCACGGCACTCGTTGTGCGTTCATCTCGCCCTCAGCAATCGTGTCTCGGCCCAGCACTCAGCGTTGCAGGTCATAGTGAGCCACGCGCTCGCTACTACACGAAGGGCCGAAAGTCACTTTGCCCAGCCGGGTAGAGCAATACTGAGCAGCCAGGGCGGCCCGTTCCGGGCCCCGACCGGGTGCGGCTGCGTGGGGCCGCAGTGGGCGTGTCAGGCCGCGGCGGTGCGCCGGAGACGCTTCAGTGCGAACGAGAACATCAAACCGCTCGCCTTGGCCACCACCGGCGTGAGGAACTTGGGTACGTAGGGAACCATCACGTCCTCGTGCCACTGCACTCGCGTGGCCGCCTCGGCGCCGGCGGCCACGCGGGTCACGGTGAGTTCGGCAAAGCCCACGAGTACGGGCCCCAACTTGTCCACGTGACACGTCCCGCGTGTGCCGTCGAACGCGATGTCGGTGGCGTGCATGCGGTCCTCGAGGGCGAGTCGACCGACGCCCGACCATGCAATGAACCGGTTGGGGTCAGCGGGGTCCACGTCGACCCGGGTCATCGGGATCCATCGACCGTGTCCGCCCCAGTCGATCAGTTCGGCCCACACGTGTTCGATGGGCAGCGCGAGGGTGACGTCGGCATCGAACACCACTCGGTTCGAGCGGCGACGACGGGAGTCCTGCGTGGGTGCGGTGGGGTCGGTGCCCATCGGTAGGCAGGCTACGGGCGCAACACGCGAGGTACTCAGCCTCCGGGGACGACCGCAATGACATGGTCGAACTGGGCAGAGTCGCCCGCATCGTCGGCGTAGAGCACCAGGAGTGCCGACTGGAACGTGTCATACCCGTTCGGGTCCACCGCGGTGAGCACAGCAACACCGTCGATGTAGCCGGTCACTTCGATATCGCCGTCACCCACGGGGCGACAGGTGATGCGCAAGCGATGACCGGCAGGTGTCCAGTCCTCGCTGCGAGTGCCGCGCTCGAGCACGGTGGTGCCGGCGCGATCGGGTTTGGTGATGGCGTCGCCGATGGGTCCGGTGGCGAAGACGTAGCCGTGACCGTTCTCCGTGGGTGAGTCCATGCACCCGATGCCCACCGCGGTCTGAGGTCCGGCGTGGGTGAAGGCCGTCACATCGGCGGCCAGGTCCACGTTGAACGCGGTGCGACTGAACCATGCGAATGCTGAGCCCGGACCGGTGGGGTCGAGTGCCGCCTCGACGCGGTACGCGCCGCCGGCGAGCGAGAAGCGGTAGTCGCCCTGTTCGCCGGTGCGGAAGGGGCCCGCTGACGTATCGAACTCGGCAGCGAGCAGGTCGTGGCGCAGCACCGTGCGGTCCAACACCACGCCGAACACCCCGGCGACCACCAGCACGAGCGCCGTGATGCCTCCCCCGATAGCCAGTCGGCGCTTCCAGCGCTTGGGTGGCTGCGGGGTCGGTTGGATCGCCGTCGTCGTCGGTGGGGCCAGCGTGCTCGGTGTGTTGGCCGGGGTGTCGATGCTGGGCTGCACGGGGATATCGAAAAACAACGACGAAGGAAATGCTGGGGTCGTTCGGCCCGGTTCTGAGGGCATCGGTCCCGGTATGCGCGCAAATGTGTACGTCGGATCGGGGTCGCAGTGTCTAGCGTGGGAGTTCTGTGAAGCCCATCAACAAGTCCTCCAAGCTCGCCGACGTCGGCTACGACATCCGTGGCCCGGTGGTGGACCGAGCACGCCAGATGGAGGAAGAGGGCCAAAAGATCATCAAGTTGAACATCGGCAACCTCGCCGCGTTCGGCCTGGACCCGCCCGACGAGATCGTGCAGGACATGATCCGCAACCTGCCGGTGGCTGCCGGGTACACGGACTCCAAGGGACTGTTCGCACCGCGCAAGTCCATCGTGCACTACACCCAGGAAAAGCGCATCGCCGGTGTGCGCGTCGACGACGTGTACCTCGGCAACGGTGCTTCCGAACTCATCGTGATGAGTCTCAACGCCATGCTGGACAGCGGCGACGAAGTGCTCGTGCCTGCACCCGACTATCCGCTGTGGACCGCAGCGGTGTCGCTGAGCGGCGGCACACCCGTGCACTACCTGTGCGACGAGCAGGCCGACTGGTACCCAGACCTCGATGACATCCGGCGCAAGATCACGCCGAACACCAAGGCGATCGTGGTCATCAACCCGAACAACCCGACGGGTGCGCTCTACGCCCCCGAACTGTTGCAGGAGATCGTGGAGATCGCCCGGCAGCACCAGTTGATCGTGTTGGCCGACGAGATCTACGACAAGACGCTGTACGACGGCAACACCCACACCAGCATCGCGTCGCTCGCCGACGACGTGCTGTTCCTCACGTTCAACGGGCTCTCGAAGAACTATCGGTCTTGCGGTTACCGCGCGGGCTGGATGGTGGTGTCGGGCGAGCGGCGGCATGCGCTCGACTACATCGAGGGTCTCGACATGCTGTCGGCGATGCGTCTCTGCTCGAACACGCCGGGACAGTTGGCGATCCAGACCGCACTCGGTGGCTACCAGAGCATCGACGACCTCGTTGCACCCACGGGTCGGCTCTGCATGCAGCGCAACGTGGCGCACGAGTTGGTCACCCAGATCCCGGGAGTGACGTGTGTGAAGCCCAAGGCGGCGCTGTACATGTTCCCGAGGCTGGACCCGCGTGTGTATCCCATCACCGACGATCAGCAGTTCGCGTACGAGTTGCTCGCCGAGGAAAAGATGCTGATCGTGCAGGGAACCGGCTTCAACTGGCCCAAACCCGATCACTTCCGCTTGGTGTTCCTGCCGAACGTGCATGACCTCACCGAGGCACTCACCCGCCTGGACCGTTTCCTCGCCGGGTACCGCAAGCGTTTCGGGACCTGAGTTCGTCGCTGTCGCTCCGGGCCGCACATCGGTTGCTCGGTACAGTCGGGGCGCATGGGATACCGACACTCGGCCGACGAGATCCTGCGTGAGGCCGCAGCCGTCGGATTCGAGCACGGACTCACGGGCATCACGTTTGCCCGTGTGGCCGAACGTCTCGGCATCAGCGACCGGATGGTGGTGTATTACTTTCCCACCAAGAACGATCTCATCACGGCCGTGGTGGGACATCTCGGCAGCGAACTGCAGGTGTTGCTCGAGGGCGCGTTCGGCAGCGAACCGCTCGATCCCCACGAACTCATGCGGCGTGCCTGGCCCGTGCTGTCATCATCGGCTGCAGACCCGATCTTCCGCCTGTTCCTCGAACTCATCGGCATGGCCGGAACCCGACGCGAGCCGTACGGCCAACTCGCGCCGATGCTGCTCGAGCAGTGGGTGTCGTGGTTGGAGAGTCGCGTGGCGGGCCACACGGCGGCACAGCGTCGACGCGCGGCAACCGCGGTGATTGCCCAGGTGGATGGCCTGCTCATGGTGCGCAGCCTGCTCGGGCCGGCGGCAGCGCGGGGCGCCGCGGCCGAACTCGGCCTGCTCGACGAACCCGGGTGATGTGCGGGTGCGGTTGGGGCTACGCCGATCCGCTGAGTTCGAGGCCCTCCATCGTGCCTGCCGCACGCCAGTCCTCCATCAACTTGGAGAATGCTGCGGGGCCCGGGGTGTACGCGCCGAAGAAGGCACTGCCGCCCGACGGTGTGCCCTCGTTGTTGTAGTAGCCGGGGGTGCAGGACTCGAGGAAGTCCTTGCCGCCCACGTAGAAACTGCGCAGCAGTGCAACCCAGTCGTTCACGGCTTGTTCGCTCGGCTCCACCGCACCTGCGCCCCGCCGCATGGTCTCGGCAACGAGATAAGCGACGTGCCGCGCCTGCTCGTCGAACATCGAGGTCATGTTGAGGTCGAAGGCGTTCTGCGAGACACCGATGTAGAACCAGTTCGGGAAGCCGTTGGTGGTGAAGCCGTGCAGGGTCTGCAGACCGTTCGACCAGTGGTCGTAGAGCGAGCGGCCGTTGCGCCCATTCACCTCGATGCCGAGACGACGTCGGAAGTCCGCCGAGATCTCGAAGCCGGTGGCAAAGATGATGCAGTCCACCTCGTACTCGTGACCGTCGACCACGACACCGTTCGGCGTGATGGTCATCATGCCCTTGGTGCCACTCACGTCCACGAGCGTCACGTTCGGTCGGTTGAAAGCGGGCAGGTACTCGTCGTTGAACGTGGGCCGCTTGCACATCACGCGGTACCAGGGCTTGAGCGCCTCGGCAGTAGCGCGGTCGTTCACCACATCGTCGACCCGCTGGCGCAGTTCTTCCATCTTGGCCATGTCGGTGAGCTCGACGATGCGGTTGCGTTCCTCGCGCGTGCGTGGCCGGTTCTCGCCCTTGGGTGAACTGATGGCCCTGAAGATGCGCGTCCAGCCGTCGTCCACAAGATCTTCCTCCACCGCAACGCCGGCCGCCTGCGTGGTGAAGTTCTCGCGGCGCTGTCGCTGCCACCCGGGTCCGAGGCCGGCGAACCATTCCGGGTCGGTGGGTCGGTTGCGGCGGAAGTCGACGGTGGACGGCGTGCGCTGGAACACGTAGAGGTGCTCAGCGTCACGCGCAACACGCGGCACTGCCTGGATCGCCGAGGCGCCGGTTCCGATCACGGCAACCCGCTTGTCGGCGAGTCCGGTCATGCCGCCGTTCGGATTGCCCCCGGTGTAGGAGTAGTCCCATCGACTCGTATGGAAGGCGTGTCCAGCGAACGACTCGATCCCCGGAAGGCCGGGCAGTTTGGGCCTCGTCATGCTGCCGAGTGCCATCACCACGAAACGTGCCCGCAGGTGGTCGTTGCGGTCGGTGCGCACGTGCCAACGGTTGAGCGAGTCGTCCCAGTCCATCGAGCGAACACTGGTCTGGAACAACGCCCGCTCGTAGAGCCCGTATCGCTGGCCGATGCGCTGGGCGTGTTCGAAGATCTCGTCGGCGAAGGAATACTTCTCCTTCGGCATGTAACCGAGTTCCTCGAGCAGTGGCAGGTAGCAGTACGACTCGGTGTCGCACTGCGCGCCTGGGTAGCGGTTCCAGTACCACGTGCCGCCGAGATCGGCACCGGTCTCGATGATGCGGAATGACGTCACGCCCTGCTCGGTGAGCCGAGCAGCGGCGAGCAGTCCGCTGAAACCGGCACCCACGATCACGATGTCGATGTCGTCGGCGACGGGGTCACGGTGGAAGTCGGGGTCTGCGTACGGATCGTGTTCGGCGAAGCGAGCGAGCGGCCCAGCGGCCTCGCGGTACTGATCGGCGCCATCTCGTCGCAGTCGCTTGTCACGCTCGACGCGGTACCGCTCACGCACGGCATCGGGGTCGAAGGTGATCGAGCCGAGTGCGCTGGATTCGGGAAGACCGTGCTCGCCGGACGTCATGAACGAACCGTAGCGAGCCGCGTTCATGCTGTCGAACCGGGTGCGCGGGCGCTGCTACGGTTCGAAACCGTCTCGGCTCGTCTTGTTGTGCCGGAAGCAGTGAGAAGGAGTGCGTGGCGTGGAACCAACGTCCAAGCAGCCGACTGGCAACGATGTGTTTGCAACGGCTGGAGGTTCACCTCGTGCAAGCCGGCGCAAGCGTCAACGCAAGATCATGGTGGCATCCATCGCCGCCGCAGTCGCAGCGGTGACCGCTGTCGTCGTGGTGATCGCTGCAACCAGCGGGTCGGGCGGCCGTGCGGGCACATTGCTCACCATCAACGGCGTCACCTACGACTTCGCCCCGGGGGCAAATCTCCAGAACGCGAACCTCTCGGGCGCGAATCTCTCGGGCCTCGATCTCTCGGGCGCGGACCTGTCGTCTGCCAACCTCACCGGTGCCAATCTCACGGGCACGAACCTCACTGCGGTGCGCATCGGTTCGGCCAATCTCACCAACGCCACCTTCACCTCGGCCAATCTCACGAACGCCACGATGGGATACGGCACGATCACCGGAGCGAAGTTCGCCGGTGCCACCATGACGGGCTTCCACAACTGGTACCTGACGGGTACCCCGGCGTCGCTGCCCACCAACTGGGTGTCTCGCAACGTGCTGGCCGGCAGCACCACGTACGTGTTCCTCTTCGGTCCCGGCACCTGGGTGTCGGACCCGGGGATCGCAGGCGTCAACCTGTCGGGCGTCAACCTGTCGGGCGCGAACCTGTCGTCGTCGAATCTGAACAACGCGAACTTCACCAACGCAAACCTCTCCAACGCCAACCTCTCGAATACGAAGTTGGTGTCGACAACACTTGCGGGCGCAAACCTCACCGGTGCCAACCTTGCGGGCTCGAAATCGGGCGGCATCGTCGGCACCCCGACAGCGCTGCCCACCAACTGGGTCTTGCGCAACGGAATCCTCATCGGGCCGGGCGTCAACATGGTGGGCTACACGCTCACCACCACGAATCTGCAGGGCACGGTGCTGTCGGGAGCCAACCTCAGCGGCGCCACGCTCAGCAGCGTGAACCTGTCGAACGTCGACATGTCGAACGCGAATCTGACGAACGCGAACCTGACGGGCGCCAACCTCACGAACACCAATCTCGCCGGTGCAACGCTCACCGGGGTGAGGTCGGGCAGCATCATCGGCACGCCGTCGGCATTGCCCACCGGTTGGATCCTCGGCGGCGGTCTCCTGCTCGGACCGGGTGTTCCGCTCGCCGGTCTCGATCTCTCGGGGGCAAACCTTGCGGGCTTCGACCTCACCGGTACGAGCGTGGCGAACACCAACCTGACGAACGCCAACCTGACGGGCGCCAATCTGACGAACGCCAACCTCGCAGGGGCGAACTTCACGAACGCGAACCTGTCGAACGCGAACCTGACGAACGCGGTGTTCCGCGGGGCGGTGCTGTCGGGCACCAATCTGTCGAATGCCAACCTCTCGGGAGCCGCATTGAGCGGCAACGACCTGACCGGAGCAATCCTCACCGGGGCAACGCTCACGGGGACCACATCCGGCACGCTGACGGGTACACCGGCCGCGTTGCCAACGGGGGCCAAGTTGTTCAACGGGTTCCTGCTCGCCCCGGGTGTGAACCTCACAGGAGCGAACCTCACCGGAGTGAACCTCACCGGTGTGAGTCTCGCCGGGGCCACGATGACCAATGTGGTGTCAGCCGGCGTTGCGGGGACCGCAGTGGCGCTACCCGATGGCTACGGCGTGGTGTCGGGCTATCTCGTGGGTCCGGGCGCGAACCTGAGCGGTGCGAACTTGAGGAACGCAGTGCTCACGTCGGTGAGTCTCAGTGGTGCGAACCTGAGCGGCGCGAGCCTCGTCAGCACGAACCTCACCAACGTGAACATGAGCGGGGCGAATCTCACCAGCGCGAACCTGTTCAACGCGATCGCTACCGGCACCAACTTCAACGGCGTGATCTGGAGCAACACGATGTGCCCGAGCGGTTCGAACAGTTCGTACGTCCCGGGCAACACCTGTGTGGGGCAGACCTGACCGTCTACTCAGCGGTGTGAGTCCACCACGAACAAGGAGTTCAGGTCGGCGTCGTCGGCTGCGATGATGCGCTCGGTCCAGCGGTGAAACTCCTGCGGTCCGCCCTCGTTGCGTCCGAAACACACCGTGGGCAACAAACCCGATGACAGCGCGCGCTGCTGTGCCATCGATGTAGGGAGGTCCTCGGTGCCCACCACCTGGCCGAGGAAGTCGAACATCGAGATCGCCTCGGAGCGTTCGTCGTCGGTGGGCGCGCGTTCCATGAGGTAGGTCTGCACGGTGGTGGACGTGTCCACGGTGTCACCGGGGAAGATCTGCGAGATCAGCACGCCGCGGCCGCCGCGGTAGAAGGTGTTGATGGAGATGTTCGGGTAGATGATCCACTCGCCGAGCATCATTGCCTCATCGGTCCAGTCCGATTCGGGCCATTCGGTCTGACCGAAGAGATCGCCCTCCACCGGTGCCACGCGGATGGCGCGCCGTCCCGGTGGTACGAGTCGCTGGTGCGGGCCCCAGTGGTAGTAGAGCGCCTTGGCGCTCGTGTCCGAGCCGAAGGTGGCCCGGTGCAGAACAGGCAAGTGGTAGAACTCGAGATGCGCGTCGAACGCGAGTTTCCAGTTCGCCCCCACGAGTGAGCGCTGTGCAACAACGTGCCAGTGCTCGAAGCCGAAGCGTTCGAGCATCGAGCCGAAAACACCGAGGAAGCCGTCGATATCGAGGGTGGACGCCGGATCCAGCACCGCCCAGATGAGACCGGCGCGTTCGCGCACCGGTAGTTGGCGCAGCGCGTACTGCTCGGTGTCGATGGTGCCGAAGTCGGCGCGGCCGCTGATGCCCACGAGTGCGCCGCGGTCATCGAACACCCATCCGTGGTACGGGCAGGTGATGCGGGCAGCGGTGGTGCAGTCGTGAGCGAGCACGGCACCGCGATGTGTGCAGACGTTCAGGAAGGCACGTGCCACTCCGTCACGGCCGCGGACCACCAGCACGGGCACACCGGCGATGTCGATCGGGCGTTGGTCGCCAGCGTTGGGCACCTCACACGAGGCGGCGACCACGATGGGGATACGTCGGAACAGGCGGCGCTTCTCGAGTTCGAAGTGGGCGGGGTCGGTGTAGTGGGCGGCCGGCACGGTCATGACGCTCTCGGTGACCCGCACCGTGCTGTTCTGCGTGTGTTCGAGGACGTCTCTCGCCACGGCCACCAGTTCGGTACGTACGTCGGACGGTGCAGGTGATGCGGTCACGGGGCCATCTTTGTACGGGGCCGCAGCCGTGGCAAAGGACCGGTGTGGGCCGGTGCTACGTTCCGGACATGACCATGACTGGACGTTGCCTCTGCGGATCCGTGAGCTATGAGTTCACGGGTGACCCCATTGCCACTGCGGTGTGCCACTGCAGCCACTGCCAGCGACAGGGCGGTAGCGCGTTCTCGGTGAACATCGTGGGTCACGAGTCGCAGTTGAAAGTGACGGGCACGCTCACCACCTACAACGAGATGGGCGAGCGTGGCGATCAGGTGTACGTGCGCCGCAAGTTCTGCTCGAAGTGTGGTTCGCCGATCGTGTCGGATCTGGCGCTGAGTGAGGGCATCATCGCCGTGAAGGCCGGCACGCTCGACGACACCTCTGGCGTGAAGCCCACGGTGCAGGCGTGGTGCGTGGACCGTCAGCCGTGGGTGGATCTGCCCGGTATGGCGATCACGCTCGAACGCGAATAGGGGCCAG
>JAFMJD010000221.1 GCA_017853685.1 Actinomycetota bacterium | reverse complement strand
TGGCTCTTCCGATCTGGGTTCTCACGCAGATAGGCGAGGGCACGCTCTTCCAGCGAGCCGACGCGACTGGTGGGCACCGGCAACGGCAGCCACGTGCGCACCTTCTCGGGAAGGTCGAGCACCTCGCTCTTGGCGCGGCGCAACATCACGCCGGCCATCACCTGCGACAACTCGTCGAGGTTCGACGCCCCGTTGGTGTCGAGGCCATAGCCGTTGTTCACCGCTGCGCAGTAGCGCTTGGCGTAGCTGAAGAAGCTCTTCGCAAGTGGGTGCTCGAGTGCCTTCAACAGGTTGAACAGGTCGCGGGGTCGGTTGGTCATCGGCGTACCGGTGAGCAGATACGTGGCCTGTGCTGCCTCGTGGGCGAGCGACAGCGATCGCTTCGACCGCGCCGAGTCGTTCTTGATGTAGTGGGCCTCGTCGAGCACCACCACCTCGAACTGCATCTCCGAGAGCGCAGGCTCGAACTTGGCCAGTCGGTCGTAGTTCACCACCACCCAACGCGCCTCGGGGTCGGGGTGCTCCTTGTCGAGCACCTGCACGTAGGCGCCGGGCTCGATCATGTGGATCTCGCGCTGCCAGTTCAGCTTCAGCGTGGCCGGGCAGATGATCAGGAACGGCCCATCAGGCGCCTGTTCGCGGGCTGCCACGATGGCCGTGCGGGTCTTCCCGAGGCCCATGTCGTCGGCGAGGATCGCCTTCCGGCGCGACAGCAAGAACGCCACCCCCGTGCGCTGGTGGGGGAACAGATCCGGGTAGGCGGAGCCCACCCGTTCGGCGGCGGTGACGAGGAAGTCTGCGGAGAGGATGTCGGAGCTCATACCCCTCTGAATGGACGCAAAGGCCCCGCGCGTGACGTGTCGTCAGGGTCGGCGAACAGTTACCGGATGCCGGTGCAGCGGCGCACGTAGCCGAGCACGATCTCCGATGCCCAGAGTTGGCGGGTGACCCTGTGCACGATGGGGCAGTCGAAGTACTGGTCGACCTCCCACGAGGGGTAGTAGTTCGCGGCGAAGATGCGTTCGCGATCGCCGGCTGAGTTCCAATTGCCAGCGAAGGTGACGGTGCCGTTACCGAACGGCGGGAACTGCCAACCGATCGGATACACCTCGACGGCGGAGGGATAGTGACGGTTCACCCATTGCTGGGTCTCGCGCGCCGAGATGCCCCAGTAGTCGAACTCGAACCGATCGGTCAGGTCGTCGGTGCGTTCGAGTTCGTTGAAGTACACGTACTGGTACGGAAACAGGGTGACGGTGTCGACCACTGGAGACAGCGCGGCGATCGCGACGACGGATGCGACGGCGATGCGGACACGTCGCCCGGTCACCATCCGGTCGATGGCCTGCAGACCGACGGCCGCCACGATGGCCATCGCCGGCAGTACGAACAACGCCTGGCGGGCTGCGTTGTAGAAGAGCGAGCCCTGCAGCACACCCGCCAGTGGCAGCACCAACAGTTGCACGGCCAAGGGCGACCACAGCAACAGCGAGCGTGCGGGATGTCGAGCGGATATCAGTCTCGTGAGCAAGAACCATGCCGCAATGACCGTGAGCACCGCGATGATCACGGGGGTCTGCACGGCGAGCATGAACGGCAGGTACCACCGAGGCTGGGCGTCGTAGTTGTGGAACAGTCCGTCCACCAGCACCTTGCCGCGCCAACTGGGGAAGCCGCGGGCCACATCGATGCCATGGAGCAGCCACGACACCGGGTTCGGCCACGCTGCCGAGTTCGTTGCCAACACGACGGCAGTCCCGGAGCAGAGGCCGATGACGGCAGCCTGCAGCAGGCGCCACGACGTGTGGGCCTTCGTCGACACCACCACCGCCACGATGATCGCGAGGTCGAGCAGCACCACCACCACCGAACCCGGACGTGTTCCGATGGTGAAGGCGATCCCTGTGCCGAGCAGCACGCCCATCGTGGTTGCGCTGCCGAACCGTCGAGTGAGTGCTCGATCGTCCATCGTCTGGCGTCGTTGCAGCCGACCCACGAGGGCGATGGTTCCTGCGGTGAGTGCAGTGAAGCCCACGGCCAGGGGGATGTCCTTCTGGTTCATCAGCGCATGACCGGTGAACACGGGAGAGAGGGCGAGGATCACGGTTGCCGCCACGGCGGTGCGGCGCCGCCCCGTGAGTGATCGAGTGGCGTGGTAGACCGCCCAGAAGGCGCCGATGGCCAGCAGCGCCACCATGACGTTCTTGTCGGTGTAGGTGCCGGCGGAGAACGGGTTGAAGGCATCGTTGCGGATCGATGCCAGTGCCCACGACGCGATGAACGTGATGGCTTGGAAGGTGTATCCGTAGGACGACTCGACAGCGACGTCGTTCGGCCCGAACTGCACAAAGGGGAACCGACTGTTGTGCACGAATCCGTTCAGATTGTTGATGAAGTACTGCTGATCGGCGTACTGGTCGATGCCGGCTCCGGTGTGCTTGGCGGTCCATGCGACGAACAGAACGATCAGGCACACGCCCGCTGCGCCGATGAGTCGGCTTCGTCGGATCACTGGTCAGCCACCTGTGCCGAGTTGTGCTGCACGGTCGAGCAGTTCCTGACCGAGATCGGCGTCTCCGTGGTCGATGAGCAACTGACCGAGGTTCTTCAGTGCGGCTGCGTTGTCGGGTTGCAGTTCGATCACGTGCCCGAGCCGGGCAATG
>JAFMJD010000220.1 GCA_017853685.1 Actinomycetota bacterium | reverse complement strand
GTGGGCATAGAAGCGGGTGAGCGACAGTGCGGCGCGCGGGATATCGGTGGTGTGGTCCATCACCATGACCGCACCCGAACCGAGCATCGAACCGGCGGCACCAACCAGACGGCCCTCGAACGGCAGATCGAGTTGCTCGGGCGTGAACCACGGTGCCGATCCACCACCCGGCACGAACGCCTTGAGTTCGTTGCCGTTACGGATGCCTTGGCAGAACTCGTCGCCGTACAGCAGATCGCGGAATGTGGTGGTGCCGTTGATGATCTCGTAGACGCCGGGGCGACGGACGTGGCCCGAAACCGCCACCATGCGCGTGCCCGGCGATGTCGCAGTACCGATCGCGGTGTAGGCCTCGACGCCGTTGCACAGCAGCCACGGCATGTTGGACAGCGTCTCCACGTTGTTCACGATGGTGGGCTGACCGTAGAGGCCGATGGCCGCCGGGAAGAACGGCGGCTTCAGGCGCGGCTCGCCTCGCTTGCCCTCGAGCGACTCGATGAGCGCGGTCTCCTCGCCCACCACATAGGCGCCTGCGCCCCAATGCAGGGCGATGTCCACGGAGAACTTCGAACCGAGAATGTTCTTGCCCACGTAGCCGGCTGCGTATGCCTCGTTGAGCGCTTGGCCCACGCGCTCGTGCGCGAGCGCCATCTCGCCGCGGATGTACAAGAAACACTGCGACAGGCCCGCCGCGTAGCAGGCAATGAGACAGCCCTCGATGAGTTGGTGCGGATCGCGCTCCATGAGCAGGCGGTCCTTGTAGGTACCGGGTTCGCTCTCGTCGCCGTTCACCACGAGATAACGCGGGAACTTGCCCGCCGGGGTGAGTCCCCACTTGGTGCCGGCCGGGAATCCCGCGCCTCCGCGGCCCAACACGGTTGCGGACTTCACGTCGTCGTGCACCTGCGCAGCGGGCTTCGCCAATGCGGCGCGCAGTCCGGCGTACCCGCCGGTGGCGAGGTACCGCTCGAGTGTGTAGGAGTCCTCGTACTGGAACCTGCCGGTCACGATCTGCGGGCGATCACCCGCGATGTATCCGGCTGCCCACGGATAGGTGGTCATTGCGCCGCCTCCATCCATGCAGGTGCCACCGGCTTGTCCGGGTCCACGTTGCCTGCTGCACGATCGGCCGGGATGTGCTGGCGCACACGAGCCAATGTGCCGTGAGCGGGAATCTCGTCAGCAAGCTTTCCGGCCCGCAGGTCAGCGATGAGTTGATCGAAGTGTTCCGTGGCAACACGGAAACGGTGGCGGTAGTTCACCTGCACCGCAGGCGCTTCGGTACAAGCAGCCATGCACTCGACGGCCTCGAGGGTGAACATGCCATCGGCAGTGGTGCCGCCGGGCTTCACGCCGAGCACCGACTCGGCGTGGTGGATGAGCTCATCGGCGCCCAGGAGGTGGCACGAGATGCTCTGGCAGATGTTCACGCAGTACTTGCCGATCGGCTCGAACTTGAACATCTCGTAGAACGTCGCGGCCCCATAGACCTCGGCTGCGGTGGTGCCCACGAGTTCGGCGATGTGCGCCATTGCTTCGCGCGTGACATAGCCGTTCTGCTCCTGCGAGAGGTGCAGCAGCGGAATCGTGGCCGACCGCGAGCGCGGATACCTGCCGATGATCTCCTTGGCCAACTCGACGTTCGCACTGTTGAGACGAGTCATTACCGATCCACCTCCCCGAGCACCGGGTCCACCGACGAGATCACGGCCACAGCATCAGCAACGAGGCCACCGCGCATCATGTGCGGCAGACACTGAATGTTGACGAATGACGGTGCACGCATGTGCATGCGATACGGGTTCGACGTGCCGTCGGAGACGATGTAACAACCGATCTCGCCACGCGGGCTCTCGATGGCCACGTACACCTCACCCTCGGGGACCTTGAACCCCTCGGTGAAGATCTTGAAGTGGTGGATGAGCGCTTCCATGGACTCGTCGATACGCGCACGCGGCGGGGGCGTGACCTTCTTGTCCTGGATGCGGTAGTCGCCCGCAGGCATGCGGTCGAGGATCTGTCGCACGATGCGCATGGACTCACGGATCTCGTTGAGTCGGATTGCGTAGCGATCGAACGCATCGCCGTAGGAGCCAACGATGACGTCGAACTCCATCTCGTCGTACCGCAGATACGGCTGATCTCGGCGGAGGTCCCACGGGATGCCGGTGGATCGCAGGGTGGGGCCGGTTGCGCTCAAGGCGATCGCCTCTTGCGCAGTGATGACGCCGACGCCCTGCAGGCGCTCGCGCCAGATCGGCTGACCCGTCATCAGCACGTCGTATTCCTCGAGTCGGGGTTCCACTTCCTCGAGGATGCTCAGCACATCGTCACGCCAACCTGCGGGAAGGTCTGCTGCGAGCCCACCGGGTCGGATGAAGTTGTGGTTCATCCGCAGACCGGTGACTTTCTGGAAGAAGCGCAGCACCTGTTCGCGCTCGCGCCACCCGTAGATCATCATCGACACTGCACCGATGTCCATGCCGTTGGTGGCGAGGAACAGCAGGTGGCTCGACATGCGGTTGAGCTCCGAGAGCAGCATCCGCATCCACACGGCACGCTCGGGAATGTCGTTCTCGATGCCGAGCAACTTCTCGACGGCGAGAGAGAACACCAACTCGTTGTTGAGCGGGCTCAGGTAGTCCATGCGGGTGACGTTGGTGCCGCCCTGC
>JAFMJD010000219.1 GCA_017853685.1 Actinomycetota bacterium | reverse complement strand
TGGCAACTGGTCGGGACGGTGGAAGGCCTGACGAGACAGGCTGCGAACCTCAGTCGGCAGGAAGCGACGCCCGCGCAGCAGCAGGTACGACGTGCTGAGCGCGTCGGTGTTGCTGACCACCCAGCGCAGCACACACGCGCTGAGCCACGGTGCAGTCGAGGGCCAGCGTCGAGTCATCGAGGTCTCGATGCGCTGGTCTTCCAACATGTTCATGACTGACCAGTGACCGTTGGCCATGGCCCACCGGCTCACCGGGTGAGTGCGTCGAGGAGTCCACAGGATGTGAGCCAACTCGTGGTAGTTGAGCCCGTACAGGTTGGTGATCGAGTCGAAGTCGGTGTCTTCGATGTCGGCACCGTTGAACCAGACATCGACGCCGTCGCTCCACGCCGGGGCAGGGGCGAAGTAGTTGTCGCCCGCCACCGTCACCCGCACCGGTCGCCCGGCGAGGATCGAGTTGGACTTGCTGAAGATGCGGGTGAGCCGGGCGAGCCGCACGGCACGCTCGGCGTTGGAGCCAAGCAAGCGCTCGGCGGACAGCGGGTCAGTGGCCACGGTGGCCTCCTTAACAATGGGTGGGTGGGTTGGTTGGGCGTTGCTTGGCCGAGCCGGTGACTGGCTCAGGCGGTTGCCTGAGCCAGCCCCAACTCGCTGGCGATGTTCACCGCGAAGGTGTCGAGCACTTGCTGCACTGCCTTGCGCTCGACATCGTCGTGGTACCGGGCGACGAAGTTGCCGATGGCGAACGGCAGGCCGAGCGCCTTGGCGTAGTGCTGGAAGTCAACCAGCGCGTTCGTCGGGCAGGGTGCGGACACCTCGCCCTTGACCTCGCTGGCCCGCAGTCGCTGCGCCGCGACCCGCAGCGAGTCCACGATGCCGAGCGACTTCTCGACACGGTCGTCGTAGCCCCACTCGACCTGAATGCCGAACCGGTTGGCCAGCGCGGCGTTCATCTCGCGGGTGCCCGAGTAGCCGGGGTTCCACGTCGCCACGACGAGCAGCGACGGGTGGGCGTGAACCGTCTCGCCGTCCTTGTCGTGCAGCGTGAGGATGCGCTCACGCAGCAGCGGGAACAGCGACGCCGAGATGTTCGGCGGCAGCATGTTGACCTCGTCGAGGATGAGAACCCCGCCGAACCGAACGACCTCAGTCACGAGACCGTCCTGCCAGCGACCAAGGTCGATCCAGCGCCCGAACATGCGCGACTCTTCCATCGTCGCCGTGCCCGAGACCTGAACGTAGGGAAGACCGCGCGCAGCCGCGTAGGCCTTGGCCACCGTGGTCTTGGCCGAGCCGGTGGGGCCGTAGAGCCCGACCGAGTCGCCCTTGGCACGGGCGGCGTCGAGGACCGCGAAGTCTTCGTGGCCCCACACATCACGATGGATGTACGACGCCGCGAACTCGGGGTCGAGGACGATGGCCTTGCGAGCCGTCGTCGTGAGCGCGGTGACTGGCTCGTCGTCAACAACGTCGTTGGCAACGGGCTCGTCGGGCACCAGCACCGGGGCGTCGGGCCCCCACGAGGTGTCGGCACCCCACCACGACAGGACCGGCACCGTGGTGGGCGGTGCAGGGCTGGCAACGGGGCTGGCAACCGCCGGGCGGTTCGTGCGAGCACGCGCTGTCACCATTCGCGGGGCAGCGGCCACGGCAACCGGTTGAGCCTTCAGCGGGGGAGGCACGTCGGTCGCCTCGACCACTGCGTTGTGCTTGTACGAGTACGTCAGCGCGCCCCCGATGGACACCTGCGACCATGCCGCGCTCACGGGGGCAAGACGCGCGACCTTGGCCTGAAGCCGCGTGGTCAGCGACTTGGTCAGCGCGTACGGTTCCGCTTCGAGCGCCGCCTCCTCGTGGGGGGTGAGGGCCACCACGAAGGGGTCATGCACGCCGATGGCTAGCGACTCAATCTTGGCGGCGAGGTACGTCAACCGCTGCCAAGCGTTGGACAATCCGCGCCCGCCGTTGGTCGAGCGGTGGAAGTGCAGCGGATTGTCGAACCAAGGGTGGTTCACGTCGGTGTGCCCGACGACGAGCACCTCTTCCCAGCGACCCGTGGGCTGGAACACGTCGGTGCGGATGAGGGCCGCGTAGGCCCCCTGAATGAACTTGCTGTTGGTGGTCAAGGTGATCACTCCCCATGGGTGTTGGCAGGCTCGTCAGCGCAGGCATGCCAAGCCTGCGGACGGGGCCGCGAGGGCCCCGTTTCGCCTAGATGTCGAGGACGGACAGGGTGCGGTCGCTGGGGGTGCGCCAGTTGACCTCCTCGCAGTCGAGGAGGGTGCCGTCGCTGAGTCGCACGAAGACGCCGTTGCCGTTGCAGTAGGCCACGTTGCCCGCGACGTAGCCGGTGGAACCGTGCGACGAGCGGACGAAGGCCTGACTGCCGAAGGTGCCGACAGTGAGTGTGACCTCGCCGTCGGTGTTCTTCAGGGATGCGGCGAGGGACGTGATCAGGTCAACGATCCCGGCACGGTTGAGGGTCACTCCGAGGTTGAACGATGAGTCGGTGCTGGACATGGGAACTCCTTCAGGGTGGGTGGGTGTGATTGAGCGTGGCGCGTCGGGGATTCGAACCCCGCAGGTCGGTGGCCTGCCGACCGTCCAGAGAACCCGATGCTCTGAACGCACCTTGGTGGGGGAACGGGGCGGCATGGCCACCCCGCTCCCACCACA
>JAFMJD010000091.1 GCA_017853685.1 Actinomycetota bacterium | reverse complement strand
CGAAGGTGCAGCAGGGACTCGAGACCACCTTCAAGCCCGGATTCACGCTCGGCAACTATCAGGAGAGCAAGATCCGCTGGTTCCACAAGAAGCTCGACGAGTGGGTGGGCGATGGCGCTACCCCGGTGACTGTGAGGAAGTGACCACCATGCTGGGAGTCCGACACCCATTCACCCGAGCGCTGTACGAACAAGACGGCGAGGGCCACGTGAAGGTGACCAACAAGGACGGTTCCTGGGGACTGTTCGAGGTCGACGGTCGCTGGGTCCGCGGCGAGGTCGAGGAGTGCGATGCCCAGTTGTGCAACTGGGTGGGCGGTCCGCAGTTCGTGAACATGCGACTGCAGCAGAACCAACAGGCCGACGCCTGACGCGCCTGACGGCGACTCATCAACAACGCAACCGACGCTGCTCGGTCACGAACGGGCCAGTACGGCACGCTCGTGACCGAGCAGCCACGCTTTTGCCGCGAGGCCACCACCAAAACCGGTGAGTGATCCATCGGCGCCGATCACGCGGTGGCACGGCACGATGATGCCCACGGGATTGCGGCCGTTGGCCCCGCCGACCGCTCGCACCGCCGTGGGACGACCCATGCGTCGGGCCTGTTCCCCGTACGAGATCGTCTCGCCGTAAGGGATCGTCCTCAACGCCGACCATGCGGCCTGCTGGAACGTGGTGCCGCTCGCAGCCACGGTTACGTCGAAGGTGCGACGGGTCCCGTGGAAGTACTCGTCGAGTTCGCGCGCGGTCTGCTGCAACACGCGTGACTCCTGTTGACCGCCACCCGACACCACCGCGGCGTCATCCGCAATCCCCTCGTCCCACGAGAGTCCTACCAACGCGTCGTCGAGGGCGATCAGCGTGAGCAGACCAATCGGCGAATCAATCCGACGTATCAACATCGGGCGTCACTCATCTCGGCGACACAGCAGCAGCAGGTTGGTCAGGTGCAGTCCTCCCTCGATGACTGCATCCTGCCAGTCGGCCGGGGCACCGTGTCGGCCGATTGCGTAAGGTCGCCCCATGGGACTCGACCAAGCCGCCATCTCTGCCCTCCGTACGCGTGTCCGCAAGGAGGTCGACGAGGGCCTGCTCCCCTCGTGCCAGTTCGCTCTCGCCTACCGGGGTGAACTCGTGGCATTCGAGACCTACGGTTCGCAGACCAACGATGCGCGTTACCTCGTGTACTCGGCCACCAAGCCGTTCGTGGCCGGCGCCATGTGGGCCCTGATCGGCGACGGCCGCGTCGATGTCTCCACCCGGGTGGCCGATCTCATCCCCGAGTTCGCCACCAATGGCAAGGAGCGCATCACCATCGAGCAGGTGATGCTGCACACCTCGGGCTTCCCGTCCGCACCGCTGCGTCCGCTTGCCGGGGCCACCTCGGCGGGACGACGTGAAGCCTTTGCGAAGTGGCGCACCAGTTGGGAACCCGGGAGTCGGTTCGAGTACCACCCCACCTCCGCGCACTGGGTGCTCGCCGAGATCATCGAGACCGTGACGGGCACCGACTTTCGTGATGTCGTGGAACAGCGGGTCACGACTCCTGCTGGACTTCCCAAGGTGCTCGGAGCACTCCCCCACTTGGCGGCCCCCCTGCACGTGGTCGGTGAGCCGGCCACGGCCGAGGAACTGCAGGCCGTCTTCGGCATCAGCGAGTTGCCCGCCACCGAGGTGACCACCGATGCCCTCACGGCCCTGGGCGATCCCGCTGCGCAAGCGGTTGGCGTTCCCGGTGGCGGCGGCGTGATGCGCGCGTGCGATCTTGCGATGTACTACCAAGCGGTGCTGATGAACCCGGGCGAGATGTGGCGCCCCGACGTGCTCGCCGATGCCAAGGTGCGAGTGCGCAACACCTTCCCCGATCCGCTCACCGGCGCATCTGCCAACCGAACGCTCGGCCTCGTGCAGGCGGCTGACGACGGCAAGAACCACTTCCGCGGCTTCGGTCGTTCGGTGCATGCAGGCACCATCGGGCACAACGGAGCCAAGGGACAGATCGCTTGGGGCGACCCCGTCACCGGATTGTCGTTCGGCTACTGCACGAATGGTCTCGATCAGCACGAGATCCGCGAGCCGCGTCGCACCACCGCCATCGCGTCACTCGCAGCAGTCTGCGCAACTGAGTGACGTTGCTCGCGACGGGTCACCTGCGTCGATTCGAACAGCAGGCGGGTCTGATCGACTGGCGCGACACGGGACTCGAACGATGTGTGCTGGATGCCGACCGCGCGCGCATCCTGCACGTTGCCGCGATGCTGGAGGAAGACACCGCCATCACCACTGCGCACGCTCGCACCCTCGGGTTGATGAGGTGCCCCGATATCGCGGCCTTCTTGCCGCAGTGGGAACACGAGGAGAATGAGCACGCGCTCGCACTGCGCTTCCTCCTGAGGAACCAGCACTACCGAGTGCCCGAGCCCACCACCGAGACCATCTCGATCCGCCGCCGCCTCATTGCCCGACTACCCGCGCAGCCCCTGGCGCTCTTTCCCGAGACCGCGTTCTTGTTCTGTGTGCTGGGTGCTGCGGCGGAGTACGTCGCCACGGTGATGTACAGCGAACTCGCCAAGGGGTCCGACCCGCCGGTGGCCGCCCTGCTGCGGGCCATCGCCCGACAAGAGGCTCGACACTTCGCGTTCTTCGAGGCCGAGGCCAAGCAACGCGGCGCAGCCATGTCAGCGTTGCACGGTCGAGTGGCCACGCGGGTGCTGCGCGCCGTGTGGGAACCCATCGGCGTACCCACACTTGGTATCGCTGCGTGGAGTGCGGTGTTCTCCGAGTGGCTCGCGGATCCGAGGATCCAACAACGGCTGGTGATGATGGACCGGGTGGTCGATTCGATCCCACATCTCGACGGTGTGGGCCTGATGGCCACCTTCCTCGATCGGGCGCTCTAGGTCAGCCCGGGTCCTTCGGGAGTCCGAGCACGCGTTCACCCACGATGTTGCGCTGGATCTGCGAGGTGCCGCCCCAGATGGTCTCGGAGCGGCTGAAGAAGAACGCCGACATCATCGCGCTCACTGGATAGCCCTCACGACGCTTGTCACGACCGGTGCCGGGCCACGAACCCGATGCGGGTCCGGTGTTGATGAGCATCGACTCTGCTCCGTAGATGTCGAGACACAGTTCCATGGCCTCGCGGTGCATCTCGCTCCAGAACATCTTGTTGGTTGCTCCGAGTGCGGCAACGCCCGGATCCTTCGTCTTGTTCAGGGTGGACGTGAGCGAGCGCAGACCGTTGATGCGCAGCAACTGGATCTTGGTGTAGTACCGCATGAGGCGCTGACGGATGTGGAGGTCGCACAGCAGACCGCGTCGTTCGGCCTCGACGAGCATCAACTTGTACTCGTCCTCGAAACGTCGATAACTGGTGGTGGCGCTCATACCGCGCTCGAACGCGAGCGTGGAGTTCGCCACCTTCCATCCCTCGTTCACCCCGCCGACCACGTTGTCCTTCGGGCAGCGGGCGTTGTCGAAGAACACCTCGCAGAACTCGGCGGTGCCGTCGGGCTGCACGATGCCACGCACTTCGATGCCGGGTTGACGCATCGGAACGAGCAAGTACGAGATTCCCTTGTGCTTGGGGGCATCGGCGTCGGTGCGGGTGAGCAAGAAGCAGTAGTCGGCGTGATGACCTCCCGTGGTCCACACCTTCTGGCCGTTGATGACCCATTCGTCGCCATCGAGCACCGCAGTGGTCTTGAGCGATGCGAGATCCGAGCCCGAGTTCGGCTCGCTGAAGCCCTGACACCAGCGCACCTCGCCGCGAAGGATCTGGGGCAAGAAGGTCTTCTTCTGCTCCTCGGTACCCCACTGCAAGATGGTGGGGCCCACCAGGGTGTCGCCGAAGAAGTCGGCGCGCAGTGGCGCCTTGGCGCGGGCGAACTCCTCGGAGAGCACCACACCCTGCATGGTGGTGAGTCCCTTGCCGCCGTACTCCTCGGGCCAGGTGGCGCAGATCCAGCCACCGGCATACAACTTGGCCGGCCACTGCTCGTTGAACGCTCGTCGTTCCTCGGCACTCATCTCGAAGTCGGGGTCGAACCACCCGGCCGGCAGGTTGTCCTCGAGCCACGAACGGATCTCGGAACGGAACGATTCGGCCTCGGCGGGGTACGACATGTCCATGGCCGCAAGGCTAGGAGTGACGCTCGGGACCGACACCCGGGGCTGTTCACATCCCGTTCACAAAACGCGAACAGGAGCGAAACGGCCCCCTCGTACCGTCGCCGACATGACCTCCGTCATCGATTCCCCCGTCGTCGACGTAGTTGAACCGCCCACAGCCCAGGAACTGGCCGTGCTCGACGTGCTGGTCCGCTTCAGCGGCCGGGTGGTGAGCCGCCACGAACTGGCGCGCCAGAGCGGCCTCGCCGATCGCAGCGAACGACGCTGTGATGCGCTCTTGGTGCAGATCCGGCGTCGCCTCGGCGCCGATGCCATTCGCACCGTGCGCTCCCGGGGTTGGATCCTCCACCCCGACGCCGTGCCTGCAGCACGATCCCT
Source organism: Actinomycetota bacterium (assembly GCA_017853685.1). Taxonomy (GTDB): domain Bacteria; phylum Actinomycetota; class Acidimicrobiia; order Acidimicrobiales; family Ilumatobacteraceae; genus WLJO01. The sequence goes on along the minus strand of JAFMJD010000091.1, from coordinate 7,815 downwards.
GCTCGGCTGATGACTGCCGCCGTCTCGATCCTCGCCGCCGGGGGTGGCGAGGGTGCCCTCGACATGGGCACGGTGCTGTTCCACCTCTTCGTGGTACTGCTGGCCGCCAAGGTGGCCGCCGAACTGGCCGAACGGATCCGCATCCCCGCCGTGCTCGGCGAGATCGTTGCGGGCATCATCATCGGCCCGTCGGTGCTCGGCGTGGTGGAGCCCGGCCAGATCCTCACGGTGCTGGGCGAGATCGGAGTGATTCTCCTCCTGCTCAACGTCGGCCTCGAGATGGATGTGGGTGAACTCACCAAGGTGGGACGGGCATCGCTCGCCGTTGCGGTCATGGGTGTCGCCGCTCCATTCGCCGGTGGCACCATCGCCGCGATCGCCCTCGGCGAGGAGACCAAGACGGCGATCTTCGTCGGCGCTGCGCTCACGGCCACCAGTGTGGGTATCACTGCGCGCGTGTTCGGCGACCTGCGCGCCCTGTCGCTCACCGAGTCCCGCATCGTGCTCGGAGCCGCCGTCGCCGACGACGTGTTGGGTCTGGTGATCCTCACGGTGGTCACCCGGATCGTGGTGGACGGCAGCGTGAGCGCCGGAACCATCCTGGGCACCATCGGGCTCGCCCTCGGATTCCTGCTCCTCACGGGAATCGCCGGAGCCAAGCTCGCCCCGCCGTTCTTCCAGGGGGTTCAACGGTTCGCGAGTTCGCCGGCCACCCTGATCGGGATCGCCATGGCAGCCACGCTGGGCTTCTCGGCGCTCGCCGAGGCAGCGCACCTCGCACCCATCATCGGCGCCTTCATGGCTGGTCTTGCCATCGGCCGGACCAAACAGGCGCATCGCCTCGAACGTGACCTCGCGCCGATCGGCAACGTGTTCATCCCGGTGTTCTTCCTGTCGATCGGCATCAGCACCGATGTGCAGGCGATGTTCAAGCCGTCGGTGATCGGTATCGCCGCAGTGCTGACCGCCGTTGCGATCGCCGGAAAGCTGCTAGCCGCCGTCGGAGCGTTCGGCACTCGTACCGACAAGTGGCTCATCGGCTTCGGCATGATTCCGCGCGGCGAGGTCGGCTTGATCTTCGCCGCGATCGGGCTGCGCAACAACGTGCTCGGCGACGACCTGTATGCCGCGCTCATCGTGATGGTGCTCATCACCACGCTCGCAACACCGCCACTGTTGCGCTGGCGCCTCAAGTCGAGCGAGAACGCCACCACACCCGATGATTTCGTGGAGGAACCCGAACCTGCCGATGGTTGGATCGTGGTGCGCAACGGTGTGGTGCACCTGAACGCGAACCCGTCACCCACGCGCGTGCTGCCCCTCGCGCTCGATGCGGCACTGCTCGTCCGGGACCACCGACCCGATGACCGACTCGTCGAATGGTTCGCTGCTCACCGCCAGCAGACCCTGGCATGGGATGCCGGTACCACCGCCAAGTTCCTCGAATTACTGCGTTCCGGTAATCCCCGGTCGTGGCGCTTCCTCGAGACCCTCGGCGTGCTGGAACGCGCACTGCCCGAAGTCTCACGCGCGCTGCGCGCACGGCGTACCGACCCTTCCGAACTCGATCCGTTGCGTGTGCTGCGGTTCCCCACCGTGGACCGCATCAACGAGAACGCCGCCGACGACTCCCTCGACGACGAGTTCCGCACCGAGTTCGAACATCTCGACCGCGTGGAACCGCTCCTGCTCGCTGCGTTGTCGCTCGATGTGGCCGAGATCGCCGGCGAGGGCTCCGACGTGGCACCGTCGATCCTCGGACAGTTGTCCATCAGCGTCGCAGACGAACAGGAGACCGCTGCGCTCGTTGCAGATGCATCGATGTTTCTCGGACTCCTGCACGACCCCGACGCCCTCGACGACATGGTGGTGATACAGATGGCCGCACACCTCGGATCGAACGAACGTCGACGCAGGCTGTACCTGTTGTCCGTCGCCAGCCGGGAGCTCGATGTGTTCGAGCGAGCGGTGCTCGAGGAGATCAACGCCCGTCTCGGCGCAGAACTCGGCAGTGACGGTGGCGCAAACCTCTGCGACGCACGACGCGAGGCCGCTCAGCAACTCGCCGATGACCCGCTCGTTGCCGAACGAATCGCACATGCACCACGCTCGTACGTGCTCGCGAACCAGCCCGACGAACTGGTGCGTCAGGCGCGGCTCGCCGAACCTGCTCCGCGTCCGGGCACCGTACGCGTGGCAATCACCGGCGACGAAGTTGCCCACCGCTGGCGAATCGATGTCGCCAGCCAAGACCATCCGGGGCTCCTCGCTCACATCGCATCGGCGTTCACCGAAGCGGGCCTCGACATCGTCGGCGCGTCGATCGCCACATGGGGTGACCGAGTCGTGGTGGACAGTTTCGTCGTGGTGAGCACCACACGACCCGGCGCACGTGCACTCGCCGAGTCCATCGAGGGACGCTTGCGCCAACCGCTCCGGCCACGACCCGTCACCGGGGCGAGCGTGCGCTTCGACAACTCGGTGCTGCCATGGCACACCTCGTGCGTCGTCGAGGCCGAGGACGCACCGGGACTCCTCGCTTCCATCGCCGGCGCCTTCGCGCTGGCCGATGTCGAGGTGCATTCAGCCCGCATCTCCACCGATGGTGGTGTGGCGCTCGACCGGTTCGCAGTGAGCGGACGCAATGGCGCGAAGTTGGACAACGCGGCCATGGGTCGCATCCGGCGTGCCCTCGAGGGCGACCTGAGCGCCCGCTCGCGCCGCAGCACACGCTGAGGCCGACCTCGGGTCGAACCATCGCTTCACAGTGCGGAAACAGATCCCACACGGTCGCGAAATCTCCCGCTCCTACCGTTCTGGGTGGCGTTCCAGCGTCGTGACGCCAGCAATCTGCCCCTTCAACCAGAAAGGTCCCCAACAGTGGGAAGAAAATCACTCAAGATTGCGGTCGGCGTCGCCGTAACGACCGCGGTCCTTGGGCTCGGCGCCACAGCTGCCTTTGCCCAGGATGAACCCGACGCCGTGACTGTCCTCGGCACACAGGTCAACCTGCTGTGGGTCGTCATCGGCGCTGCACTCGTCATCTTCATGCAGGCGGGCTTCGCGCTCGTCGAGACCGGTTTCTGCCGGGCCAAGCACGCAGCACACGTGGTGAGCACCAACTTCGCCATCTTCGCCCTCGGCTTCATTGGCTTCTTCTTCGTCGGGTTCCCGCTGGCCTTCGGTGGCTTCAGCTACTCGGCATTCGGGCTGAATGCGCCGATCGGTAACGCCATGATCGGCGACGGCAACTGGGTGTTCCTGTGGAAGGGCGGTTGGGCCATGTCGGGCGGCGGAATCACTCCGGCGCTCCTCGGCTTCTTCCTCTACATGGTGGCCTTCATGGACACCGTGGCCACGATTCCCACCGGCTCGATGGCCGAGCGCTGGAAGTGGGGCTCGTTCACGATCTGGGGCGTGTTCTGCGGCGCTCTCTACTACCCACTCTTCGCAGCATGGACCTGGGGCGGCGGCTGGCTCGCCAAGACCTGGGACACGATGAACCTCGGCGTCGGTTACACCGACTTCGCCGGTTCCGGCGTGGTGCACGCCGTCGGCGGTGTGGCAGCACTCGCCGGCGCCATGGTGATCGGACCACGCATCGGCAAGTTCGGTCCCGACGGCAAGCCGCGGGCCATCCCGGGTCACCACATCCCGATGGCCATGCTCGGAGTGTTCATCCTCCTGTTCGGCTGGTTCGGCTTCAACGCAGCCTCCACGTTCGCAGCGACCGACGTGCAGTTCGCCACGGTGGCGACCAACACGGCGATTGCCGGTGCCTTCGGTGCCATCAGCGCCATGCTCTGGATCACCAAGCGCACCGGCAAGCCCGATCCCGGAATGATGGCAAACGGCATGCTCGCCGGTCTGGTGGCCATCACGGCACCGTGTGCCTTCGTGGCGCCGTGGGCGGCTGCGGTCATCGGCGGCATCGCCGGTCTGCTCGTGATCGAGTCGGTGTTCTTCGTCGAGCGCAAGCTCAAGCTGGACGATCCGGTGGGCGCCATCAGCGTGCACGGCGTGAACGGCATCTTCGGCGTGCTGTGCGTGGGCATCTTCGCCAACGGCAGCTACGGCGCCGGGTGGAACGGTGCAGTGGACGCCGATGGAAACGGCATCGCCGTCGAGGGACTCATCAAGGGTGAGTGGGGCCAGCTCGGTGCCCAGGCACTTGGCGTGGCCGTGATCTGCACGGTGATCTTCGGTGTCGCATTCGGGTTCTTCAAGATCCAGGACAAGATCTCGAAGGCCATGGGCAAGGGCGGGATCCGCTCGAAGGAGGAGGACGAGATCATGGGTCTCGACCTCCCGGAGATGGGTGTGCAGGCATACCCCGAATTCAGCAAGTGAGATCGGAGCACACGAACATGAAACTCATCACCGCAATCATCAAGCCCTTCAAGGTGGACGATGTGAAGGAGGCCCTGCAGGCCGCAGGAGCCGCCGGCATCACGGTCAGCGAGGTCCGCGGATTCGGACGCCAGGGTGGTCACACCGAGACCTACCGCGGCACCGAGTACAAGATCGACTTCGTGCCCAAGTCACGACTCGAGGTGGTGTGCGACGACGCTGCGGTCGACTCGATCGTCGACGCAATCAAGGCGAGCGCACACACCGGCAAGATCGGCGACGGCAAGATCTGGATCACCGACGTGGGTCGCATCGTGCGCATCCGTACTGGCGAGGAAGGCCCCGAGGCCATCTGAGCAAACCAACAGGAGTCAACGTCGGCGGCGTCCGCGTCAGGGACACCGCCGCCCGAACGGAGAATGCTCGATCCCCCTCCGAGTTTTCTCCACCGTCCTCCGGATCCTTCCGGTAGGGGCAGGGTCACCGGGTCGGTTCTGCAGTGCTGCAGCAACCGGCCCGGTGATTCATTTTTCTCGACTCCACCGCCAGTCGAACCATGACAGCCGAATCACAGCAGACAAACCGGAAACACGACCGAAACACGGCGCCTCCAGACTCGGGTCTCATCCGATTCCCCCGACCGGCGTGAGGTTCGACCGTCATCATGGAAATCAACTCCGGAGCAACCGCGTGGGTGCTCATCTCTGCAGCGCTCGTGCTCTTCATGACCCCGGGTCTGGCGCTGTTCTACGGCGGCATGGTCCGCAGCAAGAACGTGCTCGGCATGCTCATGCAGAACGTGTTCGCCATGGGACTCATCAGCGTGCTGTGGGCCGTGGTGGGCTTCAGCCTCGCCTTCGGCGGCGGCAACCGGTGGATCGGCAACTTCGACCTCGCTTTCCTGAGGGACGTCGTCGGTGATGTCGGGAAGGCCGCACAGATCCCCGGGTACGGCGACACGCTCGTGATTCCCGCGATGGCGTTCGTGGCCTTCCAGATGATGTTCGCCGTCATCACACCGGCACTCATCACGGGAGCAACCGCCGATCGACTCAAGTTCGGTTCGTACGTGCTCTTCATCGGGCTCTGGTCGGTCCTGGTGTACTCAGTGGTTGCCCGTTGGGTATTCAGCCCGAACGGTTGGCTGTTCCGTCGGGGCGCTCTCGACTTCGCAGGCGGCGCCGCCATCCACGTGAACGCTGGTATCGGTGCGCTGGCGATTGCGATGGTGATCGGACCGCGGCGCGGCTGGATGAAAGAGCCGATGCCCCCGCACAACCTCCCGTTCACGGTGATCGGTACCGGCATCTTGTGGTTCGGTTGGTTCGGCTTCAACGCAGGGTCGGCGCTCGGCGCCGACGGCATCGCTGCACAGGCACTCGTGAACACCAATCTCGCTGCTGCTACAGCGATGCTGGCGTGGCTGCTCGTCGAGCGGCTCGTGTCCGGTCACGCCACCACGCTCGGAGCGTGCTCGGGGGCGGTGGCCGGACTCGTGGCCATCACGCCGTGCGCCGGGTTCGTCGGAGGGATGTCGCCCATCATCATCGGTGGACTCGCCGGTGCCATCTGCTTCCTCTGCCTGAAGCTCAAGCAGTTGCTCCGCGTGGACGACAGCCTGGACGTGCTCGCAGTTCACCTCATCGGCGGACTGTTCGGTTCGATCGCACTCGGCTTCTTCGCCGACAAGTCGGCGACCGGTGTCGGCGCCGACGGCGTGTTCTTCGGCGGTGGCGCCGACCTGCTCGTGGACCAGTTGGTCGCAGTGGGCGCCGTCATGCTGTTCTCGTTCGTCGTGTCGTACCTGATTGCGTTCGCCATCGAGCGCACGATCGGACTGCGGGTGGACGAGGAGTCCGAACTCGTCGGCCTCGACCAGAGCCAGCACGCCGAGACGGCCTACCAGTCCTGACCCCCGGACCCCATCGTTCGCCACACGAGTAAGGTGAGTTCATCATGAAACTGATCACAGCGATCGTGAAGCCGTTCAAGCTCGACGACGTCAAAGACGCCCTGAAGACGGCCGGGGTCACCGGTATCACCGTCAGCGAGGCCCGCGGGTTCGGCCGTCAGGGTGGCCACACCGAGACCTACCGGGGCACCGAGTACAAGATCGACTTCGTGCCCAAGGCCCGGATCGAGGCGGTGGTGGACGATCACCTCGTGGACTCCGTGATCGACACGATCCGTACCAGCGCAGCCACCGGCAAGATCGGCGACGGCAAGATCTGGGTCACCAACGTGGAGCGCATCGTGCGCATCCGCACCGGAGAAGAAGGACCCGACGCGGTCTGACTAGAGTTTCGGCCATGACGATGACCGAACCCGCAGCACCGAAGGCCGAGCGCTGGACCGCCCAGTGGAAAGAGCTCTACGCCGAGGTCATCACCACCGGACTGTGCACGGGATGCGCCGGCTGCGTGGTCACGTGTCCGCATGACGTGATCGGCTACGAGCACGAGGAGGGCAAGTACAAGCCCTTCCACCTCGAAGAAGAACTCGGCCTGGACAACTGCATCCACGGCGAGAAGGGCTGCACCACGTGCACCCGGGCATGCCCCCGCTTCCGGGCATGGGAGCCCGCCGCCGACATGCATCTGTTCGGCCGCCTGCGTGAGCCCGATGAGATGGCTGGAGTCTGGCGACAGCTGCTGCTCACCCGTGCAGCAGACGATCACGTGAACGAGATCGGTCAAGACGGTGGCTTCGTCTCGGCGATGCTGCTGTGGCTGCTGAAGAACGACTACATCGAGGGCGCCATGGTGAGCGGCGTGGAACCCGACGATGCGTGGAAGGCCAAGCCCGTGCTCGTGCGCACACCCGAAGAGGTGCTTGCTACTGCAGGCAGCCGCTACACCTACTGCGCCAACCCGCTCGCGCTGCGCGACGCCAAGGAACAGGGGCTCAGCCGACTCGCACTCGTGGGCATGGGCTGCCAAACCTCGTCACCGCCCACGATGTGGGACCGCAAGGCCGGCAAGGTGTCCAAGCCGTTCCTGTTCAACATCGGTCTGCTCTGCTCGAAGACGTTCGACGATGCCATCTTCCCCGAACTGTTCGAGGCCAAGTACGGCCTCAAGAAGCAGGACATGGTGAAGATGAACATCAAGGGCGTCTTCCAGATCTGGATGAAGGACGGCTCGTACCACGAGATCGACCTGAAGGAATGCCACAAGTGGACGCGCGAGGGATGCAAGAGCTGCCCCGACTTCGCGGCCGAGCACTCCGACATCGCCACGGGCGGCATCGGCAAGGACAACAACTGGACGCTCACCATCGTTCGCACCGAACTCGGTGAGGAGGTCATCAACCGGATGATCGCCGACGGTGTCATCGTCGCCAAGCCCGCCCAGGAAGACGAAGTGGCGATGAAGCTGCTCCGCACCCTGTCCATCGTGAGCCGGCGCCGTTGGCCCGAGTGGGCCGACAAGGCGCCGTCGGTCGGTGTGCCGCCGCCGAAGAAGA